>JBKJJS010000369.1:0-8005 GCA_046597895.1 Ilumatobacteraceae bacterium
GTCACGCGGGTGAGACGCGTGCCCAACGTGAACGCCTCGACCTTCTGACGGCCGGCGACGGCGGCGTGCACGAAGCGCACCAACGCCCTGGCGTAGGGCTCCATCGACCCAGACACGTCGAGCAGCAGGACAAGGCGCCGCAGCTTCTCGCCCGGGTCGCGCCACGCCCGCTCGATGGGCTCACCGCCGGACCGCAAGGCCGCCTGGATGGTCCGCCGCAAGTCAGGACGAACACCGGACCGACCCGCGTTGACGAGCCGCCGACTCCTTCTCGGGACGCCGCTCAGCCGTAGGTCGGCCATGAGGGCGTGGGCCTGGTGGAGTTCCTCAGGTGAATAGTGGGCGAAGTCCTTCTGCCGCAGGACTTCGGCGGCCGAGAAGCGAAGCTGGATCGTCGGCGTGTCCGATGGTTCGGCGGGCGGGATCTGGTCGTCCGCTTCCTCGTCGCTGTCGATCGCCAGTTGGATCTCGATCGGGAGCTCTTCGATGATGAGCCCCCCGGATGGACGGCGGTGGTCCCAGAACACGGCAAATGCCTGGTCGAACACGGCGATGTCCTCCGGCCGGTGTACGAGCGTCGTACGCCCCACCCAGTACACGGGGGACCGCTCGGCGAACCCCACCGCCTCGATGCCCTCGGCGAAACTGAGGACACAGCCGATCGGCACCACCACGCCGACCCCGCGCAACACCCGAGCGAAGGCCACGGCGATCCGCATCGCATCGCTGTCGTCAGCCATGCACCGATCCGCGCTCGAACGCCTGCTTCACGAGCTCGGCCACGCCGTGCTGGCGCACCTTTTCCTGGTCTTCCCGATACTTGAGGACCGTACCAAGCGTGGCGTCGACGAGTCGCTCGTCGAGCTCGGAGTTACCGAGGCGGCCGAGGGCGTTAGCCCAGTCGATGGTCTCGGCGACCCCCGGTGGCTTGTAGAGCTGGAGGCCCCGCATCGTCTCCACGGCCGCCGCGACCTGGCGGGCAAGTGCCTCCGCCACATCCGGTACCCGCAGGCGCACGATGGCGACCTCTCTTTCGAAGCTCGGGTGCTCGACCCAGTGATACAAGCACCGCCGCTTGAGGGCGTCGTGGACGTCGCGGGTGCGATTGGAGGTGAGGATAACGATCGGCGGTACGTCGGCGGTGAACGTCCCGAGCTCTGGCACGGTGATCTGGTAGTCCGACAGCACCTCCAGGAGAAACGCCTCGAACTCGTCATCGGCGCGGTCGACTTCGTCGATCAGCAGGATCGGCGGCGGGCCCTCCCGGTGGTCGATGGCCCGTAGCAGTGCCCGCTTCACGAGGAAGCGCTCGGAGTAGAGCTGATTTTCGAGCGTCGCCGTGCCGACCCCGCTGGCCTCGCCGGTCGCTTCAGCGGCGCGAAGGTGAAGGAGTTGCTTGGCATAGTCCCACTCGTAGACGGCTTGGCTGGAGTCGATGCCTTCGTAGCACTGGAGCCGGATCAGCTCGCCGCCGGTCCAACGAGCCAGCACCTTGGCCACCTCGGTCTTGCCGACGCCGGCCTCTCCTTCCAGGAGGAGCGGACGTTGCAGCGCCATGGCGAGATAGACGGCGGTGGCCAGCCCCTCGTCGGGCAGGTAACCGTGCGCGGAGAGCGCGGAGAACACCTCGGACACGGAGGCAGGAGTGTTGGGCATACCCGGGCCAGCGTACGGGACGGTCGCCGCGAGCCAGCAGTATCAGGAATCGAAGCCGAGGCCGAGGCGGTCGAGCGTGCGGAGCCAGGCGTTGCGCTCGCCGGTCTTGTCCTCGCGGTCGAGCGACCACCGAGTGGCCTGGATGCCCATGAACCGGAGGGGTTCGGGCGGGAATGGCAGGGGCTTCTCGCGCACGAACTTCGTCTCGGTGGCCTTGGATCGCTTGCCATCGAGGATGTCGAGCATCACCTCGGCGCCGAACCGGGCGGAGCCGACACCGAGCCCGGTATACCCGAGCGCATACGCCACCCGGCCCTGCATCGCCTTGCCCCAGAACACGCAGAAGCGGGTGCACGTGTCGATGACGCCACCCCAGGCGTGCGTGAACTTCACGTCCTCGAGCTGCGGGAACGTGGCGAAGAAGTGGCGGCTCAGCTTGGCCCACGTCTCCGGCCGAGACTCGAATTCGCTGCGCACCCGACCCCTGAAGTAGTAGACGGCGTCGTAGCCGCCCCACAGGATCCGGTTGTCCTCGGTGAGACGGTAGTAGTGGAACTGGTTGGGGATGTCCGACAAACCTTGGCGGCCGGCCCACCCGATCGAGGCCATCTGGCTGGGGTTGAGTGGCTCGGAGACGAGCACGTAGTCGTACACCGGGGCGATGTAGTGACCGAGTCGGCGCAGCAATGGCGGAAAGGCATTCGTGGCCAGTGCCACGCGCCCGGCGCGAACCCGCCCGAGCGGGGTGGTGACGAGGACGCCGACCCCGTCGCGCTCAATCTTGGTGGCCTTCGAGTCCTCGTAGATGCGCACGCCGAGCGACTCGGCGGCGGCCTTGAGGCCCCAGCACAGCCGCGCGGGGTCGACAATCGCCGCTCGGTCCTTACGCCACAGGCCGCCGCGGTACGTGGGGGAGTGGATCTGGCGTTGCATGGCGTCGGCATCGAGGAACTCGACGGGTTGGCCGAGTTGGCGAAGCAACGCGTACTCGTCCCGCAACTCGTCGAGGTAGCTGGCGGGGTGGAACGACGTTGCCACGTCGATGACGCCTGTCCGCTCGTAGTCGCAGTCGATCCCGTAACGCGTGATCGCCGCTTCGATCTCGTTGAGGTTGCGGAGGCCGAGCTCTTCGAGAATGGGCAGTTCGTCGGGGAACCGCTCCTTCCCGTTCGAGACCCCATGCGTGAGGCTTGCCTCCATGAAACCGCCGTTGCGTCCGCTGGCCGCCGAGCCGATTTCGTGCGCCTCGAGGAGGACAACATCGCGCGATGGGTCCCGTTCCTTGGCGATGATGGCGGTCCAGAGCCCGGTGTAGCCCCCGCCGATGACACACAGGTCGCAGCTCTCGGTGCGCACGAGCGTGGGATTGCTGTCGGGTTCATCGGCGTCGTCGTACCAGTAGGGGTACGGGTCGGCGTCGGCGATTGCATCGAGGTACATGCGCCGACGGGGATCCGCTTCGTCGTCCTGCGTGGCGGTTCCGTGGTCGTCGTGCTCGTCGACCATTGTGCTCACCTCTCTCCGGGTGAGGTGCAGCGTAATCTCCAGTGCATGGATCTGGGATTGACGGACAAGAAAGCAGCGGTGGCGGCCGGCTCAGCGGGGCTCGGGTTCGGGTCAGCGTTGGCATTGGCGAACGAGGGAGCCGAGGTGGTGATCTGCGGACGCCGCGAGGACCGGCTGCAGGAAGCCGTCGAGCGGATCGGCCACGGGTGCCGGTATGTCGTCCACGAGGTGTCGGACGCGAAGGGTGGCGCGGCATTCGTGGCGGCCGCCAGCGAGTTGCTCGGAGGTCTCGACATCCTTGTCTGCAACACGGGCGGGCCGCCGACCGGCACCTTCGAGTCGACAGATATCGAGGCGTACCAGGCGGCACTCGACCTCAGCCTGATGTCCACCGTCGGTATGTGCAAGGCCGCCATTCCCGCCATGCAGGCCAAGGGCTGGGGCCGGGTGGTGGCGATCACGTCGTCGAGCGTGCGTCAACCGATCCCGACTCTGATCTTGTCCAACACCGCCCGCGCCGGACTCACCGGGTTCCTGAAGACCGTGGCCCGTGAGATCGCCAAGGACGGCGTCACTGTCAACAGCCTGCAACCGGGTATCCACCTCACGGACCGCATCCGCACGGTGTACGGCGCTGATCCCGATGCGAAGCTGATGGGCATCCCCACCGGCACGCTCGGCGATCCGCTCGACTTCGGGCAGGCTGTCGCGTTCCTGTGCAGCGAACAGGCGCGATTCATCACCGGCACGCACACCCCCGTCGACGGTGGACAGTACGCCGGTCTCCTCTGACCGGCGAGGCGACCCCTACTTCGAGGCTTCTTCCAGGGCCCGCCGGACGAGCACCTTCGCGAGGTGCTCGCGGTACTCGACCGATGCGTTGAGGTCGGCTTGGGCGTCGGCTTCGGCGCACGCCTGTTGGGCGGCGTCGGCGACCGATGCTCCGCCCGCAAGAGCGGCCGACACCGAGGAGGCGAGCACGGGCGTGCTCCCCATGTTGACGAGTGCCACCCCAGACGAACCGTTGCGCCTCCAGGCGGCGACACCGACGATGGCCCAGTCCTGAGCGCGTCGGTTGAACTTCTGGAAACTCCAGCCGGCGCCGGCCATCTTCGGTACCTGGATCTCAACGAGCATCTCGTCGGGGTTCAGTGCCGACTCGAGGAAGCCGGTGAAGAAGTCGGTGGCGGCAATGGAGCGGCGACCGTTCGGGCCCTGCACGACATACGTGGCACCGAGCGCCAGTGTGGTCGCCGGGAGGTCCGACGCGGGGTCCGAGTGGGCGATGGAGCCGCCAATGGTGCCACGGTGGCGCACCTGGGGGTCGCCGACGTGGCCGGCCGCGTGGGCGAGGAGCGGTACGTGCTCGGCGAGCAGCGCCGACGTCTCGACTTCCCGATGGCGGGTGAGAGCGCCGATCGCAACGTGATCGCCACTGTCGCGGATGTAGGACAGATCGGTGATCCGCCCGATGTCGATGAGGACGGACGGCGAGGCGAGGCGCAGCTTCATGAGTGGCAGGAGGCTGTGACCACCGGCCAGGAACTTGGCGTCCTCGCCGTGCTCGGCAATGAGTGCGATGGCTTCATCGGCCGACGAAGCACGCTGGTAGTCGAACGCGGCGGGAATCACTGGCTTCCTCCATTGGCGGCGGCGAGCACTGACTTCACGATGTTGTGGTATCCGGTGCAGCGGCATAGGTTGCCTTCGAGGCCGATCCGGACCTCGTGCTCGCTCGGGTGGGCGTTCTCTTTCAGCAGGCTCACTGCCGCCATCACCATGCCGGGCGTGCAGTACCCGCACTGCAGGCCATGGTTCTCCATGAACGCCTGCTGCATGGGGTGCAGTTCCGAGCCGTTGGCGAGTCCCTCAATGGTGAGAAGATCGTCGCCGTCGGCCTGGACGGCCAGCATGGTGCAGCTCTTCACACTCTCGCCGTTGACGTGCAGCGTGCACGCCCCGCAACTGGAGGTGTCGCAGCCGATGTTCGTCCCGGTGAGGCCGAGCGTTTCGCGGATGTAGTGGACGAGCAGCGTGCGCGGCTCCACGTCGCTCGTGTGCGACGTGCCGTTGACGGTGACCGTGATCTGCACGTGTACCCCCAGATTGCGATGTGGCCGGATGAAGCCCCGATGTGACGGCCGCCATCATGCCTCATTCCGCGGCGGTGTGCGACTGGGCACGTGCGATTGTGAACGCCCGTGGCGCATGGACCTACTTGTCGAAGCTCCTGAGGCCATGGATGGCGAAGAGCGTGGTGACCGTGCCGACGGTTCCGATGGCCACGAGCCCCGGCCACGTGTCGTGCCACGTGACGTCGCCGAGGAAGCCCTGGCGAGCCAAACGCAGGATGTACGTGACGGGGTTGATCCGGGCGATCGGCTTCACCCATCCCTCGATGAACTCAAGCGGCATCTGCGCCGTCGACAGGAAGATGGCGAAGAAGATGGCGAACTGGGTCAGCGTCGCGGCGGCCAGCGAGCGCATCCGGTAGGCCAGTCCCAGACCGAATCCGGATGCGATGTAGGCCACCCCGAAGGCGGCGACGGTCATCGTGACCAGCCCAAGCGGACCACCGGGGAGGTGGGCGCCGAACAGGAAGCCAACGACTGTCACGAGAGTGATGGGCAGGATGGAGCGGACGAGCGACGCCGCCAGCGGGCCGATCACAAGCGCGTTGCGGCCCGCCGGCGCCATCCGTAACCGGTCGAAGAATCCGGTCTGAAGATCATTGATCGTGCCGAATGCCAGGCCCATGGCCCCGAACGCCGCGCCTTGGATGGCGGCCATCGGGACATACCAGTCGACGGCCTTGGCGATGCCGGCGAAGGCCAGTGCGCCGGCGAAGGCCCCACTGAACGCGATCAACTGGAACACTGGCATCGCTAATGAGGGAATGAACGCTGACGGCATTCGCCGGACGCGGGTCATCGAGCGGTTCACGATGGCGGCCACGACGGGCAGGGTGTGGCTGGTGGCCACCACCGGCTCGGAGTTCGACGGGGTCACGACTGGGCCAAGCGTCGGCGAAGGGCTCGGAGGCAGAGCGCGAGCGCCAGCATCGACCAGAGGACGGGGATGCCCCACGCCCGTACGAACTGATCGGGGTGAAGGTCTGGTTCAAGTACGAACGCCCGCATTCCTTCGACGATGTGGGTGACCGGGTTGATGTTCACGATAGCGAGAAACCAGCCGTGCATCAGTTCCCGAGGCATGAACGCCGACGAGAGGAACATGAGCATGAACACGAGCGGGAAGGCGCCCTGGACCACCTCCGGAGATCCGCTGCGGATCGCGAACGTGGCCATGGTGGAAGCGACGGCGAGTGCAAGGAGGGCCGCAGAAATCGCCAATGCGACAATCCCAATGGGACCAGTCCGCACTTGCGCTCCGAAGAGCGCGAACACGCCGATGAAGATGAGCGCCTGCGCCCCGCCGACCACCATCGACGACGCCAGTCGGCCGATCACGATGGACGTCCGATGAACGGGCGAGGCGATGAGGCGTTCCCAGAAGCCCTGCTCGATGTCCGTCGCGAGGTCGGCCGCTCCTGACGTCGCTCCGAAGAAGACGCCCTGGAGGATGGCCGCCGCGAGTCCGAACTGAAGGAATGAATCGACGTCGGGGAAACCCGGGGAGTCCTTCACGCGACTGAACGTGCTTGACGACAATGCCGCGAAGAAGAGCGGGAACACGAACGCTGGCGCCAACACCGCCGGCTGGCGGATGCGTCCGAGCAGACTCCGCTTGGCCAGAGCGAGCGTCTGGCGTACGGCTGATTGGTGGAGGTGTTCGTATATCGGAGGAGCGCCCGTCACGGTGGTCACGGGCGCCGACCAGACCGTCGCCGGCGGCCACGGGGTGCTGCCGGACCGCTGCCGCCCCCGGCCTCCGGTGCTTTCGCGGCGCCCTCGAGTCGATGACCCGTGGCTTCGGCGAACACGTCGTCCAGGCTCGGTTCGTTCAGTTCCACGTGCTGGAGCCGGACTTCCGCCTGGTCGAGGCGGCGGATCACCTCGGCGATGGCCTCAGCGCCGGCGGCCAGACCGACCCCGAGTGACCCTTCGGAGGTCGGGCGTAACTCGCCGAACTCGACGAGCACGGCGGTGGCCTTGTCGCGTTGATCGGCCGGGACGGTGATGACCAGCGTTGGAGCGCCGATCTGGGCCTTCAACTCCTTGGGAACGCCTTCGCGCACGATACGACCGTGGTCGATGATGGCGATCCGGTCGGCGAGCTGATCCGCTTCTTCCAGGTATTGCGTGGTGAGGAGCACCGTCGTGCCCAGCTCCCTGTTGAGGAAACGCACCTCCTCCCACAGCGCCACACGGCTCATTGGGTCGAGGCCGGTTGTCGGCTCGTCGAGGAAGAGCACGAGCGGTTCATGCATGAGCGCCAACGCGAGGTCGAGTCGGCGCCGCATGCCGCCGCTGTAGGTACCGACGCGGCGATCGGCGGCACCGGAGAGCCCGACCCTCTCCAGGAGTTCGCCGGCCCTCGCGTGCGCCCGCTGCTTCTCGATGCCGTAGAGCACTGATTGGAGGTGGAGGAGTTCATTGCCGGTCATGAGCGGATCGATGGCGGCGTCCTGGAGCGCGACCCCGATGCGCTTTCGTACCTCGGAAGCCTGACTCACGACATCGAAGCCGGCGACGGTGGCGCGACCGCCGGTCGGTCGTAGCAGCGTGGTCAGCATGCGAACGGTCGTGGACTTGCCCGCACCGTTCGGCCCGAGGAAGCCGAAGATCTCCCCGGCCTGCACTGCGAGATCGACGCCCTCGACGGCGCGGACGTCGCCGAAATGGCGTATGAGCCCGATGGCCTCCACGGGCGGTCTGGAACT
>JBKJJS010000109.1:0-10646 GCA_046597895.1 Ilumatobacteraceae bacterium
CGCAAGATCACCCAAGCCGATTCGGCCGAGCTGTTCGAGTGGGCCAAGCGCTTGCAGGCCCCGCTCCCGCTCGTGCAGGAGATCGCTGAGACGGGCTGCCTGCCAGTGCCGTTGTTCTGTGCGGGCGGGCTGGCGACGCCCGCTGATGCCGCCCTCGCGATGCAACTCGGGGCGGAGGCCGTCTTCGTGGGGTCCGGCATCTTCAAGAGCGACGAGCCGGAGAAGCGGGCAAAGGCGATCGTGGAGGCCACTACCCATTTCCGCGATCCGCACATGCTCGCCAAGGTCAGCCGCGGCCTTGGCGCGCCCATGACCGGTATCGGCATGGACGAAGTCGCGGTCAAGTACGCCGAGCGCGGCTGGTAAGGCCCGGCGCAGTAGCCTGACCCCCGATGTTCGGCGAACAGAGGCCTCCAGGTGGGCGCACGACCGCGGGTCGGAGTCCTGGCTCTCCAGGGCGCGTTCGCCGCGCATGTGCGGGTTCTCTCCGGGCTCGGCGCTGACGTCAGCGAAGTGCGTACCCCGGCCGATCTTGCCGAAGTCGATGCACTCGTCATGCCGGGAGGGGAGTCCACCACCATGTCGCGCCTGCTCGCCACATCCGAGCTGTTCGACCCCCTTCGGGCGAGGCTGAACGACGGGTTCCCCGTCTTCGGTACGTGCGCCGGCATGATCCTGCTCGCCACCACAGTGCTCGACGGCCGCCCCGATCAGTGCAGCTTCGGGGCAATCGACATCACTGTTCGCCGCAACGCCTACGGTCGCCAGATCGACAGCTTCGAGGCGGACCTGAAGGTGAAAGGGCTCGATGCGCCGTTCCATGCGGTGTTCATCAGGGCTCCCGGTGTCGAGTCGTGCGGGGAGGGCGTCGAGGTGCTTGCTCGGCACGATGACACCCCTGTCCTCGCGAGGCAGGGTGCCGTCACAGTGGCCTCGTTTCATCCCGAGCTGACCGGCGACGGCCGGCTCCACTCCCAGTTCCTTTCCCAGTTCTTCCCCCAGTTCTTCGACGTCTTGCAGGAGGTCTGAGCCATGTCCGGCCACTCGAAATGGGCCACGATCAAACACAAGAAGGGCGCGGCGGATCAGGCACGCGGCAAGCTCTTCGCCAAGATGGCTCGTCAGCTCGAAGTGGCCGCCCGTGACGGCGGCGGCGATCCGAGCGTCAACGCCACGTTGCGCACCATCATCGTCAAGGCCAAAGCCGGCCAGATGACGAACGACGCCATCGACCGTGCCGTCAAGCGCGGTACCGGCGGCAACGAGGGTGGGACGTACGAGGCGATCACGTACGAGGGGTACGCCCAAGGCGGTGTCGGCATTCTCGTCGACGTGCTCACGGACAACCGGAATCGAACGGGGGCCGAGGTACGCACCATCTTTTCGAAGCTGGGTGGGACGATGGCGGAGCCCGGCGCGGTCAGTTGGCAGTTCAGCCGTAGAGGCGTGGTACAGGTGGCGCGCACGGCGAACGAGGACGACGTGATGCTCGCCGCGCTCGACGCCGGTGCTGATGACATCAGCGATCAGGGCGACAGCTGGCAAGTCCTCTCCGCCCCGTCGGACGTCCACGATGTCAAGGATGCGCTCGAGGCTGCTGGCATCGAAGTGCTGTCGGCAGAGACGACCATGATCTCATCGATGACGATTCCGGTCACGAGCCTCGAGGAGGCCAGGAAGATCCTGCGGATCGTCGACGCGTTCGAGGACAATGAGGACGTGCAGGACGTCTACAGCAACTTTGACATCGCGGACGACATCCTTCAAGCGGTCGAGGCATAGGGAGCGACATGTCCATCGGCACGGGCGACCACGCCCCCGACTTCACCCTGCCCGGCACCGGGGGGCGCGACTATTCGCTCTCGGAGTACCGGGGCCACACCGTCGTGCTCGTCTTCTATCCGGGTGACGACACGGCGGTCTGCACGAAACAGCTCAACAATTACAACCACGATCTCGCCGAGTTCGACGGTGTCGACGCCCAGATCCTCGCGGTAAGCCCTCAGGACGTGGCAAGCCACGAGAAGTTCGCCGCCAAACATGGGCTGGCATTTCCGCTGCTGGCCGACACGGACAAGGCGGTGGCGGCGTTGTACGGCACGCTCGGGCCCTTACGCTTCCCCCGCCGTAGCGTGTTCGTGGTGGACGTATCGGGAGTCATCCGGTATGCGCATCGGGCGATCGCCGGGCTGACCTACCGGCCGGTCTCGGAGTTGATCGACGCGGTCAAGGCTGCCCAGGCGTCGTGACAGATCTCGAAGAGGGCACCACTGTCCGTCTGGACTTCGACAAACTCGGCAAGATCGGGCGAGCGGGCCAACACGTCGTGCCGGTCGTGCTGCAGGATGCCGACTCTGGCGAGGTCCTGTTCGTCGGGTACGCCAACGAGGTCGCCGTACGCGAGACGCTCGCTCGAGGTAGCGCGGTTCTCTGGTCCACGTCACGTGACGAGCTGTGGCACAAGGGTGCAACGTCGGGCGATGTGCTGGCGCTCGTCGAGGTGAGGGTGAACTGCGAGCAGAACTCGTTGCTCTACCCCGTGCGGCGCACGACGGGCGGCGCCTGCCACACGAAGGATCCGGGAACCGGAGAGGCTCGTGGCGGCTGCTACTACCGCGTCCTGACCGACCCGTCCACCCTGCGGTTCACCGAATAGTTGTCACAGGACGAGTCCGGCTGTCGTCAACAGGTTGGAGGTGCTCGAGATGACGGATCGCTACGACGTGGTGGTGGGAGGCGGGATCGCCGGGGGCGCGCGTGGCGCTCGTGGGGCTGGGCGATCGAGCGCGAGATCGAATTGGTGTGGGCCGCGCCCCTGATCCACCACTCTGACCCATCCACCCGATAAGGTCGAACCTGTGTTCGTGCTTGGTATCGATCCCGGGTTGACCCGCTGCGGCTACGCCTGCATCGAGTCCACTGGCCCCAGTCGTGCCAGGGCCGTGGCCCTCGGTGTCATTCGCACCCCGGTCACCGACTCGCTACCGGATCGCCTCCTTGCTCTGCGCGACGAACTGCGGCAACTCATCGTGGAGTATCGGCCGGCCGCCGTGGCCGTCGAGCGGGTGTTCTTCCAAGTCAACGTACGAACGGCGATGAGCGTCGGCCAGGCAAGTGGACTCGCGCTGGTGGAGGCGGCCGCTGCTGGATGCGAGGTGGCGCAGTACTCGCCGAATCAGGTGAAAGATGCCATCGCCGGATGGGGCGGGGCCGACAAGGGGCAGATGCAGCGCATGGTTCAGATCAGACTCGGGCTGTCAGCACCGCCGAAGCCGGCTGACGCCGCTGACGCCGCTGCGCTGGCGCTCTGCTATCTCGCCATGGCGCCGATGCGGCGTTCGGTCGCGCAGGCCCAGTCATGATCGGCTCATTGCGGGGCACCGTCCTGGAGCGCACGACGGACGGCGAGGTGCTCCTCGAGGTGGGCGGTGTGGGCTACCGGGTACAGGTAGCGCCTCGCACGTTGGCCGAGTTGGAGCCGACGAGCGCGGCCTTCGTTCACGTCCACCACCACATCCGCGAGGGCGCACAGGTGCTCTACGGCTTCTTGTCACGCGAGGAACGGCTGACGTTCGAGATGCTGATCAAGGCGAACGGAGTAGGCCCGGCGCTGGCGCTGGCCATCTTGTCCACCCACTCACCGGGCGCCCTGCGAGACATCATCGCCAGCGCCGATCTCGGCTCGTTGTGCATCGTGCCCGGTGTCGGCAAGAAGACGGCGGAGCGGCTTCTCGTGGAGTTGAAGAACCGTCTCGACCTCCCTGGCGTCGACGTGGCCGCCGTGGTCGGCCGTGGTTCGGCCCCGAATCCGATGGCCGACGTTCGCGAAGCCCTCGGCCAGCTTGGGTACTCCAACGAAGAGATCCGCGAGACCTTGCGCGACATGCCGGCGCACACCGATGCGGCCGTGCTGTTGCGCGACGCGCTGAGAGTGCTGGGGGCCCGACGTGCGTGAGGAGTTTCTCGACCCCGGCATCGGGGGAGACGACGAACTCGTAGAGGACGAGACGGGGCTTCGGCCTCGTCGGCTGTCGGAGTTTGTGGGTCAGCGTGAGCTGAAAGAGCACCTCTCGATCGTGTTGGAGGCGGCTCGCCGGCGTGGACAGGCGCCGGACCACCTGCTGTTCGCTGGCCCGCCAGGGTTGGGTAAGACCAGCCTGGCGACCATCGTCGCCACCGAGATGGGTGTCCACCTCCACGTCACGTCCGGTCCTGCGCTCGAGCGGGCGGGGGACCTCGCGGCCATCCTCACCAAGCTCGAAGAGGGAGACGTGCTCTTCATCGACGAGATCCACCGGCTGCCGCGCGTCGTCGAGGAGATCTTGTACCCCGCGATGGAGGACTATCAGCTCGACATTGTGGTCGGCAAGGGGCCAGCGGCCTCCTCGATCCGGCTCACGCTGCCGCGCTTCACCCTCATCGGCGCCACCACCCGCACCGGCATGATCACCGGCCCCCTCCGCGACCGGTTCGGGCTGGTGGCGAGGCTCGACTACTACGACGTCGACGAACTCGAGTCCATCGTGGTGCGGGCGGCCCGCATCCTCGGCGTCGTCGCCGACCGTGAGGGGGCGTGGGAGATTGCGGGGCGCAGCCGGGGCACCCCCCGCATCGCCAACCGACTCCTGCGACGGGTGCGCGACTTTGCCGAGGTTCGTTCGGACGGCAGCGTCGATGTCACGACGGCCCGCGAGGCGTTGGCACTGTTCGGGGTGGACGAACGTGGTTTGGACAAGGTCGACCGCGCCATCCTTCGGGCGATCTGTCAGCAGTTTGCCGGGGGACCGGTAGGGCTGTCGACACTCGCGATCAGTATCGGTGAGCAGACCGAAACGGTCGAAGACGTGTACGAGCCGTTTCTCATCCAGCAGGGCCTTATCGCCCGTACGCCTCGCGGCCGAGTGGCGATGCCAGCCGCCTGGCTGCACCTCGGGCTCTCGGCACCCCACCCGGATCTCGGTACCACACCAAACCTGTTCGGCTGACCGTCCTCTTGTCGGGTCACACCGTCTGGGGGTGGGTTGGGAGATGGGTGGTGAGGAACGCCATGGTCTTGGCCCACGCCGACCTCGCGGCGGACTCGTCGTAGAACATAGCGGCCTCGTGATTGTCGAACGCGTGAGTGGCGATCTCCACGTTGAGCGTGCAGTTCGTCCTTCCGGCGAGTGCGGCGTTGAGGGCCTCCACCTTCTCGTTCGGGATGTAGGTGTCGTTGCTGCCGAAGTGGAACAACACGGGGCACGTCACCTGATCCAGCATTCCTGACATGTCGGGGACACCCGAGCCGTAGTAGCTCACGCACACCGAGGGCGCGGCGTTGGCGGCGACGGCAAAGGCCAACGTGCCGCCGAGACAGAAGCCGATCACGCCGGCGTCACCCTCGGTCTCGGGCAACGCGCCGAGCGCGCCGAGCGCGGCGATGCAGTCGCCAACCGCGGCCGGGAAGTCGAAGTTGGGCATCAGGCCGATGGACGCCGTCAGGCCCGCTTCGTCGTGGTCGGCCGCCCAGCCAGGGGCAATACGCCAGAAAACATCGGGGGCGCCGACCACGTAGCCGGCGCCGGCAAGGCGTTCGGCGACGGCCTTGATGTACGGGCCGACTCCGAAGATCTCTTGTACGAGCAACATCGCCGGGCCTGTTCCCTGCTCGGGAACCCAGAGGTGCATGTCGAATGATCCGCCGTCGACAGTGACGGACTCGGTGCGCATCGAGGTCATGACCGCATCGTGTCACATGGTCCAGTCCCGGCAGCCGGGCGTCGCCCGTCCAATGCGCACGAGCCATAGCCTGGAACGCCCATGCACCTCGACGACTTCGACTACGGCTTACCGCCCGACCGCATCGCGCAGACCCCGGTGGAGCCGCGTGATGCGGCTCGGTTGCTCGTCGACTGCGGATCGCAGCCGCCCGTGCACCGGTTGGTCGCTGATCTCCCTGACCTGCTGGAACCGGGTGACCTCGTCGTCGTCAACGATTCCAAGGTGATTCCGGCCCGTCTCCGGCTACGGCGAACGAGCGGGGGAGCGGTGGAAGTGCTGCTCCTCGAACCTGAGGATGGGGCCAGGCGGCGATGGGACGCGCTGGTGCGCCCCGCCCGCAAGCTGCGGCCGGGCGAGGTGCTGCTGGCCGCCGACGGAACCCCAGCGGTACGGGTCGGCGTGCGCTCAGCCGCCGGGGTCACGGTGTCCGTGGAGATCCTGGGTGACGATGAGCCCCTGTCCAGCCTCACCAGGCTTGGTGAGATGCCGTTGCCGCCCTACATCACCGAGCCGTTGGCGAACCCGGACCGCTATCAGACGGTCTACGCCAACACGCCTGGCTCGGCGGCGGCGCCGACGGCCGGCCTCCACCTGACGCCGGACATCCTCGGGCGTCTCGGCGAGCGCGGCATCGCCGTGGCGACCGTCGAACTCGTCATCGGTCTCGACACGTTCAAGCCCATGACCGTTGACGACCCCGCACTCCATGTCATCCACAGCGAGCGGTACCGTGTGCCAGCGGCGACCCTGGCCGCCTGCACGGCCGCACGGCGCGTCGTGGCAGTGGGGACGACGAGCGTCCGTGCCCTGGAGTCTGCCGCCACCACTGGCGAGCGCGAGGGCCGGACCCGCTTGTTCATCCACCACGGCTACCAGTGGAAGGTGGTGGATGTGCTGCTCACGAACTTCCACCTGCCCCGCACCACGCTGCTGCTGATGATCGACGCCTTCGTCGGCCCCCGCTGGCGGGCCCTCTACGACACTGCCCTCACCGAGGGCTACCGGTTTTTGTCCTTCGGTGACGCCATGCTGCTCGATCGGCGCGCCGCCTGATGCGTCCTGTCGCGATGGAGATCACGGCGAGGGATGGCTCCGCCCGGACGGGGGTGGCGACCACGGCCCGCGGCACATACCGCACGCCGGTATTCATGCCCGTCGGCACGCGGGGTGCCATCAAGTACCTCAGCGCCGTCGACTATGAACTGCTCGGGGCCGAGATCGTGCTCGGCAACACGTATCACCTCATGCTGCGGCCAGGAGCGGACACGGTCGCCCACTTCGGCGGGCTTGGTGCGTTTACGGGATGGACCGGCCACACACTCACCGATTCCGGCGGTTACCAGGTGTTCTCCCTGCAGCCGAAGATGGATGACGACGGTGTGACGTTCCGCTCGACGTATGACGGCTCATGGCATCGCTTCACACCGGAGACTGCCGTGCGGACGCAGGAACTGCTCGGCGCGGACATCCAGATGGTGCTCGATGTCTGCGCACCGCTTCCGTCAACGCCTGACGTGATTCGGCTCGCCCACGACCGCACACTCAACTGGGCGGCGAGGGCGCGTGAGGCTCATCAGCGGCCCGATCAGGCCCTGTTTGGGATCGTGCAGGGTGGCCTGGACGGGCACTTGAGAGCCGAGAGCGCCTGCCGCCTGGCCGACCTGGGCTTCGATGGCTATGGCATCGGAGGTCTGAGTGTGGGTGAGTCCCGGGAGCAGATGTTGCCGGTGCTCGCCGCTGCCATCGAGCACCTCCCGGCGGATCGCCCGCGCTACCTGATGGGAGTGGGCGATCCTGCCTCGCTCGTGGAGGCCGTGGGCCTTGGGGTCGACCAGTTCGACTGTGTGCTCCAGACCCGGATCGGCCGTCATGGAACGGCACTCACCGGTGAGGGCAAGTTGCACCTGAAGAACGCCCGTCACGCGCTCGATGACAACCCCATCGACTCGACGTGCCTTTGTGATGTGTGTCGCCGACACTCGCGTGGGTACGTCCGCCACCTCTTCCAAGTGAACGAACCGACGGCGGCCCGGCTCGTGTCCCTCCACAACGTGGCCTGGACTCTGTCGCTGATGAGCCGTATGAGAGATTCCATCACCGATGGGCGCTTCGCCGCATTTCGTCGTGACGTGCTCGAGGTTTGGGGCTGAGAAGCCGGGGGAGACGCCCCCTCGGCGCTCCGGCCCGCTAGCCTCGCCGATTGCTCTTTCGATCGACCGACTGGTAGTCCCCGAATGCTCTTCTCCATCATCGTCCTTGCCCAGGAAACGACCACCGACAAGCCGAAGTCGGGGTCAGGGCTGCTCACGTTCCTGCCGATCCTGCTCATCGGTGTAGCGATGTATTTCCTACTCATCCGCCCGCAGCGCCGCCGTATGAAGGACCAGCAGGCGCTGGTCTCCAAGCTTGACGAGGGCGATGAGATCATCACGAATGGCGGCATCTACGGCTTCATCACCGCCATCGACGGCGACATTCTGTGGGTGGAAATCGATTCTGAGAAGAACGTGGAAGTCCGGATCCACCGATCCTCGGTCACCCGCAAGATCAACCCGACCGTCGAGCCGGCCGGTGGGATGCCCGTCGAAACAGCGGAGCCAGACGACGGAGCTGACAACGACAACGACGACGACTCCGACAAGAAGAACAAGAAGTAGGTCACTCGTACCCCATGAAGCGTCGGCTTCTCTTCTCCCTCGTCGGCATTGTCGTCCTGGCCTTCGGGACACTGGCGACGAACCTGATTCTCGGCAACAAGCCGCAGCTCGGGCTGGACCTCCAAGGTGGAGCGTCCATTACCTACCGTCCCGTCTCGTCGGACTACAACTCCGATGCATTGGCGGAAGTCTCCAACCTGTATCGCGAGCGCATCGAGAGTCTCAACGTCGGTGAAGCCGAGGTGGTACGCCAGGGCGACACGATCATCGTCAACCTCCCGGGTGTGAAGGACCAGGAGGCGGCGATCGCGCTCATCGGTACGACGGGTAAGGTCACCTTCCGCCCGGTGCTCCAACGGGCAGGTGGGTTCGAGAACCTCACCGTGCCCGCCACCGGGCCGACGGCTGGGCCCGAGTCGTTGATCACCGTCCCGCAGACCCCGGCGGGGACTAATCCCTCCACTCCAGTGGTCGAGCCGGGTACCACGGTTGCTCCGGCCGGTGGCCCGAGTCGACTGCCGTCTCAGGAGTCCACCACGGTGCCCACGGTGGCACCTGCCGCCCCCACCACGGTGGCACCCGCCGCCCCCACCACGGTCGCCGGGCCGACGACCACGGTCGATCCCTCGAGCTTCGTCACCCCGGCCGACCAGGATCAGCCGGAGTCCGAGGTCTTCCTTCCCGACCGCAACGGCACGGTGCTGTACCAGCTCGGTCCGCAGTTCGCCGTCGGTGAGGACGCAGTCTCCACGGCGACAGCGGAGGTGAACCAGACCACCGGGGCGTGGCAGGTGGCGCTCACGCTCACTGCGGGCGATGGTGGGCTCGGGGCATGGAACAGGGCAGCGGCGGCCTGTTACGCCAAGGCCCCGACATGCGCCGATGGTGGCATGGCCATCATCATCGACCACCGGGTGATCTCGGCTCCCGTCCCGCAGACGCCGACGTTCGACACTGCCCGCATCAGCATCACGGGCAGCTTTCCGGAGAGCGAGGCCAAGGGCCTCGCTCGCGTGCTGAAGTACGGCGCCACCCCTGTCGAGATGGCGGTCGAGGCCTCGCAGACTGTCTCGGCCACACTCGGCAAGGACTCGCTGCGGGCCGGAATCGTGGCGGGGGCCATCGGCGTCGCTCTTGTGCTGATGTTCATGCTCTTCTACTACCGGACGCTGGCATTGGTCGTCGTCGCCGGGGTGTGCGTCTCCGGGGCGATCATCTGGAGCATGATCACCATGTTCGACAACTTCTTCGTGCTGACACTGGCCGGGGTGACGGGCATCATCGTGTCCATCGGCGTCACTGTTGATTCGTACGTCGTGTTCTTCGAACGACTGAAGGACGAGGTACGCGACGGTCGGACGTTCCGCAATTCGGCGCAGCGGGGCTTCTCGGCGGCATGGCGGACGATTCTCGCTGCCGACTTCGTCTCACTGCTCGGAGCCACGGTCCTGTGGTACCTCTCGGTCGGCTCTGTACGTGGCTTCGCGTTGTTCCTCGGACTATCCACCGTGTGCGACATGGTGGTGGCCTGGTTCTTCACGCGGCCTGCGGTGATCCTGCTCTCTCGGCGTAGATCGTTCCAGGGGGCTTCCATCCTGGGCCTGCCGAGTGGCGACGCCATCCCGATCACCAGTGCCGTCACTCCGACCGCCAACGTGATGACAGGCGGTGTGGCATGACCGACACCACTGAACGCACCGTCGAAGCACCTGCGGCGCCAGCCCCGGACCGCTCGATCTGGTATCGGCTCTACCACGGCGAGACGACCTTCGACTTCGTCGGCCGACGCCGTATCGGTTTTGCCATCTCCGGGGTGCTGCTGTTGCTCACCGTCGTGTCGTTGTTCGGACGCCAACTCAACTTGGGCATCGACTTCGAGGGAGGGGTGTCGTGGGAGACACCATCGGCCAACCTCGATCAAGGCAAGGTGGAGTCGATCCTCGGCAACAACGGCGTCTCGACCCGGGACGCCAAGGTCCAGTTCCTGCAGAACCGCAGCGGTACGGGCGCCGACTCCGTTCGGGTGCAGGTACCCGAACAGACCGATGAGGTTCGTCGGGCCATCCGGGAGGAGTTCGCCGCAGCCGCCGGGGTGTCCAGCGATGAGGTCAGCGTCGAAACCGTGAGTTCCACTTGGGGCAGCGAGATCACCAAGAAGGCGCTCCTCGCGCTGGTGGTGTTCCTCGTGCTGCTCAGTGTGTATATCTCGTGGCGTTTCGAGTGGAAGAT
>JBKJJS010000161.1:0-13443 GCA_046597895.1 Ilumatobacteraceae bacterium
CATCCGTCCACCCCATCTTGTACGTGTGGAACCTCAGGTGGAGTTCGACGAGTTGGCACACCGCCTCGACGTCGGCGGTGGAGTAGCGCATCGCCTGCATGCGGTCGCGCGTCATGCGCGCGCCGACCACCTCGTGATGGTGGAACGCCACACCCTTGTCCTTGCGGAATGAACGGGTCTTCGGCTTGCCGATGTCGTGAAAGAACGCCGCCAGCCGGGTGCGGCGGAAATCGAAGCTCGGGTGCGCCTCGCGCGTCACGTTCTCCACCACAGCGATGGTGTGGGTGAGCACGTCCTTGTGCCGATGAATCGGGTCCTGCTCGAGGCGTAGCCCCGGCAACTCCGGGATGAATTCGTCGGCCAAACCGGTCTCGACCAGGAACCACAGACCGGCGGCCGGGTGCTCGAGCGAGATCAACTTGTCGAACTCGTCGCGGATCCGTTCGGCCGACACGATCTCGAGTCGGCCGTGCATCCGGGTGACCGCCTCGACGAGTTCCGGCACGGGTACCAAGAGATAACCAGCGAGGAAACGGGCGGCTCGCAGCATCCGCAGCGGGTCGTCGCTGAAGCTCACTTCGGGGGCTAGCGGGGTGCGCAGCGTCTTCGTCACGAGGTCGACAGCGCCGCCGAACGGGTCGACCAGCGTCGGCGACTCGGTTGTGAGTTCCAGGGCCATGGCGTTGACCGTGAAGTCCCGACGGGACAGATCGGCTTCCACCGCATCGGCAAAGGTCACGTCCGGCTTGCGTGACTCCGGTGTGTACGTCTCGCCGCGGTGCGTGGTGATCTCGTAGGTACGGTCGCCCTTCTTGGCCCCGATGGTCCCGAACTTCTCACCCTGCGTCCACACCGCGTCAGCCCAGCCGCCCAGCAGGCGCTTGATGTCGTCGGGGCGGGCGTCGGTGGTGGCGTCGAAGTCTCCGTCGATCGGGCGGTCGAGCAGGAGGTCCCGGACCGTGCCGCCGACGAGGTAGAGCCGGAAGCCGGAAGCGGAGAACCGGGCGGCGAGGGGTCTCAGTTCATCGAAGACCGGGGCGAATCGCTCGGGAACCATGGCCGACCCAGGCTAATGCCGGACCTTCCCGTCACAGCAGGTCCTGCTCCGCCCAGAATTCGTGGACCGCGGTCGACACGTAGTGCCCCGGTCCGCCGTGTGTCGGCGGCTCGGGCTCGTGGACACGGTCGAGGAGCGCGGCGAGAGCAGCGGCTGACGAGTGCCGCAGCGCGTCGAGGTCGTACCCGCCTTCCAACATCACGATGCGACGTCCGGGCGGTGCGAACGACATCAGTCGAGTGGTGATCCGGGCGAAGTCACCGGCCGATAACCCGAGATCCGTCAGGGGATCGTCCCGGTGGGCGTCGAACCCCGCCGAGATGATGAGCCACGTCGGCTTGAACCGTCCCGCCACCTGGCTCACGATGCCGTCGAGTGCGGCCATGAACCGGTCGCCGGTGGCGTGCGGGGGCAGTGGGATGTTCAGTGTCGTACCGCGACCGTCGTCGACTCCGATCTCGCGGATCGAACCGGTGCCTGGATAGAGCGGCCACTGGTGGAACGACACGTAGAGCACGCGGGAATCGGCGTAAAAGGCATCCTGGGTGCCGTTGCCGTGGTGAGCGTCGTAGTCGACAATCATCACCCGTTCACCCTGTTCGGCCAAGTGGGCGGCCACGACCGCCACATTGGAGATGATGCAGAACCCCATCGACCGCAACGGTGTGGCGTGATGCCCGGGCGGACGGACCGCGCAGAACGCCGCCGAGGCCCCCGCTTCACCTCGTTGAAGTGCTTCGACCGCAGCCAACCCTGCCCCAGCGGCGAGCGTCGCCGCCTCCCACGAGCCGGCGCTGACGCTGGTGTCGGCGTCGAGTCGGCCGCCGCCGCGCCGGCACATCGACTCGACCGTCTCCAGATACAGCGCCGGGTGAACCCGTTCGAGTTCGGCCCTGGTCGCGTGGCGCGGTTCGAGCGGCACGAGAGCATCGGCGACCGCGGCATCGCGAGCGCCGGCCAGAACCGCCTCGAGGCGGGCGGGTCGTTCCGGATGATCCCGACCAGCGATGTGGTCGAGGTAGGCCGGGTGGGTGGCGAACAGCACCGTCACGGCCGATCACCGTAGCGGCCGATCCGGCCTTCACGCAGACGATCGACTCGCCGGGGTTTGACTCGCCGCGGTTTGACTCGCAACGGGATGACGCTCCAGTGACGCCGCTCCACCCCGCCAGCGGTGACGGCGACGGAGGTGCTGCACCCACCATGTCAGGAGTATCAGCCCAGCCGCGAACGTGATCACTATTCCCAGCCCGGTGAGCCGACCGACACGCACGCTGAATGTCACCGCAGTGCCCACGCGATTCTCCGTGCCGGGTGCGAGGAGTTCCGCGGTGACCGGGAACCGCCCGTTCGTCCGAGCATCGACCGGGATTCTCAACTGTGTGGTGCCTGAGGCGGGTACCGTCGCCACCTCGCTCGTCGGTGGGAACCGGAGCTTCGCGCTTACAAGGCGCACTTCCACTACGACAGGGAAGGCGTTGTCGTTGCGGATCGTGATCGGCACCGTGCTGCTGCGGTCCCCGAGGTTCACCGCCGATGGCGATAACAGCACCACCCGCTGTTGCAGGCCTCGAAGGGTGGCATCGAGTCCGCTCACGTAGTCCGCTCGCGCTGTCGGCGACAACCGTGAATCCAAGATGGCGTCGGCCAATTCGGGCCACAAGTCATCTCGGGTGTCGGTGTCGGGCAGCATCGCCGACGTGGTCGACACGAGTTGGACGAGTTCGCCATGCGCGGCGACCGCTTCCGCCATGTCCGCAATCACGAACGAATCGCCGGAATCGGAAGCCGTCCCACTGCCGCTCGGTTGCGTCGTCTCGTCGATTCGACTCGGTATCAGCACCTTCGCCGTGGCCAGGACCGCTACGAAGGCGTCGAGTGTCGCCGGGTCGGCATGGTCCAGATCCGCCATCACCACGACGCCCGCCTCCGGTGTCTCCCGGTGGGCCGCAACGAGAGTCCCAGCAAGCACATACGCGGCAAGCACCGGATCATCCGAGCCCGTCGCGAGCGCAACCCCACTCACGTCCGGGGTGAGGATCGGTATCGAACCGGCCGGCCGGCCAACCGGGCTTGTGTCGAGAGCAGCAGTCTCGAGAGCGCCCGTCCCGGCCAATCGCACGATGACGTTGGCACCGAGGTCCCTCACCAATGACGCCCCATCCGGTGAGAGCGGATCGGTGGCCATCCACACCCGGCGGTCCGGGAATTGCCCAAGAAGCGCCGAAAGGGTTTCCTCGCCATCACGGAGTCGGCTCGTGAACAGGGGGGCGAGTCCAGCGGTCACCGCGGCAGCGCTCGGATCGAGATGCACAGAGGGGGCCGCCAACACTGTGTGGCCGGCGAGGACAACTCCGAGTCGAGCCACGAGATCGAGATCGCCGGGGACCCCCGAACGCGTCAGGCCCGCGAGTAACTGTGGCTCCACCATGACCGTGACCGGCGCCGCCGCACCGGAGAGAACGTCGACGAGCCGTACGACCGCCTCCCGCACCCCAGGCTCGATGGACGACGTGCCGTCCGGCTGCAGCGTCAGCGCCGACTCGATGACAACACCAAGGGCCACGCGCAGCGGCGGAACGGCCAGTTCATCGCCACGCACGACTAGCGTCGTGAGTCTCATCGCACCGCCGTCGACGCTCACGGTCAACGCGTAAGGCCCAGCCGAGCGCAGCAGCAATCGGGCCGGGTCATCACCGCGCGACTCGGTCGGGATCGTCAGCCGGACGGTTCCCTCCGAATGAACGACGTCTTTGCGTGGAACGACGATGTCGTCATCAATGGGAGCCAACACGTCCAGGAGGCCGGCGCGAAGGTCATCGGGATCGGTCGGCAGTGGGCGGGACGACACCACGAAGTCCATCGCATCCACCGTTGCGGCATCCACCTCCAGTTCGACGTGCAGATCCTCGTCGGGCCCGACGCCCACCGACTGACTCACGAGGCGCACGTCGGGCGCGGCGGCGATCGCCGGATCGGCTACGACCCCACCCGCCAAGGTCGTCAGGGCGAGCAGTCCGCACAGCACGGCCACGCCGATTCCTCGGCGCCACCGGATCACGGGAGCTTCCGCTCGAGTACTGCAAGGCGGTACGACATCTCGACGAAGCCGAGCGCCTCGTACAACTGCAACGCCGGCTCGTTGTCGACGTGGGTGTTCACGAGCACGCTGGTCGCTCGATGCCGCTTCGCCCAACGTAACGAGTCGATGACGAGGGATCGGCCGATCCCTCGTCGCTGCGCTGATGGGTCCACCGCCAGGCGTTGCAGATACGCGCTGTGCCCTGACCGGCCGGAGATCGCAAATCCGGCCGGTGTCGCCGAACCATTTCTTGCGACGCGGAGTCGGTGCTTCGGCGTCGCCCGGCAGGCGTCGACGATCCCGCTGAGATCGAGGCCCCAGAGTCCGCCGAACGCCCTTCGATCGATCATGGCCAGGGCCACGAGGTCGTGGGCGGCCGGGCGACGATGGCCGGACCCCGCACGATCCGGACGATCCTTGGGGATGGAGCCGAGTGGGTGGCTCAACAGCGCGAGTTCCTGACGCTCACCGAAGCCAGCGTCGAGGTACGTCGATTGCGAGGAGGGTCCGAGTGCCCCGGTGCGCACCACGCGAACACCCTCGTCGACGAGATCGCTGAGCCATCGCGCCAAGGCTGCCGGAGACGGTCCGCTGATGCTGTCGACTGTCACGAGGTGCACCGCGACAGGGTCGCCTGGCCACGGTCGAACCCGTGCCACGAACCCGTCGGCCCGGAGCAGCCGCGCACTGTCGTCACGCACCAGATCGGCGCTGCGCAACGTGCTTCTCACCGCGGGGACCGTACCCTGTAGCCTCATTCGATCATGAGCGTCCGCCAGTTTCGTGGATTCCGCCGGTGACCGTTCGAGTCGTCACCGATAGCGGCTGCGACCTGCCCAACTCGGCCATCGAGGCATCCAGCATCACGGTCGTCCCCCTCACCATCCGGTTTGGCGACGAAGAGTTCGTGAATCGAGGCGACCTCACCACGGCGGAGTTCTGGGCGAAGTGCGCCGCCTCACCGGTCCTGCCGTCCACCGCGGCACCGTCCCCTGGCCAATTCGAGGAGGCGTACCGCCGATTGGCCGCCGAAGGTGCATCCGGCATCGTCGTCGTGTCGCTGTCGAGTGCGCTCTCCGCCACGATGCAAAGCGCCACCCTCGCCGCCGCAGCCGTTGCCGATGCCATCCGGGTGGAGGTGGTCGATTCGCGGTCGGTGTCCCTCGGAACCGGCCTGATGGTGTTGGCCGCCGCCAATGCCGCCCAACTCGGTGCCACCGTCGACGAAGTGGCCGCGCTCGCCCGTGATCTGGTCGGCCGCACTCACCTGTGGGGGGCGCTCGACACGTTGGACAACCTGAAGAAGGGCGGTCGCATCGGGGGAGCCAAGGCCTTCCTGGCGTCTGCTCTGGCCATCAAGCCCATCATCGTATGCCGCGACGGTGTCGCCGCTGAGGGGGGCAAGCAGCGAACCCGTTCCAAGGCGCTGGCGTTCCTCGTGGACCAGGTACGGGCCCACCCCGTTCTCGAACGGTTGGCGGTCGTCCACGCCGATTGCTCGGACGTCGACATGTTCGTCGACATGCTGCGACCCTACGCGCCGGGCGAGATTCTCGTCGGCGAAGTCGGCGCCGTCATCGGCACCCACACGGGCCGTGGGACGATGGCCGTGGTCTTCCAGACGCCGTCGCCGTAACCCTCGACCTCCACCGGAGGTTCGCGATTGCCGGTACTTCACGCGAACCCCCAACTAGCGTGGCTGTTCGGTGAATCCGCCGTCCGCTCCTCCGCCGCTACTGGCGTCGCGATATCGCCTCGAGCGACGCATTGCCCAAGGGGGCATGGCCGACGTATGGCTGGCGATGGACGAGTCGCTGTCTCGCTTGGTGGCGGTCAAGATCCTGAAGCCGCAACTCGCGCGTGACGCCGTCGCCGCCGAGCGGTTCCGTCGCGAGGCCATCGCCGTTGCGGGCTTGATGCACCCCAACATCGTGGCGGTGTACGACGCCGTCGACTACGACGGCCAGCAGGCCGTGGTGATGCAATACGTCCCGGGGCGCAGTCTGCGTGAGGTGCTCGATGTCGAGCGCAAGTTGAGTGTCGAGCAGACGATGCGTATCGGCTCGGCCGTCGCTGGTGCCCTCGATGCCGCTCACGCCGCCGGGCTCGTCCATCGGGACGTGAAGCCCGGCAACATCCTCATCACTCCCGACGGACTCGTCCTGCTCACGGACTTCGGCATCGCCAAGGACACGAGCAACGGTGATGACCTCACGAGCGAGAACGTCATGATGGGGACGGCCAAGTACCTCTCGCCCGAGCAGGTCAGAGGTCGCCGACTCGATGGACGGGCCGACCTGTACTCGCTCGGCCTCGTGCTCTATGAGTGTCTGGCGGGGCGGGTGCCATTCCACGGTGAGAGCGATGCTGGCACCGCGCTCGCCCGGCTGCAGCGCGACCCGACGCCCCTCGGCCGCATGCGACCCACCTTGCCAGCCGGGGTCACGGCATTGATCCACCGACTATTGGCGCGCGATCCTGCCGATCGTCCAACGTCGGGGGCCCAGGTACGCGACGCCATCGATCGCATACGCGTCGTCGCCGAGGAACCCCAGCGTTACATCGAGCCACCGGTGCCGACTCCCGCCGCGAGGACAACACCGACAACACCGACAACAGCGACGACACCGACAGCGACGACAGCGACGACGACGGCAATCAAACCCTTTGACGGTGAATTGACGACGCAGCCCACCCGACCCCGAGCCGGTTCGTCGCGGCCCGTCACCCCACCCAACGGGCTCGTGGTGCAGGGTCGCCCGAACCGCGAGCTGCAACAGCGACGTGGTCCATCGGTGTTCATCGTCAGCCTGTTACTCGCGGCCGCCCTCGCCGGGATTCTGCTCTGGGCAGCAGTGCGCGCCGACGACGGAGCCGGTTCGACAGCACCCCGAACGACGCTCGTGTCGCCCGAGACCGACGTGGAGACGACGACCGCGGGCGAGTCTGTGCCTGTGGGTGACCTCCGTGTCGAGTCGCTGTCCACGTTCGACCCTCGCGGTGACGGCGAGGAGAACGACGACCTGGTGGCGCTCGCCAACGACGGCGACACCGGTACCAAGTGGCTTACGGAGTGCTACCAGAACCAGTACTTCGGAGCGAAGCAGGGGGTCGGAGTCGTCGTGAAGCTCAACGGTCCGGCCCGCGGACGACTCGCCGTGGCGATGGCGACCGCTCCGTGGAACGTCGACGTCTACACATCGGATTCGCCGAGCGGCGACCTCGCAAGCTGGGGAGATCCGGTCGCCCAGGACGCCAGTCAGCAGAACCTGGCGGCGTCGTTCTCGCTCGATTCCGAGGGGCGCTACGTGCTGCTGATGCTCCGGGAGGCCTCCCGCGACGAGGGGTGCAGCGGGACCAACCCCTTCCGCTCAGGTCTCGCCGAGGTCACCGCAGCGTCCTGACGCCCGGCTACAGTCCCCCGCATCGACCTCGCCGCCGACGACCGTGAACTCGTTGCCGCGGCCCAGGGTGGCGATCGGCGTGCGCTCGATCAACTCCTGCGCCGCCACTACGACCGCGTCTACGCGGTGTGCCGGCGCATTCTCGGTCGCGACGCTGACGCCGCTGACGCCACGCAGGACGCACTCATCGCCGCGGTGAAGGGACTCGCTCGATTCGATGGCCAGGCGGCGTTTTCCACCTGGATCTACCGAATCGCCACCAACACCTGTCTCGATCACCTCCGGCGTATGCGCCGACGGCCGACCACCAGCCTCGATGACGCCGAGTCCCTCGTCGAGGCGCGGTCGGCGACGTCACCGGCGTTCGATACGGGCGTCGACGACCGCCTCGCCATCACCGAGGCGTTAGCGGCGCTGCCCGAGGAGTTTCGGGTGGCCGTCGTGCTGCGCGACGTTGCCGACCTGGACTACGCCGACATCGCGCTGACCCTTGGCGTCCCAATCGGCACAGTGCGGTCCCGCATTGCACGCGGCAGGGCCGCGATGGCCCGACAACTCGGGAACCGATCCCAGCCCCTCGAACGTCCAACAGCCGAACATGAGTGACATGACCGACCCCGACCCCGAGCTCGACGAGCTGGCCAGCGCCTATCTGGACGACGTCGCCTCCGATGCCGAGCGCGCTCGGGTGGACGCCGATCCTCACGCCACCGCCCGCGTCGAACTGCTGCGTTCAGTCCGAGCACAGCTCGCCGTGCCCCCACCCGTCGCAATCGCTGACCGCGACCGTCATCTGCTCGCGGCCCTTGCCGTGTTCGACGAGCACGTCACGGAGTCGAGCCAGGTTCTCGTAGGGGCCCTCCCGAGCGGCGTACATTCGCTGGATGAGGCAAGGGCCCGGCGCACGCGGCGCCTCGCCCCGGTGATATCCATCGCGGCCGCGGGATTCTTGGTCGCTGGCGTCGGAATCCTGGCCACCAGCCGCGGAGACGATGGCCCTGCCGCGATCAGAGAAGCCGTCGTGTCCAGTGTTGCCGCCCCATCGCTGGCTGATGTGGGTGTCAACAACAAGGTCTCCACCGACGGCGGTGGAGCCGGATCCGAATCCCCAGCCGTGACCGCCGCACCGTCAGCCGTCGACGCGTCGGCGTTGGCGATCGAGGCCAGTCAGGACGCCAGCACGGCCCTCGCCGACGCGGCCCCGTTCGCGGCGCCGAGCGCCGATCTCACGTCGCTCGACCAGCTCGATGCCCTGGTCGAAGGTGTGGCTGACGATGTGAAGGCGCAACAACAAGCCGGGGAGGCCGTGCTTGGCACCGTCGACGGCTGTCCCGCGCAGGCCGGCGATCCGATCGCGTCTGTCCTGTGGCAGGGCCACCAGGCGATCCTCTACGTACTCCCGAATCTCGACGAGCGGTCAACGGCAGTCGTCGTGGACGCCACCTCGTGCCTCGTGCTGGGATCTACGTCCCTCGCGGGGTGACGCTCCTGACCGGGGGTTTGGTCGATCCGACTAGGCTGCGTCCATGGCCTTGAACCCGCTCAGCCCGGAGTGGCCCAAACAGGCTGCTGATCTCATCGACCGGGTGGTTCAGCGACTCCGTTCCACGTTCACGCAGAAGGCGGTCACGGCCACCAACGCTGTCGTGTTCGGCTTGGTCGCGGCGTTCGCCGGCTTTGTGGCAGCCCTCATCAGTGTGGTCGTCGGTATTCGTGCGTTGCAGGCCTACCTCACGTGGGACTTGGGTGCGGCAGCGCTCTGGGTGATTGGGATCTTGGCCCTTCTCGGCATTGCGCTCGTGCTGTACGGCCTCGTCCGCTCCAACTCCGGCGTCATCGGAATAGGCGCGTTCGTCGTGGTCGTAGCCGGAGGCCGCTGGGCCCTCGACATCGGGGACGTGCACATCGACCACGACACCGCCGTCTGGATCTCCTATCTCATCGTCGGGGGAATCTTCTTCTTGGCTGGGGCGCTCTTGATGGACAAGCGACACTCCCCCCTCGAAAGCTGACCATGACCCCCCGACCCGTCATCATCATCGGGTCCGGCCCCGCCGGACTCACCGCCGCGGTCTACACCGCCCGCGCCAACCTGCACCCACTCGTCATCGAAGGTGAGCCATCGTCCACGAGCGATCAGCCGGGCGGCCAGTTGATGCTTACTACTGAAATCGAGAACTTCCCTGGCTTCCCCACCGCCATCACGGGGCCGGAACTGATGCTCAACATGCGTGAGCAGGCAGCCCGCTTCGGTGCCGAATATCTCACGGAGAAGGTCACCAGGGTCGACTTCTCCAACCGACCGTTCAAGGTCTGGGTTCGCGACACGATGTACGAGGCCGACAGCGTCATCGTGTCGACCGGAGCTCGCTCGCTCATGCTCGGGCTGGACGCCGAAACCCGCCTGTTGTCCCACGGGCTGTCCACGTGTGCCACGTGCGATGGCTTCTTCTTCCGAGGCCAAGAGATCGCCGTGGTCGGTGGCGGGGACTCCGCCTTGGAGGAAGCCACGTTCCTTACGAAGTTCGCGTCCAAGGTGACACTCATCCACCGGCGCGACACTCTCCGCGCATCAAAGATCATGCAGGACCGAGCGGCCGCCAACCCCAAGATCGAGTTCCTGTGGAACCACACGGTCGTCGACCTGCTGGGCGAGGACCGCCTTACCGGGGCACTCGTCAAGAACACCATCACCGGCGCCGAATCGACTCTCGCCGTCACCGGCATGTTCATCGCCATCGGACACTTGCCGAACACGGACCTGTTCACCGGCATTCTCGACATGGCGGACAACGGCTACCTCGTGACCCGTCCTGGCTCGACCTACACCAACATCGAGGGCGTGTTTGCCTGCGGTGATGTGCAGGATCACACGTATCGCCAGGCCATTACCGCCGCCGGCTCGGGCTGTATGGCGGCGATCGACTCCGAGCGGTGGCTGGAAGCCGCCAGTCACGGCTGACCGGGAATGCTGGGGCGTCAGCCAGCGTTGAAACCGGCACTATGATGACCCCGATCAGAAAGGACCTCCGTAATGGCTGACGGGATCCTGACCCTCACCACCGCAACATTCGATGAAACCATCAACTCCTCCGACAAGCCGGTGCTCATCGACTTCTGGGCCGAGTGGTGCACCCCATGCAAGATGATCGCCCCGATCCTCGAGGAATTGGCGCGGGAGCAGACCAGCATCCAGATCGCCAAGCTGGACGTGGACGCCAATCCGGAGATCGCGATGCGATTCAACGTGATGAGCATTCCGACCCTGCTGGTGATCCAGGACGGCGAGATCAAGAAGCGCCTCGTCGGAGCGAAGGGCAAGGGCTCGTTGCTCGCCGAACTCGGGGAGTTCCTGACCCCGGCGAACTGACGCTGCGTGCTTCATTCCCGTTGCAACGGGGACAACGAGGCGACGCAGTTCGAGACCTGCAGCGACGGCTGATCTTCGCTGGCCACGGCGCATCGAACGCCGAGATCGGACACTATTGCCTGTCGACCGAAGGGGCCGTTGCGAGCTTCCAACTGTCGCGAGGACTCCGACCGTCGGGGGTCTGTGACGAAGTCACGTGGGTCGCGCTCGTCGAGGCCGGGTGGGGTCTCGGGGACCGGTTGCTCAAGCTGGCCTCGCCGAACATGCGGGGCGACGACATCTCAGCGTTGCAGGCAGAACTCGGCCGACTCGGCTTCGATGCCGGCCGTGTTGACGGCATTTTCGGAATGAGAACGGCCACCGGATTGCTCGAGTTCCAACGCAGTTGCGGGATGCCGGGCGACGGAGTGTGCGGGCCAGAGAGCCTCCGATTCCTCACCCGACTCGGTCGGCAGAGCGGACAGGGGCCGGGGGTGTCTGCGCTGCGTGAGGCCGAACGACTGCGTGACCTGCCCAGAATCATCGAGTGCCGAGTGGTGATCGGTCAGTTCGGCGGGCTGAGTTCACTGACGAGGGCCGTCGCCCGGGCGGTCCGAGGCCTCGGGGCGGACGCGGTGCTCGTCGACGAACCGGACGTGTTCGCGCAGGCCGAAGCCGCCAATCGGTTTCATGCTCACGCGTATCTCGGCTTCGAAGGCAGTTTGCGAGATAATTCATCAGTGTTCTATTATGCGGTGCCCGCCTTTTCTTCGTCGGCGGGCCGGGCACTGGCCGAGCAGGTTGCCCAGCGCACCACGCGCTATCTGGTCCACCCTCCCGCCGTCGAAGGCACCCGCCTTCCGGTGCTCCGCGAAACCAGGATGCCAGCGGTGTCCTGTCGGCTTGGACCAATCCGCTCGGTGGTCGATGAGGCGCACGCGCTCGCTGATGCAGTCGCCGAAGCCCTGGTGGCCTGGCTTGGTGGCATCACTCGGCAACCCGACTAGGGCGCCGAGCGAAGCGGCGGCCAGTTCGCCGCCTCGCCTCGAGACTCCACCGAAATCCACCCCTTTCTCGCAAGTCTTGCGGGATTGTGCTGTGAAAACGCCACATTTCTGCAAGAGTTGCGGAAATGTGGCGCGAGGGTGCGGCGAGGTCGGCTTCGCTGAGGTGCGCACACGGGACAGACACGGACAGACACGGATGGATACGGGTCATCCTGCACATGAGGGTTTATCCACAGGGTGCGCATATCATGTGGACGTAGAGGCGATCGATGATGACGCCGACTGGCCGGATCGAAACTTATACCTGGTCAGACGGCTTGGTCATCCTGCGGTAAATGCGCTCGAGATCCTCGAGATCGGCAAACTCGATCACGACCTTACCGGTCCCACCACCCATGTTGATTGCCACCCGAGTAGCGAGGTGCTCTCCCAGCAGTTCCTCGAGTTCGAGGACCCCTGGAGGGCGCAACCGGCTCATTCTCCCTGGTTGCGGCTGCGAACGCCCGCCCGTAAGAGGATCGGACGGTGTGGTGGCGGGCTGCGGCACCTGCTGACGGGCCCGAACGGCCTCCTCGACAGCGCGGACGGACCAACCCTCAGCCGACGCCCGCCGAGCGAGTTGCTCCTGATAGGCACGATCGGGGCTCCCGAGCAACGCGCGGGCATGGCCGGCGCTCAGTCGGCCATCGGCCAAGAGATGCTGGATCGCCGGAGGCAAGGTGAGAAGCCTCAATGTGTTGGTGATTGCGGTGCGACTCTTGCCAACACGCGACGCGATCTGCTCGTGGGTGAGTGAGAAATCCTCGATCAGTTGTTGATAGGCCGACGCTTCCTCGAGTGCGGTGAGATCGGCACGGTGGAGGTTCTCCACCAACGCCTGCTCGACTGAGGCCAGGTCGTCCGCTTCTCGGATAATGGCGGGAATCGTCGCCAAATCGGCCCGGCGGGCCGCTCGCCAGCGGCGCTCACCAGCGATGAGTTGGTACCGTCCGTCTCCGGTCGCCCGGACGAGAACTGGCTGGAGCACGCCGATTTCCCGAATCGAGGCGGCCAAATCGGCGAGCGACTGCTCCTCGAAGTGGACGCGCGGCTGATGAGGATTCGGGTCGATGGCCCCGATCGGAATCTCATCGAGGGTTGGACCACTATGGCCATCAGCACCGACGATCCTGGTCGACGGGATCAGCGCCCCAAGGCCCCTACCCAACCCGGATTGGCGCACCACCGCTCACCTCCTTGGCCAGTTCTCGGTATGCGATCGCACCGCGGGATGTCGGATCAAAGGTGATGATGGGCTGACCAAACGACGGCGCCTCGGAGAGCCGCACGGTGCGAGGAACGACGGTGCGACAGACCTTGTCGCCGAAGTGCTCCCGCACTTCGTGTACCACCTGATCAGCCAACTTCGTTCGGGCGTCATACATGACACACACGAGCGTGGAGAGCTCGAGGGTCGGATTGAGGCTGCGCCGCACGAGGTCGACATTGCGGAGCAACTGGCCCAGTCCCTCGAGTGCGTAGTACTCGCACTGGATCGGGACCAG
>JBKJJS010000282.1:0-3544 GCA_046597895.1 Ilumatobacteraceae bacterium
CCAGGTGAGGGTTCAGGCCCACCTTGTGCATAGGGGGCATGAAGATTCCGAAGCGCAGGGGCCAGGTTTGGGGCATGAGAGTTCGTAGCACAGCGACAGCCCGGGTGGAGGAGCCCAGACGCGACAGAGCCCGAGCGGAGGGGCCCGGGCTCTGTCGTTCGCTGGAGGGGCGAATGGTTACGGCTTGTTCAACTTGCGGATGAGCTTGGCGGCGGCCTTCACGTCGAGCTCGACCGTCTTGAGGGTGCCCTTGACGCCGTGGAAGAGAATCTTCGTGCCGGCGGGATCGGCGTTGTACGAGGCGGGGGTCACCCCGGCGATCGAGGCCGGAATCGGAGTCGCCAGGTTTCTGGCCTGCAAGAGGAGCGCATCGATGACCGTGGTGTCCTTGCCGGCATTGTGGAGGGTGAGTGCCTTGGCCTCCAGCTCAGTGATGCGGTGCAGCCATCCGAGCGCATTCGCCGTGATGAACACTCGCGGGTGGACGACCAGGTAGACCCGGTACTCGGTGAGGATGGCCTTGCACGCCGCCTTCAGTTCGGTGCGTGTCGTCGCGTTCTGCACCGCGGGCAACGCCACCGTGAGCAGACCGTTCGATGTCGTGGTCATTTGGCCGACGAGGTCAGCCTTCTCGGCGGGTGTCAGGTTGTTGCGGAGATTGATACGAGCAGACCACGTGGCGAGATCGATCACCCGGCGCTCGATGGCCTTGACGCAGCGCCGCTTGTTGGCCTCAGGCAACGACTCCGTCGGGGCGGGCGGCACCGGATCGGGGTCGTGGCTGGCGAAGGCGGTGGTTCCCATGCCGAAGGAGAGCCCGAGGGCGAGAAGCCCGGTGGCGGTCGAGCGGGTGAGGAGTTTCATGCGTACTGCCTTTCGTCGCGGTGCTGAAATAAACGCCGCGGCGTGGCCGCGATGACGCCTACCGCGAGATTTCCTCAGGCGACCGAATTCACTCCACCGTGCCGTACGCCCCCTGGCCTCCGTGGCTCGCGACGCAATGGACCTCGGCGATGCGTTCGCTCAGATCCTCCAGGAACTCGGGGATCAGCGTCTCGTGTACCGCGTTGACCGTGCAGTGCAGCGACGGGGGAGGACCCTGGCGATCGACATACCACCCCCGTCGCCAGAGGGCGTCGGCCAGCGCGAACACGTCGAGGCGCTCAGGATCGGTGGCGCCGAACGCGAGCAGGGTGGCGTCGGGAGCAGCCCGCAGCACCAACCCGGGGATGGCCTCTATACCTACGGCGAGTTCGAGCGTGGCCTGTCGCGCCGCCGCCGTGAGCCGGAGATAGCCCTCGTCGCCGAGGTGGTGCATCACCGCCCACGCCGCCGCCATCGCGCTTCCGGACTTGGTCCCGAGAACCCCGGAGGATCCGTAGACACCCCCGAGCCACCTGTCCGTCACGAAGGTCTGGTAGTTCCGCAGCGCCTTCGACCGGTGGGCGATCACCGAAGCACCCTTGGCGGTGTAGCCATACTTGTGGAGATCGACCGAGATCGACGTGACTCCCGGAACGGAGAAGTTCCACGGCGGAACCTCCATCCCAAGTCTCGACATGTAGGTGAGAGTCACCCCGCCCATACAGGCGTCGATATGGCAACTGATGTCCCGTTCGCCGGCCAGCGCGGCGATGGCGCCGATCGGGTCGATCACCCCCTGCGGATACTGCGGTGCGGAGCCCACCAGGAGCACCGTCTGGTCGTCGATGTGGGCCGCCATCTCGTCCGGATGGGCCCTCCAATCGACACCCACCGGCACCCGGCGGCTCTCCACCCCGAAGTAGCGGGCGGCCTTCTCGAATGCGGCGTGCGCCGAGGTCGGAAGCACCATGTTCGGAGCGGTCACGCCGCGCTCGGCGTGCCCCCGTTCCCGGGCCGCCAGCACCGCCATGAGGATGCTCTCGGTACCCCCGGTGGTCATGAAACCAGCGGTTCCCTCGCCGCCTAGCCAGCCGAGTACCGCGTCCACCACCTCGGCCTGGAGTTGGCGCAGGCTCGGGAAGGCATCGGTGTTGAGGGCGTTGTCGCTCATGAACGAGCCGAACACGTGCTCCGCCAAATCGTGAACCTCGGCCCCCGCGTAGTACGCCAACGTGAACGCGCGGCCCTCCTTCCAGCGCACATCGTGGGCACGAAGTGACCCGAGGTGGTCGAGGATCTCGGAGCGGGGAAGTCCCCGTAACGGCAGTGGCATGGCCGCGGACGCTACCGACCGACCATTTGGTAGACGGCATCGCCCCAGCTCATGGGCTAGTCACAGGGTTGACATCCGAGGGTCGTTGACTTGGCTATGCGCCACCACCTAGCCTGCCGCACATCTAACGGGCGCCATGGGCGCGGGTGGTAAGGGGAGAGCATCGTGCTACATCGAAATTCGGCTAGGCGTCGAGGGGCACTACTGGTCGGCGGGTTCCTCGCCGGCTCGGTCATGGTGGTGGGTGCCGCAACGTTGGCACCGCTGGCAGCGAACGCGGTTGTGACCGCGGGCGACGCTGCGGTCACAAGTGAGGACACGAGCGTCGCCATTCCTGTGCTGGCGAATGACTCCAACCTTCCACTCGGCTATGCGGGGTGCCCTGGCACGGAGCAGCCGTCCCGAGTTGTGTCGGTGACGGACCCCGCCAACGGCGCCGCCATCATCGGGCCGATCGCCGCGTGCAACTACCAGACCGTGACCTACACCCCCGACCCGAACTTCAGCGGCGTCGACAGCTTCAACTACACGGCTTGTGACAACGATCCGGTCGGGTCGTTCGCCAACTGCACGTCGGCGACCGTCACCGTGACCGTCAACGCTGTCAACGACCCGCCCGTCGCCAACCCGGACGCTCTCACGGCGGTCGAGGACGGCGGGTTTGGGCCGCTCGTGAACCTGGTGGCAAACGACAGCGACCCAGAAGGCATCGCCTGTGCGGACTCGGTGTCGATCGTGGGCGCACCTGTGCACGGTGTCATCACCCTCAGCGGCCCATGCCTCGACGACGCCTCGTACGACCCGACCCAGGTGAACTACTCCGGCCCGGACACCGCGACGTACATGCTGTGCGACACCGGCGTCCCGGTTCAGTGTGACACCGCGACGATCAGCATCACGGTGCTCAACGTGAATGATCCGCCAATCGCAAACGTGGACATCGTCAACATGGACACGAGCACAACTGTCAACGTGAAGGTCACCGACAACGACTTCGATCCCGATGGTGACACGCTGTACGTCACGAACCTCAGTCCCGTCTCCATCATCCCCTTTGCGGGCCTCGCCGAAATCGGCGCAGGCAACACGTCGGTCAACGTCACTTCGTACGGGGAAGAGGGTCTCCTCGTGTTCCCGTACGAAGTGACCGATCCCAGCGGCGCCACCGACACCAGCGCCGTTGTCGCGGTCGTCTGCAACCCGGATCCCGCCGGCTGCGGTCCCACGGCAATCGATGACGCGCAGGACGCCACCGAGGACATCGCGTTCGTCGACATCCCCGTGCTCGACAACGATTACGACGCAGTCATCCTCTATGGTCCGCTCGAGGTCGTGTGGGTAGAGAAC
>JBKJJS010000483.1:0-8008 GCA_046597895.1 Ilumatobacteraceae bacterium
CGAGCGCCGGATTGATGTTCCGCTCGATGAAGCCCTCGTAGTTGTAGAGCGTGGCGTCCGATCGGCCCAGGCCGCAGATGAGCGCGACCCACCGCTCCAGCAACTCGTGAAGCTCGAGATCCGCGGCGACCACGAGGCCCGCCTTCGCTTCGACCTCCAGTTGCGCCAGCACGGCTTTGGCTTCGCGCTTGCTCTTGGTCCGGATCGTGCGGATCACGCGTCCGTACAGACCCGTCCCGGCGTCTCGCCCCGTCGAGACCGTGAGCTCCCACGTCCCCGGAGTCCGCTCTCGGATCGTGCCCATTTTCGGACCTCCAATTCGCGGCAAATTCGCGGCAGAAGCTTAGGCGTAACGAGGAGACGACAATGGTCAGGGCTTCTGACCAGCTACTTTATGGTGGGCCGCCTGGGACTCGAACCCAGAACCAGCGGATTAAAAGTCCGATGCGCTGCCATTGCGCCAGCGGCCCGGGACCGGAGGAAATCGTGGGAGAAAACCCTCCCTCGATGGTCGACCGGAACCGGTGGCCATCGTATCCGCCAGCTGTTGGGCCTGATCGGAGGGGTTCGCAGCGTGTTGGCGGGTGCTGACCCGTGTCGGGGCGCGCCGAGCAGTCGGAGACGATCAGAGCGGCGCGCTCGCGGGCATCTACGCGGCGAGTGCTGGGGCGTGGCGCTGGCGGTGCGGCTGCAGCGCGCGGCCGTTGATCCCAAACGCGTAGGTGAGCAAGTTCAGGAGCTGTCGGGCATGGCCGATGGTGTTGGCCCGGCGCAGCCCGAGGCTGTCGTCAGGGTGCAAGTTGATTCGCTCGGCGTCGTTGCGACGACGCTAGACCGTTCGAAGTCCAGGTCCCCCGGTGCCACCGCCGCACTCGGCAGGGAGGCGACAGTCGTTGTACCAACGAAACGTGCCAGCCTTGGACTCGCTGCGATGGGTCCGGATCTGCTCGAGCGGAACGAACGTCACCTCGCCAGTTTCGGTCAGTTCGCCGAGCCCGATGCGGCCACCGAGCGCGAACAGCGTGAGCGACCGCTCCCCCGCTGTCGTGGTGATGGTCCTGGTCTCGACGAAGGTCGACTTCTCGATCCGCTTCGCGTTCTTCTTCGTCTGCTGCCGGCTACCGGCCGCAGCGGCGACCCGGTTCACGGTCATCAGGCCGACCTGGCGCATCAGGTGCTGGTGGTGGACGCCGCGTAGGGCGGTGTCGTAGACGACGGCCTGGGCGCCGACGGTGAGCGGGGTGAGGCGCTCGAACATGGCGCCGGCGACGGCGGCTTCGTTGGCGCCGGGCACGAACGCACCGTCGAGGATGACGCGAGCGTTGGTGGCGTGGTCGCGGCAGGCGACGATGACGAACTTGGTGCCCCACGCGGTCTGGCCGGTGCCTTCGTGATGAAGCGACGCATCAGGCTCGAAGCGCAGCGGCTTGATTTCGCCGGTTGTCTTGTCGAGCTTCCGGTCGCCGGGCTGGGCTCGAAACAGCGGCGTCACGACCTTGCCGTCGGCGTACAGAATCCGGCCGAGATCGGGGTGGGTCCACGAGCCCTCGCCGTCAGGGTTGAGGAGCCCAATCTGGCGTGCCTGCCGGGTGGCGTGCTCACGGTGGAGCGCCCCGATCTGGGCGAGGATCGTCGGGTCGGTCAGGTAGCGGGTGCGACCGTAGAGGTGGTGGTCCCGGCGCATCGGCGTCGCCGGTAGCCACAACGGCCACAGCCGGCAACACAGTCCAGATCCTCAAGGTCAGCGTGAACGAAGCCGGTGTCAGGCGCTCAGGTTCGCGAATACGTGGGCAAGGCCGAAGAGTACGCCGACGCTGCTGCAAGCGAAGTCGACCAAGGTCGGCGCAGCATGAACGCCGACGAAGCTCAGCTGCACGACCCGGTCGGCTGACGAGTCCGTCGCGACGCGGTATTCTCGCGACGTGAAGCGCGGGCATGGTCTCATGCTGGGGCTGTTGCTTGTCGGCTGCTCCGCAACCGATCCTGCGCCGGACAGCTCGAGACCTGGCGGAGAAGCAGCCGACGTGACGGTTTCGGCGCCGGCGACGACGGGGGTGTCCGAAGCGGCAGCCGCGATCGAGGCGTTCGCAATCGAGTCCGAACGGCTCGACGCCAGCTTCGCCGAGATCCACCGCCTCGTTGAGCAACGTCCTGACGAACTGCGCGAGGCGGCGCTTGATCAGCTCGAAGCCGGCGACACCGCCGCGCGCTACCCGGCGCTGTATGCCCTCGCGCTGACCGTCGAGGGAACCGAGGCGACCGACGCGCTCCGCGCGGTGCTCGACTCGCCCGACATCAACGAACGGATGCTCGCTGCCGGCAGCCTCATCGCCCACGGCGAGAAAGCCGCTTTCCCGATCCTGATCGAGCTGCTCGGCTCCGACGAGCAGCTCGCGTTCCGCGACCCACCACAGCTGGCCTGGCAGTTCGCTCGCTTTCTCCTCATCCAGTACACCGACGAAGACATGGGTCTGCTCGGCTCGTCGACCTATGGCCCCGACCAAGCCGCCGTGGCACGAAAGGCGTGGCAGGACTGGTGGGCCAGCGCCGGTGCGTCACTCCAGTTCGACGCTGCGACGCAGGTGTACCGGTGAGCCGGCTTCGAGTGGGGGTGGCAGCGGTGCTGCTTTCCGCGCCCCTCGCTCTCGTGGCTGCGCAGCCTGCGCGGGCCATGACGTTCGTGACGTTCGAGGGCTCGGTCGTGACGATCAAGATCCCACTATCCGTTCCCGACGTCACGATGCGCGACTCGGCAGGGCGGCGGATGCCGATGAGCGAATACGTGGAGCAGGCCGGCGAGGCGATCTGGAACGCCGCGCTCGCCGACCTTGCCTATCTCGAGTGCTTCACGTTGCGGGTCGACGTCGATGCTGTCGGCGTCCCGGCTGGAGACACCGCTCGCGTCGGCGATCACCGGATCGGTTACAACCCGTCACCGACTTTTCGTTCCTTCGTCGACATACCGCTCGCGGAGGGTGATTCCACCCGAGCGCAAGAGGACCATGTAGGTCCGTATGGCGATGACAGCACGGGTGTCTGGGGGCCCATCGACGAGGTCACGGTTGCGCACGAGTTGGGGCACCTGATGGGTCTCGGCGACGACTACAGAGACGTCGGCGGCACCTACCGCGATGTCCGTTCGATCCCCACACCCGGCCGCGAGGGAACGTTGATGGCCGGGGGCGACCGCATCGACCAGGAACTCGTCGACCGCCTCGGAAGCCTGCTCGACCGGATCTATGGTCTGCCCGAGTGCTGGACGGGGACGCTGCGCGGGTCATGGACCACGTCAACAGCAGGATGCAGCGGCAGTACCTTCGAGGGCAAGGTCGTGTTGACGGTCGTCGAAAATGACTTCCTCGAAGGCACGCTCAGCCTCGTCGAATCGGTCGACTGCATGGGGTTCGAGCCGAAGTACGACGGTTCCGCGGTCCTCGGCGGCACCTTCGACGGCCAAGAGTTCCAAATCACAGCCGAGAGCTTCAGTGGGGGCGTCAACGTGTGGGGCTGTGGCCTCCCCGCGATTCAGGTCAGCACACCCGGCGCCGCCGCGGGCGACTGGACGGCCTCGATACCACCTGACAGCGCGTTCGACTGTCACCTGAGCCTCGAGCGCAAAGTTCTCAGCTCCTAGTGCTCCGTCGCGGAATCAGGACACGCTGCTGCGATGGCATCGGCGACGCATCGCCCGTCACTGGACCCAACCCCCACGCCGCCCCGGGCGGCCACCGACTGCTGTCGAAGTGCGTCGGTTGATCGTGCAGATGGCGACGCAGAACACGACGTGGGGTTGACGCGGCGAGTTGCTACTCAGCTCGACGCGAGATCGGAGGGCAGAGATGCGCACCACCCGCACTTGGCTGTTCGTCCTAGCGTGCGCCTCCCTCGGCGCCGGATGCGGTAGCGACGGGGAGCCAGAAGGTGATCCGCTGCCGGCAAAGGCGAGAACGATCCTCGAGGCGTCGTCCGAGGCGATGGCAGCCGTGACGAGCGTTCACTTCGACCTGGAACGTTCCGGTGCCGCCGTGTACATCGACCAGTTCCAGTCGCTCGCTGTTGACAGGACCAAGGGCCGGTTTTCGGCGCCCGGCGGTGCCGACGCCGTGCTCAGCGTCACCGTCGATGGATCGCTGAAGACCAAGCTCGGCGCGGTCGCGCTTGGCGGAGATGTGTTCATGTCGTGGCAGTGGCAGTTCTGGCTCAACGTCCCGCTCGCCGTCATCGGTGTGGCCGTCACGTGGCGGGAGCGGCCCGGGACCGGCAGAAAAGGTGGGAGAAAGCCTCTCCCGACTTGCTCGCCTGGACCTCGTGGAAGCGTACCCGGCCGCGTTCGGAGTGGATCGGAGCCGATTCTGGCCTGGTCGGGCGTGCCGATTGCTCGTGGCTTGTGCCCGGGCCTTCATTTCGAACTGCTCACCCCGTACGACAGGTAGGTCATCCGCAATTGGGGCCGAGGGCTCAACGGGACGGAAAACATCGATGGACTTCGATGGTCCGGGCGGGCTGGTGTTGTACGAGATGTGCTCGAGCCGCTCGGCGCGCTCGTTCGGGCCCGCCGCGACCGTGAACATTCGTGTGTCGGGCTGTCGCGAATTGATGGTCCTCACGGGTCTTATGGTCGATGGGCGTGATGGCGCGACGGCGATCCGAGCGGGGCGAGTTCACGTCCTTCGTCCGCGATGGCCTGGGCCAGGGGATGACCTTCACCAGGCCGGAGAAGGTCTACTTGGACGCCTGTCACCCGAGCGACGGCCTACACACGGGACCTCTCACCACCCTCGACGGACTCGTCACCGCGCTGAGCGAGCAACGCGGATGGGTCGACGTGACCGCCCCGGCAGACATTTCGATCGACGGTTACGCCAGCAAGACCTTCCGACGCTCGGCCCCGACCGACCTCTCCGAGTGCACCGGCGATCTCAGGAAGCTGACGAGCGGCGACAGGCCGGAGCGAGTCGACGTCGGAGCGGAAGACTCCCAGGGCTGACATCGCTCATTCGCCAGCCGACGTTCGCCGAATCGGCGATGGTGTGCGCGCCGCGCGGCCACAGGCTGTCGCCGAGGTGACGGTTGATGCTCTCGGCGTCGTTACGACACCGGGTAGAGCCGCTCGAAGTCCGGATCACCCGGGCTACCCCGGCCGCGCCGCCGGGTGCAGGACCAACCGGCCCAGGTCGTCAGCGGTCGGCCAACCGTCTTCGAGGCGGATCTCGGCTCCGTCACGCACTCGAGACGACATCGGCCCTTCGTCGTGGCGTTCGAGGTCGACACCCTCGGCCACGACGGACCCGTCGTCGCTCGAACGACAGCCCTGTCGCCCCGACCGACGCGACCCACAGGTCCCACAGTTCCAGTTCCAGGCTCAGGAGCGTCGCTCCTCGCGAAGCGAATCCGCCGACGCCGCGTCGTTGGCCTTGCCGATGGCGGCCACCAACTCCGCCTTCGTCATCCTCGACCGGCCCCGGATGCCGAGCCGCGCCGCCACCTCGAGGAGATGAGCCTTGGTGGCAAAGGCGTCGACCCCGCCCGCCGTCTTCGTCCGGCTCTGAAGCGCCGCCCGGCCGGTCTTGGCGTCCTGCGCGTCGCTCGGACCCAACGTGGCCTTCGGCTCCCAGTGGTCGCCGACCTTCTCGAACGAGTGCTTCAGCGAAGCGAACGCAATGCGGTGCGCCGCCGCGTCGTCGCCGTGGGTCTCCTCGGCCGCCTCCAACGTGTGGGCGTACGTCTCCTGCGCCTTCGTCGGCGACCGCTTGAGGGTCGAGGGCAGCCGCTCGCGTTCGTTCTTGGTCAGCACCATGTGCGTTGGTACCCGATGCAGCCGGGTTCGAGCCCCGTACGCTCCCCGGCATGAGTGACGCTTCGTCCGACCAGCACCCCGAACCTGTCGTCGTCGCGACGTTTCCTGATCGTGGCGAGGCCGAGGTCAGCCGAGCCCACCTCGCGGCGAGTGGCATCGAGTCGTTCGTCATTGACGAGGTGGAGGGCGGCACCCTGCCCGTCGAAGGCGAGTCAGGAGTGAGGGTCGTCGTCCGCGCAGCGGACGCCGACGTGGCCCGCCAGATCCTCGCGCCCGGCGCGGCTGACGCGTAGGGAGGTCGGGGCCGGAGCAGCGGCGCGGTTCACGTGGTCCTCCGCAGGCACGCGAAGGACATTGGGTCGACGCGTTCCCGAATCGGGCCGCTTGCGCTCCCAGCTCGCCGATGAAGAGCATCGTGGGCAGAGGTGATCGGGTTTCACGCCAGTCCCAGCGGCCCGGGACCGGACGAAAAGGTGGGAGAAAAAGGAGCGGGCGGGGCTTTGGCAGTGCAAGTGCAGCGCGAGGCCGTTGATGTCGAGGGCGTAGGTGAACAGGTTCAACAGTTGGCGGGCGTGGCCGATGGTGTGAGCACGGCGCAGCCACAGACTGTCATCGAGGTGACGGTTGATGCTCTCGGCGTCGTTGCGGCGACGGTAGAGCCCCTCGAAGTCCGGATCACCCGGGGCGATCGCACGGACGTTCTCGGTCCGGTTGAACTTGCGCTTGGCGTCCTCGTCGTTGCCGTGCAGCCGGACGGTGATAGTGCCGCCGCCGTACTCGTCCGGGAGGCGGTAGTCGTTGTACCAGCGGTAGGTACCGGCCTTGGACTCGCTAGGTCGACTTCTCGATCCGCTTGTTGTGCTTCCCGGACTGCTGGCGACTACCAGCTGCAGCGGCGACCCGGTCCACGGTCATCAGACCGAGGTGATGCATCAGGTGCTGGTGGTGAACGCCGGGCAGCGCCGTGTCGTAGACGACGGCCTGGGCACCGGTGGTGTTTGGCGCGAGGAGTTCGAACATGTCGACGGCTACTGCCGCCTCATTGGCGCCGGACAACACGAAGGCGCCGTCGAGGATGACGCGGGCGTTGGTGGCAGTGTCGCGGCAGGCGACAATCACGAACTTCGTTCCCCAGGCCGTCTGACCGGTGCCTTCGTGATGGAGGGCGGCGTCGGGCTCGTAACGCAGCGGTCTGAGTTCACCGGCGTCTACGCGGCGTCTACGCGGCGTCTACGCGGCGAATGGACGGCGCAGCCGGCTGATGCTGGCGAACACGATGCCCGCGGCACCGATTGCCAGCATGATGGCGCCGATGACGGTCAATGCGCCTATCTCGGCACCCGCTGGCGGGAGTGTCCCCGCCCAAATTTTCTCCACGATGTTCGAGGTTTGCGTCGCGGCGTTCACGTCGACGTAGCTCGCACGAATCGTGTCGGTTCCTTCGGACGTTCCGGTGTACGTGAAGGTCGCTTCGCCGTTGGCGTCCGTCGTGTCGGTGCCGGTCGTCCCCGCGTGGGGGCCGGTCATGACGGTGAAGGTGACGGTGGTTCCAACGACTGGCGCCGACGGACTCCCCGAGACCACCGTCGCGGTGACCGTGTGGCTCGCGCCAACCGGATTGAGGTCGGTGAGGGGTGTCAGGCTGATGTTCGTGATGGCGATCAGCCCCTCACCCCGAGCCAGGATGTACGGGAAGCCCACCGAACCGTCCGGAGCCGTGAACGGGCCAACCGAATTCTCGGCGATCGCCAGCACCAAGTAGCTGGCGGGCCAACTGTTGAACTGCTCGTGCACCGAACAGCTCCAGTTGGACAGGTCGGCGTCGGAGAGGCCAGCGATCGCAGGGTGGGTGGCGACGATATGGGCGTCGTTGTGGCAGGTCGCACTCTCCACGGTGAAGGCACCCAGCGAGGCGAGCACCGCGACAGGTGTGTTCGCGAGCGCGCTGTCGTATTCGCAACTCAACGAGGCGTAGAGGCCGGTCTTGCCAGCCTCATCCACGGCAAAGGCGACGCTCTTCTGCGTGAGGGTTCCACCGCCCAGACTCGAGTGCAACACGGGGTCGGTGCCGTTGATCACAACATTGCCGTCGACCACCGATGACCAAACAGCCGCATTCGTCTCGGCGGCGGTGAGGTAGCCCTCACTGCAGAACGGATCGCCGAGGATGAGGGCCCGATACGCGCCGAACTGGGCAGCCGTCATCGTTCC
>JBKJJS010000065.1:0-3310 GCA_046597895.1 Ilumatobacteraceae bacterium
GTGGGCGACAAGATCCGCGAGATCTTCCACGATGTCGACGTATCGATCCGGACGATCAATCCGCACAGCGGGCTTGATGAATGGCAGTACGCGTACGAGAACGGTGCGCGGATCGACGTCGAACCGGGGGTCGTGATTGGAATCCTCGCCCATCTCGTGCGCACGGGCGAGGCCCTCGTCATCAACGAGCGGATAGGTGAATACTTCTCCGAACTCGGGTCGGCCCTCCTACCCGGCACATTGGCGGAGAAGTCAGGTGTCTGGGTTCCGCTTGTCTGGCAGGGCGAAGTACACGGTTTGATCAGTCTCGGCAACTACCACCGTGAGCACGCGTTCAACGATTCGGACGTTCGCCTCTTACAGACGCTGGCCGGAGCGATGAGCGCGGCCCTGCAGAACGCCCAGCAGTTCGCTGAGACGCAGAGGTTGCTGAACGAGACCGAGCAGCGAGCCGCCGAGTTGGACTTCCAGGCCATTGTGGACCTCGTCGGCGACAAGCTGCGCGAGGTCCTACGGGTGCAGGACATCAATATCACGTGGCACGACCCGACGACCGGCCTGCTCCATGCGCTGTACATTTATGAGCACGGGGAGAGGTTGTTCGACAAGCCATACACGCCCATTCCCGACGGCCCCTTCGAACGGATGAGCGCCGACCGCCAGGCCGTCGTCCTCAACTCTCTCCATGACATCCTGGCCCTCGGCATCACCACGATCGACGGCACCGATCAGGCGTTGTCCATGGTCAGTGTGCCCATCATCGGGAGCGACCGTGTGCTCGGTCTCATCGGCTTGGAGAACTGCGAGCGGGAGTACGCGTTCGGCGAGTCCGACATCCGCCTACTGCAGACGGTGGCGGCGAGCATGGGCGTGGCCCTGGAAAACGCCAGGCTGTTCGACGAGACCCAGAGGCTGTTCAAGGAGAGCGAGCAGCGGGCCGCCGAACTGGCGGTGATCAACAGCGTCCAGCAGGCGCTGGCGAACCAGTTGGACATGCAGGGCATCTACGACGCGGTGGGCGAAAAGATCCGCGAGATCTTCCACGAGACTGACATGTACATCCGCGTGTTCAACCGGGACACCGACATGAGCGAGTTTCCGTTCACCTACGAGAACGGCGAGCGCATCACCATCGAACCGGTCGAGTTCGGTGGCATCGCCGCCCACATCGCGCGCACGGGCGAGACCATCGTCTTCAACGAGAACCTGGACGCGGAGACTGCGAAGCTCGGGTCCTTCACCATCCCCGGCACGACCGCTGAGAAGTCGGCTGTGTATGTGCCACTGACGTGGGGCAACGAAGTACGCGGCCTGGTCAGCATCAGCGACTACCAACGCGAGCACGCGTTTGCGCCGTCGGACGTACGGCTGCTGCAGACGCTGGCCGGCACGATGAGCGCTGCCCTGCAGAACGCCCAGCAGTTCGCCGAGACGCAGCGGTTGCTGAACGAGACCGAGCAGCGAGCCGCCGAGTTGTCGGTGATCAACAGCATCCAGCAGGGCATGGCCGCCGAGTTGGACTTCCAGGCCATCATCGACCTGGTCGGCGACAAGCTGCGCGAGGTGTTGCACACGGACGAAGTCGGCATCCGCTGGTACGACGAGACGAAGAACCTCGTGCACTACCTGTACGAGTTCGAACACGGCGAGCGGCTGCAGATCCCATCCGCCTCGCCAGCCCCGGGCGGGCTGTTCGAACAGATGCGCCAGACCAGACGCCCGACCGTGATGAACTCCATTGCGGAGCAGCTCGCCGCCGGTCTCCCGTTGGTACCGGGGACGGATCAGTCGATCTCGATGGTCAACATGCCGATCATCGGCAGCGACCGTGTGCTCGGCTCGATCCTGTTGGAGGACTACGAGCGCGAGCACGCCTTCGGCGAGTCCGAGATCCGCTTGTTGCAGACGGTGGCGGCCAGCATGGGTGTGGCCCTGGAGAATGCCCGGCTGTTCGACGAGACCCAGCGATTGTTCAAGGAGAGCGAGCAGCGGGCCGCCGAACTGGCGGTGATCAACAGCGTGCAGAACGCCTTGGCCGCCGAACTGAACATGCAGGGCATCTACGACGCCGTCGGCAACAAGATCCGCGAGATCTTCCACGAAGCGGACCTGGACATCCGCATCCTGAACCCCCTCACCGGGCTGCTCGAGTTCCCGTTCATCTACGACAACGGCGAGCGCATCACCGTCCCACCCAGCCCGATGGGCGGCATGTCTGCCCATGTCCTGGGCGAGCGCCAGACCTTACTGATCCAGGAGGACATGGCCGGGGCGATGGCCGAACTCGGAGCCTTCATCATTCCCGGCACACAGATGGAGAAGTCGGCGTTGTACGTCCCGCTGGTGTGGGGCGACCAGGCTCGGGGTCTCGTCAGCATCAGCGACTACCAGCGCGAGCACGCGTTCAGCGAGTCCGACGTGCGCCTGCTGCAGACTCTGGCCGGCACGATGAGCGTGGCTCTGCAGAACGCTGGCCTGTTCGAGGAGATCCAGCGGCGTACGCGGGAGAGCGCGGCGCTGGCCGAGGTGGGCCGAGACGTGTCGGCCACGCTCGACCTGTCACGGGTGATGGACCGCATCGCCCACCACGCCAAGGAACTGCTCTATGCCGACACCAGCGCCATCTTCCTGCCCGAGGAGGGCACCTCGCTCTACCGGGCCATCGTCGTGCTCGGCAACGACGCCGACGAGATCGGCGCCGACACCATCGAGTCCGGCGTGGGCATCATCGGTGACCTCGTCAGCCAAGGCCGGGCAGAACTGATCAACGACACCGCATCGGACGGGCGCGCCCTCCAGATCGCCGGCACCGTCACCTCCGAGCAGGAACGGCTGATGGTGGCGCCGCTGATGGCCGGCGACGCCGTCAAGGGGGCGATGGCGGTGTGGCGCACCGCCGGTCAACCGTTCACCGACAACGACCTCCAGTTCCTCGTCGGGCTGTCGTTGCAGGCCGCCGTGGCCATCGAGAACGCTCGTCTCTTCGCCGAATCCCAACAGCGGGCCGCCGAGCTCGACACGGTCAACACCGTGTCCCAGCAACTCTCGGGCAAGCTCGACGTCGGCGCGCTGATCGAGCTGGTCGGCGAACAGATCACCAACGTCTTCAAGGCGGACATCGCCTATGTCGCGCTACTCGACCGGCAACGCAGCATGATCGACTTCCCGTTCCAGCACGGCGACACCATGCCGTCGTGGCCGTTCGGTGATGGGTTGACGAGCAAGATCCTCCAGACCGGGGAGGCGCTCATCATCAACTCCGAGGTGAACCGGCGCAGCTTGGAGATCGGCGCCACCATCGTCGGAAAGG
>JBKJJS010000204.1:0-2835 GCA_046597895.1 Ilumatobacteraceae bacterium
CGATGCCTATGAAGATGAGGGGTATGCCGAAGAGCAGGGTTGCGGTACGCCATCCGTACAGCTCGATGAAGATGCCCACCGCGAAGATGGCCAACAAAGATCCGGTCTTGGAAAAGACGCCGAGGAGTGCAAACGCCTTCCCCCTTGCTTCGGGCGGGTAGTAGTCGGCCAGCAGAGCGAAGCGGGGAATCCCGCCAGCCTCGTCGGCCACGCTGTCGAGCAGACGTGGGGTCCCGAGACTCAGGAGGCTTCCCGCTCGCGAGGCGACCATGGAGAAGACGCCGGAGAAAATGGCGCCGACGCCGACGAAAGGTGCTCGCTTGTGCCGGTCGAGATACCAGCCCAAGGGGAGCGAGACGAACACGAGGATGACGCCGAGAATCGACGAGAGTGACGTGATGTCGGTGATCTTGATCTCGAGGTCGCGCACGATGAACGGCCCGGCAATCGAGAAGGCCCTCGCATCGAACTGTCCGAAGAAGGAGATGCCGCCCAGGATCAGCAAGGGCGTCAGCCCGTAAGGCGTACGCCGAAGGTCGCCGTAGTTGCGGGTCGTGTTTCGCAGCGCCTGGATCGGGCCACGCTTTGCCGGCGCGGCGTCTCCCTCGGCCGCCGACCCGGTGCTCGGGATACCGACCTGGTTGGCCATGCGGCGACGGACGATGTGGTCGCCGTCTTCCACGTCGGCCGCCGAACCGAGATCGACGGCCCGTTGTGCACCGGGCCCGAGGGCGCCTCGCACCTCGTCGTCTTCGCGGATGCTCATGGGGTCTCCGATCCGGCACCGACGGCTGCGGGCTCGTAGTCTTCGGCGGCTCTGGCGGCGGCCCCGATGGCGGCGGTGTCGCGGCCTTCCTTGACCGGACCGAGCTTGTCGATGATGCGCTCGCCTCGGCCGGCGTAGAGCTCGGACTCGAGAGCAAAGCGCTCGTCGACGGGCAGCGTCGCCAAACCGCCGATCAGATCGGGTTCGCCCAGGGGAATGAGCTGGCGTTCGAGGGCATCGGCGTCGTAATCGGCGAAGAGACTGGGCACGACGATGCGCCGGCGCTGGGCCACGATGCGCAGCACCGAGTCGCGGGCCTTGTTGAGCAACGAGATGAGGCCGCCCGGGGCCAGGAACACGATGAGCAGCGGCCCGAGACCGGTCACGAAACTGGCGAGCACGACGTTGCTCCCGAGGAACTGGTTCGTGAGGACGAAGTACGCCGAACCGAGAACCGCGCCTCCGACCGAACTCACGCCACCGACGACGGCTTGGATGAAGACGGCCACGTTGGCGTCGGCACCGAAGGAATCGGGAGTGACACCGCGTTGCTGGTGGGCCAGCACGGCACCGGCGAAGCCAGAGAGTGACCCGGCGACGGCGATGGCCAGCAACTTGGCCCGCACCACCGAGACCCCAAAGGCGGCCACGTTGTTCTCGTTCTCCCGCAGCGCGATCAGCAAGCGACCCGTGCGGCTCTTGCGCAGGTTCGTGACGACGACGGCGGCGGACACGAAGGTGAGCACCGACAGGAAGTACATGCTGCGCTCATCCTCGAAGTTGAAGAAGAACAGCGTCGGCCGGTCGATGCCCGCGGGGAGCAGCCAACCGAAGTAGCGAGGATCGAACAGCAGGCCCCGCACCGCCAGCGCGAAGGCAAAGGTACTCACGAGTAGGAACAGTCCCTTGAGCCGCAAGGCCGGGAGTCCGACGACCACGGCGATGGCACCGGTGATGGCGGCGGCGATGGGAACGGCGATCCAGAACGGGATGCCGGCGCGCGAGCTGAGCGACCCACCGATGACGGCCCCGATGCCGACGAAGGCGAACTGCCCGAGGCTGACCTGGCCCGCCCAACCGGTGAGCACCACGAGCGACAACACGGCTACGGCGTTGATGAAGACGACCGAGAGCAGGATGGTTCGGGCGAGCGGGGCCACGAAGGGGAACACGCCGATGAGCAGAATGCCGACGAAATAGATGCCGTATCGGGCCAGTCGGAGGCTGGTGATGCCGGCGAGTTCCTTGGGAATCGGCCGCGGCTCGGTTGTACCCGCCCACGAGACCTCGGCGCTCTCGCTTCGTCCGCTCGAGCGGCGCTGCAACAGCAAGGCGACGGCGATGGCCGCGAACATCACGAGGAAGAACGCCTGCTGGTCTTTGACGAGGCTGAAATACCACGCCTCCCGCAGGACACCCAGAATGATGCACGCCGACCAGGCGATGGGCAGGCTGCGGAAGCGGGCGAGCACGGCGCACACCAGAAACGGGATGATGGCACCGAAGCCGCCGCCAATCGAAGGGGCGCCCGTGCGGGCCATCACGACTCCGACCCCGTCGAGAAGGCCGGCGATGACCCACACGAGGATGGAGATGCCGCCGACGCCGATACCCAGCAGTGAGGCGCGTTCGGGGTTCTCGGCCAACGCCCTCATGGCGACGCCGGTGCGGGTGTAGCGCAGGAACAGGACAACACCCGCGAGGGCGATGATGGCCAACTCGATGCAGAACAATTCGGAGAACCCGAATTCGAGGGGAAAGCTGCCGATGTTGAACTTCAGACCGGGGAAGGGCAGCAGATTGCGAAACTGGTCTGGGCTCAGCTGGTCAGCGAGGGTGATCTCGTCGGCCTCGGGAAAGAAGGGAGCGGAGCCGACGGCCACGAACGCCGGACCGAGGATGGCGCCCGTGGCCACGATGGTGATGACCGTCAGATAGAGCCGGCTGGCGGTGAAGAAGCGCAGCGTGATGACGCCGATGACAGCGCCGACAAGGGCCGACAAGGCCAACCCGAGGATGATGGCGATCGGGAAGGGCACCGGCGTGTACTGGATCATCCCGAACGACAG
>JBKJJS010000205.1:0-25888 GCA_046597895.1 Ilumatobacteraceae bacterium
GAGGGGTTGAAGGTTCGCTTGACTGCTCGCGCCGCGTCGGAGGCTGAAGCCTTTGCGCTGATCGCTCCGTTGGAAGACGAGATCCGCCTCGAGCTCGGGCGGCAGGTATTCGGATGCGACGACGACTCGATGGAGTCTGTCGTGCTCGACGTGCTGCGCGTGGCTGGTTTGACACTTGGGCTGGCGGAGTCGGTCACCGGAGGCATGGTGAGCGCCCGGTTGACCGGTGTCCCCGGGGCGAGCGACGTGCTGCGTGGCAGCGTTGTCTCGTACGCCAGTGAGGTGAAGTTCGACATCCTCGGCGTGCCCGATGGGCCCGTGGTGAGCGAGGCCGCCGCCGTGGCGATGGCGGTCGGAGCCCGGCGGGTGCTGCAGGCCGATGTCGGCTTGGCGCTCACGGGTGTGGCGGGGCCCGCCGAGCAGGAAGGCCTGCCGGTCGGAACCCTGTGCATCGGGTTGGTCGTCGGGGACGGGCCCGCCGTGAGCACCACGCTTCGGCTTCCCGGCCAGCGTCAGCAGATGCGAGAGTTCGCCGTAATCTCCTCGCTCGACCTGCTACGGCGGACCCTCCTCGCCACTGATGGTGGATGAACGGCGGTAGAAAGGGTCCGTGAATGACTCGGTCCTCCTCGCCGAGCTCGAGCCGACCGTCGAGCATCTGATGACTCGACACCTCGCGTCGACCAAGGAGTGGTTTCCCCATGAGATGATCCCCTACGGCCGGGGGCGGGATATCGAGCCGGGCACGGCGTGGAACGAGGCCGATGCCGACCTCGGTGGCGCCCACATCGATGACGCGGTGCGCAGCGCATTGATCGTCAACCTCCTGACGGAGGACAATCTGCCGTACTACTTCCGCACGATCGAGCACGTGCTGGGCGCCGACGGCGCATTCGGAGCATGGACCCGCCGGTGGACGGCCGAGGAGGGCCGTCACTCGATGGCGATCTACGGCTACCTGATGGCCACTCGCGCCGTCGACGCAGTGGCGCTCGAACGTGGCCGGATGGCGCAGGTGTCGAAGGGCAGTGCTCCTGACGTGACGGCCGTTGGGGACGGACTCGTCTACGTTGCCCTCCAGGAGTTGGCGACGCGGATCGCGCACTACAACACCGGACGGTTGATCGGCGACGCCGTCGGGTTCGCCCTCATGAAGCGCGTCGCCGCCGACGAGAACCTCCACTTCCTGTTCTACCGAGACCTTGCATCGAAGGCGCTGGAGATCGATTCCTCGATGATGGTCAGGGCCATCGAGCGCCAGGTACGCGACTTCGAGATGCCGGGTACTGGCATCACCGACTTCGCCACACACGCGGCCAACATCTCGCGGGCCGGTATCTACGACCTGGCGATCCACCACCACCACGTCCTGGTACCGGTCGTGTTGCGGGAGTGGGGCGTCGAAGAGCTGACCGGGCTCGACGTCGAAGCCGAGCAGGCCCGCGACCGGCTGATGGCCCGCCTAGCCAAGAGTGAACGGGTCGCCCGACGCGTCGCCGAGCGGCGAGAGCTCCCCGCCACCTGAGTTGACCGGGATCATCCGTCCATCAGAACTGGCGCTGCGGATGGCGTCGGCGAGCAGCACCTGCACCCGTGCCCCTTCCCGCAGGTCGGGATGACACGATCGGCCCGCCGCCGCGGCGCTGAGCCACTCCCTGGTCATCGTCTCGGCGCGGCGAAAAACGTCGCGGTAGGTGTCACCTACGGGGGAGCGGCGGGCGCCGCGCCAGTATTCGTCGGGGATCGGCAGGACCGGGGCGGGACCGGTCTCGCCCGTCCGGAGGCCTCGCACTTCCTGTACGTGATCCCAGTCGATGACCGTGGTGAGGGTGCCGTCCGTGCCGTGGAGTTCGGCGTGGTGGGTCTGGCCGAACGGGGTCCCTTCCCAGCAGACCGCTGACACCTGCAGCGAGCCGTAAGCCCCCGACGCGAACCGGACGGTGATGACGGCACTGTCCTCGGCTGTCCGGTAGCGGGTACCGTCGTCCCGACGCGGGCGTTCGCTGAATGTCGTCGCGACGGCGCCGATCTCGGTCACCTCGCCGAACCACCACCGAGCGAGATGGAGCCAGTGCGAGCCCAGGTCGCCGATCACCCCGGAACCGCTCAGCTCCGGATCGAATCGCCACGCGTACTCGGCGCCCCGGGCGTAGCCGGCGTAGTAGCGCATGTTGAGATGGCGGTGGTCGCCGAGGTAGCCATCGTCGACAAGCCGTTTCACCCACTGGTTCGACGGCATCCACCGGTACGTGAACGGCACCATCGTGGTGAGTCCGGCGGCTTCGGCCATGTCCGCCAACTCCACCGCCTGATCGGGGTGGAGTGCGACCGGCTTCTCGCACAGCACCGGAAGCCCTCGCTCGATGGCCGCCTTCGTCATGGCGTAGTGGGTGTCGTTGGCGGAGGCAACGATGAGCGCATCGATCGTCCCGCTTTCCAGCATGGCCTCCCAGTCGGTGAACACGTCGGGGATGCGCCAGTGCTCGGCCCGTGCCCGGGCCCGTCCCTCGTCCCGGCCGCACAACGCCGTGATCGCGCCATCCGGATGGTCGGCCAATGCCGGGAGGTACATCGCATCGGCCCACCAGCTTGTGCCGATGAGGCCCACGCGCAGGCCGGCTGGGTTCGATCGGCCGGTTCCGGTGTGTGACATCACAGTGTTCTAGTCGGTCGGCAATGGTCGTCAGGTCTCCGGCCAGAACTGCTTGCGGAGTTCGCGCTTCAGGATTTTTCCGGTTCCGCCGAGAGGGAGCGCATCGACGATCTCGAGTGAGCGTGGCTTCTTGTAGGCCGCCAGTCGCGAACTGGCGAAGGCGATGAGTTCATCCGAGGTGACGTCGCTCGCTGGTCTGACCACGACAACGGCGTGGATGGCCTCGCCCCACTGGGCGTGGGGGATGCCGATGACGGCGCACTGGGACACCGCGGGGTGGGCGTACAACGCCTCCTCGATGTCGCGGCAGAACACGTTGATGCCGCCGGTGATGATCATGTCCTTCTTGCGGTCGACGATCGTCACGAACGCGTCCTCGTCGACCACGGCGATGTCCCCTGACATGAACCAGCCATCCGAGCGTGATCGGGCGGTTTCGTCGTCCATGCGGAAGTAGCCGGGTGACACGCTGTCTCCCCGGAGCCAGAGTTCGCCGGGCGTCTCGTTGTCGGCCGGGACGTCGTGCCCATCGTCGCCGACGACCCGCACCTGAATGAGCACATGGGGTTTGCCGGCCGACGTAAGGCGACGGACCTGCGCGTCGTTTCCGTGAACGTGCTGGTTCTCCGGGCGCAGCACCATCCCACACGAGTACGTCTCGGCCATTCCGAACGTGGGGTAGAGCACGTCGCCGAACACCTCACGGACCTTGAGAAGGAGCGAGTGGGGCACGGGCGAGCCACCGGTGGTGATGCCCCGGATGGTGCTGACGTCGTGCTCACCGCATTCCGGATGGTCGAGCACCATCCCGAGCATCGTCGGCACGGCGGTCGAGTGGCTGACGCCGTAGCGGGGAATCATGCGTAGGAACTGCCCTGGCTCGAAGCCGGGGAGAATGATCGATCGGCCGCCTTTCATCATCACCGGATGGATCTGGGCCGGCCCACCCGGGTTGAAGAACATCGGGATGCACTGCAGGTTCGTGTCACCCTCATTCATTGGGATCTCGGCCATCCAGTTCAACATGGCGGCGATGGCGTTGCGGTGGGTGAGGATCGCCCCCTTGGGGATGCCCGTCGTGCCACTGGTGGAGGCCAATTGATAGACGTCGTCGTCGCTCACATGCGTTGGAGGGGGGGCCGAGTCGGCGGCGTCGAGGATGTCGTCGTAGTCGAGCGGGAAGGCGTGGCCGGGGCCGAAGCCGACGACGTGGCGCAGAGAGGCGACCTCGCCGACGAAGCGGCGGGCGAGGTCGGCGTGGTCGGCGCTCACGAGGATGGCGCTCGGCTCGACGTAGCGCAGGTACGAGGCCAGTTCGTTGCTCGCCAGTCGGATGTTGGTGGTGGCGCCGACGATGCCGGTCTTGGCGCAGGCAAAGAAGAACTCAAGGAACTCGGGCGCGTTCGACGCCAGGGTCGCCACGCGGTCGCCCTTACCGAGGCCGAGGTCGAGAAGCGCGTTGGCGAGCCGGTTTGACCGATCCTCGAGTTCGGACCAGGACCTGGTGAGCCCGTCGGGTACGACGGTGGCGTCACGGTCGCCGAAGTGGGTGGCGTTGCGTCGCACGATGTCACTGATCAGCATTCCCTCACCCCTCGGCCGCTTTGTCGATGGACGGTAGTGTGGCGGGGCGGCCCTCGTAGCTCAACGGATAGAGCTACCGGTTTCTACCCGGTCGGTTGGGGGTTCGAGTCCCTCCGAGGGCACCAATGCCGGGTTCACCGAGCCGATCCAGCTGAGTCGGGACGAGGGAGGACACAGCCGGGAGCGCCGCTTGTGAATCGTCTGTGACGATTCACGGGGAACGCAGGCGCGGACGAGCGAGCGGGTCGGGTTCGGGTGAGCTTCTGAATCGCCTGTGACGATTCGGGCGCTCGGGTCTTCGCCAGGGACGTGGTCGACCCGGTCCCGTCCCGGTCCGGCCACACCCAGTTTCGTCACAGGCGATTCGCAAGGTGCGGTGGAGCGCCATGGCTCCCGAGCCGATTCGTCACAGGCGGTTCGCAAGGCCGGGCAACGCGATGGTGGTGGCTCGGGGCAGAGAAGTCCGCAACACCCCCGTGGTACTGCTTTGGCATGAGCCTGCACACTTCCGGCGTCGAGACCGCACCCTCCGATCGTCCGTGTTCCTGGTGTGGCGCCGGCATCGCCGTCATCCGCCGCGCCGGCCGCCCCCGCCTCTATTGCAACCACACCTGCCGGCAGCGGGCGTACGAGCACCGTCATGGCTTTCGGCACGAGCGGACGGTCCTGCCGCTTCCGGGCCAGCACCGCAACGACACCTGGGCGGGAAGCGGATATGAGCAAGGTGGCGCTCCAATATTTGGTGGGCGGTCGCACGCCCTACGCACCAGCGTTCGGCCCGAGGGTCGTCGCCGCGAGACCCTCTGTGGCGCGCTGGCCCGGCCCATACCGGGTCGCTACTTCTCAGCCGGTCAGCCAGGCGCCTGCACGACCTGCGCCGAGGTCGCGGGCCGCGCTCCACTGACGTTCGGCGTCAGCGCCAGCAACGAACTCAGCCGGCTCCGCGCCCTCATCACCGAAGGGCTGGAGCGTCGGCACCGCGGCGACACGCTCGTGCGCTGGCTGGCCACCGAGAGGGCGGTCAGCCCTTCGCTTCCTTGTGGTTGAGGATCGAGTAGACGCGCTTGTGGAAATACCAGCGCCCGCCCTGCTTCACGTAGTCGTCCTCGTAGCGTCCGGTGATCTCGGCTTTGCCTCCGTCCTTGCGGTGGAGGAACTCCTGCTGGTACCACGTGCCATGGGCGGTGTCGCCGCTCACCACGATGGGTCCTGCCGACGCGAAAAAGCCTGCGAAGGAGAAGGCCGACATCGCCTGCTGCCAGAGCGGGAAGAAGTTGGCCTTGCCGGTGACGTCGCCCATCCCGGGCAGCGACCACGTGGCATCCTCGGTCCAGTTCGCCGCCCACGACTCTCCGTCGAACCGCATCACAGCGTCGTTGTACGACTCGACAAGTTCGCGAATGGCAAGGCGGTCTTCGTGAGGTCCGCTGCTGATCATCGTGGTTCCTTCTGACGGTGAGTGGGGTGAACACCAGAGCTTGGCATCGTTGGCGTCGTCATTCAGTAATTTGCGCCCTAGCCTGGTTCAACGGCCCCGGGCGGTGGGCCACTGTTGTTCCTCACCACCCCCCAGACTGGACGAGGTCCCGCGTGAAGTTCAAGAAGGGCGACACGGTCATCTACCCCCAACACGGTGCGTGCATCGTGATGGGGACGAAGAAGATGGCCTTCGATGGCGCCAATCGTGAGTACTTGATCCTCAAGTCGGTCATCGGAGAGATGACGTTGTCGGTCCCGGTCGAGAACACCGATACCGTCGGTGTGCGGCCCCCGGTCAACGCCGACGAGCTTGACGACCTCGTCTCGGTGTTATCCAAGCCGGATCCGCGTGTCCCGTCCAACTGGTCGCGCCGGTTCAAGAACCATCAGGAAAAGCTGAAGTCTGGCGACGTCTACCAGGTCGCCGAGGTCGTGCGGAACCTGGCGGCCCGGAACCGGGACGCCGCGCTGTCCGCCGCCGAGCGCACGATGTACGAGCGGGCCCGCATCAACCTCGTCTCGGAGATCGCCCCGGCACTCAAGGTGAGCGCCGAGGAGGCCGAGCAGTTTCTGGACGAAGCGCTGGCCAAGGGCGTGCTGAAGCCACCGAAGGAACCGGCCGTCGCCGCTAAGAAGAAGTAGTAGCCCCATGGTCGACCGCGTCCACATCACCCGCGAACAACTCGAGTTGATGATCCGCGGTGGCGAGGTCGACACCGTGCTCATGGTCTTCGTCGACCTGCAGGGCCGTCTCGTCGGAAAGCGAACCGGCGGGCGGTTCTTCCTCGACCACGTGGCCGATGGTGGCACCGAGAACTGCGACTACCTCATCGCCTGCGACATGGAGAACAGCCCGGTGCCCGGGTATCGGTTCACCAGCTACGAGCAGGGGTACGGCGACATGCTGGCCCGGGCAGATTGGGACACGATCCGGATCACGCCCTGGGTGGAGAAGACCGCCATGATCATGTGCGACCTCTTCGTCGTCGAGACCGGGGCGCCGATCGCGGTGGCCCCACGCCAGGTCCTGAGAAGTCAGGTCGAGCGAGCCGAGGCGATGGGCTTCACGCCGATGATCGGTAGCGAGATCGAGTTCTTCCTGTTCCACGACACCTACGAGGAGGCCCACGCCAAGGGCTACCGGGAGCTGCGCAACCACTCACCCTGGTTCGAGGACTACCACGTCCTGCAAACGACCAAGGACGAGTACATCATCGGCCAGATCCGCCGTGGGCTCGAGGCGGCGGGTGTTCCAGTCGAGTTCTCAAAAGGCGAGGCGGGTCGCGGCCAACACGAGATCAACCTCGACTACACGACAGCCATTGAGATGGCCGACCGCAATCACGTCTACAAGAACTCCGCCAAGGAGATCGCCGCGCTGAGTGGGCGCAGCATCACGTTCATGGCGAAGTATGCGTTCGACGACACTGGCTCGTCCTGCCACATCCATTCGTCGCTGTGGACCGGCGGCGGTGCCGAAAGCGCCATGCACGACAAGACCGGTCCTCACGGGATGAGTCAGACATTCCGTTGGTATCTCGGTGGCCTCATCGCCACTGCCCGCGAGTTCTCGTTGCTGTGGGCGCCGACCATCAACAGCTACAAGCGGTTCCAGCCCGGGTCGTGGGCACCGACAGGGGTCGGCTGGGGCGTGGACAATCGCACGCTCGGGTTTCGCAAAGTGGGCCACGGCAAGGGGACACGGGTCGAGTGCCGTATCCCGGGGGCGGACGCCAACAGCTACTTCGCGTTTGCGGGTCAGATCGCCGGCGGACTCCACGGAATCGAGCATCGCATCGAGCCGCCCGAGCCGTATGTCGGCAACGGCTATGAGGCGGCAGACATCCCCCGCATCCCGTGGAGCATCGTCGATGCCATCGACCTCTGGGAGGCGTCCACAGTCGCGAAGGCCGCGTTCGGCGACGAGGTCCACCACCACATCCTCACGTACGCCAAGGCCGAGTGGAGGGCCTTCAACCAGACCGTCACCGACTGGGAGATGCGCCGCTACTTCGAACGCGTGTAATGACACTGATCACGTCATGCCGACGGTGACCACCACGGGGAGATGGTCCGAGAGCGCTCGCCAAGTCTGGCTGGGCTCCGGCACCAAAGCGCTCAACGAGTGGTCATCCACTTCGATGAGCACGTAGTCGATCCGGCCGCTCGGACGATCTGTCGGGCACGTCAGGCCGTCGCCGGCCGAGCGACCCTCGGCGCACGACCATGCGTCCTTGAACCCAGCGGCATGGAGGGGGGCGAGCACGTCTGGCTCGCCGTTGGCATTGAGATCCCCGACGACGACGGCTCTGAATGGCTCGCCTTGCGCCGCGGCGCGCTGGCGTTCCTCGGCGAGAACGCCGGCCAGGATCGTGGCCTGGTCGATGCGATCCTTCGCGGCTCCGTTGCTGGCGAGGTGCACGTCGAAGATCCGCAGGGTCAACCCCGGTATGCGCACCTTCACGCGCAGCGCGATCCTCCGGCGGTACGTCCACGGATGGATACCCGGTGAGAGCACGTACCGGTGCCGTCCTTCGAGGGGATGGGGCGAGAACACCGCCAAACCTTCGGCTCGCCACCAGAGGAAGAGCCCATAGGGAAAGTGCTTGCGCGCCCACTTGTAGTGGTACCGGAGGCTCCGGGCGAGACGACGGGCTTGCCACCGCTGGACCTCCTGAACGGCGACGACATCGGCCTCATAGGACGCGATGACGGTTGCCACTTCGGTGAGGTCAGGGCGCGCCCAACCCCGAAGGTTCCACGTCATCAGCCGTACCACCGTCACCGGCTCAGTCTGGTTCGCCCGATATGGTCGGCGCGCTATGGGACGTCTGGATGGCAAGGTCGCACTCATCACCGGCGGATCGTCGGGACTTGGCAGAGTAGGGGCAGAGCTCTTCGCCTCCGAGGGGGCGCGGGTCGTGGTCGCCGACCTCCTCGACGGTGATGCCGCAGTCGAGGCCATCGCCGCCGCCGGCGGGGAGGCCAGCTATGTGTGCTGTGACGTCACCGACGAGGCCTCGCTCGCCGCCGCGGTGGCGCACGCCGTCGAGACGTTCGGCGGGCTGCATGTCCTCTACAACAACGCCGGCGTCATGCTGAGCGAGGATGACGACCCGGTCACCACGCCCATCGCCATCTATGAAAAGACAATGGACATCAACGTCAAGGGCGTACTCCTCGGCTGCCGTGCGGGCATTCCCGCGATGCTGGCGTCCGGCGGTGGTTCCATCATCAACGTGGCGTCGTTCGTCGCTCACCTCGGGGCGGCCACACCGCAGATCGCGTACACGGCGTCGAAGGGCGCTGTGCTGGCGATGACACGAGAGATCGCCGCCATCTACGCCCGCCAAGGGATCCGGGCCAACGCGCTGTGCCCAGGCCCGATCATGACCCCAATGCTCGCCAAGTTCCTGTCCGACGACGCCACACGCAACCGGCGACTCGTTCATATCCCGATGGGACGGTTCGGTGAGCCCATCGAGATCGCCAACGGGGCGCTGTTTCTGGCGAGCGACGAGTCGTCGTGGATGACCGGCCAATCGCTCATCATCGACGGTGGAATCACTGCGGCGTACACCACGCCCGAATAGCCGGCGCCCGAATACTCAGCTACGACACCTCGCGAACCGGTTCCTGGCCGTCCCAGTCGAGCGACGCCTCGCGGACGAACCCGTAGAAACCGCGGAGGCGCTCGTTGCCTTCGTACAACTCCCAGTAGTGGCCGTTGCGGGCGACGTCGTCCACGAAGGCGAACAGCGTGGCGCCAGCGTGAGCGGTCTGGGCCACCACCAGCCCGGCGGCCTCACAACGTGCCAAGCCGGCGTGGATGTCATCCACGAAGCAGGCCATGTGGTGCAGGCCGGTCTCGCCCATGGCGAAGCGCTCGCGGGCGGCGGACGGGGCGTCATCGTGTTGTGTGAACAACTCCACCATGATGTTGCCCCACCATCCGTAGGCACTCGTGTGATCGAAGTGGGACGGCGCGCCGCGGTGTGTCACGTCCGTCACGGGGATGTGACGCCTCAGGAAAAACGGCCCTGCACCGCGCTCAGCGGCCCACGTACGGGCCGCCACCTCCGGGTCGGTCACGTAGTAGGCAATCTGGACGACGGGCTCGAACAGCACAGGCATGGCCACCACGCTGCCAGACTCGTGCCCTATGACACGAGTGGCGTTCTGCGGTTTGGGCGTAATGGGCGGGCCGATGGCCCGGCACCTGGCGGAGAAGGGTCACGAGGTGACCGTCTACAACCGGAGCGTCGACAAGGCCGTGGCCTGGGTCGAGGCACACAAGGGGCAGACCGCGATGACGCCGAGGGCGGCCGCGACCGGTGTCGAGATCGTGTTCATGTGTGTCGGCAACGACGACGACGTCCGCGCGGTGGCACTGGGCTCGGATGGCGCGATCTCCGGACTTGCCGCCGGGGCCATCCTCGTCGACCACACCACCGCGTCGGCGGGGGTCGCCCGCGAGTTGTACGCCGCATGTGCGACGGCTGGTGTCGGCTTCATCGACGCCCCGGTCTCGGGGGGCCAGGCCGGCGCTCAGAATGGCAGCCTCACGGTGATGTGCGGTGGGGATGCCGAGGTGTTCGAAAGGGCCCGCTCCGTCATCATGAGCTACGCCAAGGCGTGCGAATTGATGGGCTCGGCGGGGGCCGGTCAGCTCACAAAGATGGTCAACCAGATCTGCATCGCCGGCATCGTGCAAGGCCTCGCCGAGGGAGTGAACTTCGCCCGCACGGCTGGTCTCGATCCCGATCAGGTGATCTCTGTCATCTCGAAGGGCGCTGCGCAGTCATGGCAGATGGAGAACCGGGCCACCACGATGGCAAGGGGCGAATTCGAGTTCGGCTTCGCGGTGGAGTGGATGCGCAAGGACCTCGGGATCGTGCTCGACGAAGCGCGGGACAACGGCGCCAGGCTCCCGCTGACCGCACTGGTCGACCAGTTCTATGCCCAGGTGATGGATCGAGGCGGCCGCCGCTGGGACACCAGCAGCCTTATCCACCTCCTGGCCAACCCCTGACGAATCTCGGTCGATTTGGCGTGGCCCCTTCGCGGAGAACCGACCGAGACCTTGGTCAGATGGGGGTCCAGGCGACGGGCGTGGTGCGGTAGCCCCAGAGGAAGAACGTGGGGATCCGCTCGGGGGTCCCGGCGAGGCGCAACTCGGGGAGGCGGTCGAGTAGCACCCTCAGGCCGATTCGACCCTCGAGTCGGGCCAGCGGTGCGCCGAGGCACGCGTGGGGCCCGAACCCGAACGCCAAATGCTTTCGGGCCGCCGCCTCGTCCCGATCGACCCGAAATTCGTCGGCGTGTTCGAACACAGACTCGTCGCGGTTGGCCGACGCGAACAGTACCTGCACCTTGGAATCCTGCGGGATGTCGACGCCGTGCAGGCACACCGGCTCGTCGTTCGTGCGCCACAGACCGAGCACAGGGGAATCGAAGCGCAGACTCTCCTCGACGACGGCCGCGTCGAGCGAGGGGTCATCGCGTACCTCTCGCATCAGCTCAGGTCGTTCGCACAGCCGCACGATCATGTTGTTGATGAGCGAGGTCGTCGTCTCGTTGCCGGCGACGAGGATCTGGCTGATCATCGACAACATCTCGCCCGCCGTGAGTGCCTGGCCCTCGTGTTCGGCTGCGACCATCCCGCTCAGCAGGTCGCGGGGAAGTTCGTGGCCGTCGCTGATCAGGCTGCGCCGCCGCTCGATCTCGCTGAGGAAGAACGCGTTGAACTCGTCGAGGGACTGCCGGTACGTAGTCGGGTCGGCGGCGGCAAGGCGGGCGAGCGCGTCGTCGCTCCAGCGCTTGAACGTCTCCTGCATCTCCTCCGGCACACCGAGCAACTGCGCGATCACGATGACCGGGAGCGGGTACGAGTACGAGTCGTGCAGATCGGTGGAGCCGTCGGCCACGAACCGGTCGACGAGCCGGTTGGCGATGTGCTCGATCTCCGGCGCGAGTTCGTTCACGATCGATGGCGTGAACGCTTTCTGCACGAGCCGGCGCTGCCGAGTGTGTTCGGGCGGGTCGACGTAGGCAAGTGTCGAGTTCTCACGGCGTAGGTAACCCGGGCCGTGCCCGTTGCGGCTCACCCACCGTTGCGGCTGGCGAAGCACGTCGGACACGTCGGCGTACCGCGACAACACGTGAAAGGCCGGGTCGAACGAGTCCACGTGAGCGATAGGGCACCGCTGGCGTAACTCGGTGTAGGCGCTGAACGGATCGGCCATGACGTCGGCGCCCGTCGGATCGTACGACTCGGTCATCTGGGTATTCTCGCCCAGCCGGTACGCCTCAGCGCAGTTGGAGTGGGAGGCGATCGACGCCGCGGATCGTGAGGCGGTCGCGCCAGTGCGCCTGGCCCGCCAGTTCCACCGCAGGGAAGCGGCGGATCAGCGTGGTGATCGCCACTTGCGCTTCGAGCTTGGCCAGCGAAGCGCCGAGGCAGTAGTGAACGCCGGCGGCGAAGGCGAGGTGCCGATTGGCGTTCGGCCGGTCCAGGCGCAGCGTGTGGGGGTCGTCGAACACGGCAGGGTCATGGTTCGCCGACCCGAGCAGCGTCATCACCATCGTGCCCTTGGGAACGGTGATGTCGCCGTATGCGACGTCATCGAAGGGAACACGAACGGTCTGCTGCACTGGTCCGTCGAACCGCAGCAGTTCGTCGACGGCCGACACATCGAGCGCGGGGTCATCGCGCCACCGTCGCAGCTCGTCGGGGAACCGCAGGAGCGCCAGTAGGCCGTTACCGATGAGGTTCACGGTGGTCTCGTGGCCCGCCACGTACAGCAGGATCACGAACGAGAGCAACTCGGCGGGGGACAGGCGATCGCCCTCTTCCTCGACGGCGATGAGTGCCGAGAGGAGATCGTCACCGGGATGACGCCGCCGATCCTCGATCACCGTGAGGACATGCTCCGACATCAACCGCTGCGCTTGGAAGGCTGCGTCCATCGTGGCGTCGTCCGCCGTCGGCTCGAGCGCCGCCGTGAGCGCCTGCGACCAGTCGCGCAGCTCGTCGGCCCGCTCGGTGGGCATGGCAAGTAGCTCGGAGATCACGAGAAACGGCACCGGAAAGGCCAGTTCGTCGACGACCTCCATCGATCCACGATCGGCCGCAACGTCGAGGACATCGTCGACGAGACGCTGCACGAGGGGCCGCAGCCGCTCGATGGCGGACGGCGTGAACGCCAGCGAGGCGAGTCGTCGGAGTCGGGTGTGATCAGGAGGATCGAGGTTCAGAATGTTCTTGGCAGCCCTCCCGTCATCCAGCCGTTCCCGTGGGCGGCGCAGGCGCTCCTGGCCGATGGGCTCGGTCGGCTCCGTGGCAGTCTTCTCGATGTCGCGGGAGAACTCGTTGCTGCGAAGTGTGCGGGCGACGTCGTCGTATCGCGACACCACGAAGAAACCGAACGGTGTTTCGTAGATGGGCTCGGTGTCGCGGAGGATGTCGTAAAACGGGTACGGATCGGCCCGGAATGCCGGGTTGAACGGGTTGAAGAGTAGGTCGGTCATCGTCCGAGCAGCATGTCATCCGGGCGACCGGCGGCGCGGTCGTCGGCCCACTTCTGCAACCAGTCCTGCATCTCCTGACTTCCGCTGGCGTCGGCCCATTGGCGGGGCAAAGCAGGGAACTTGTAGTCGCCGAGATCACGGGGCTGGTACACCTCAGCCCGGCGGGCCATGGCCCGCTCCACGGTGGGGGCGAGCCGTTGCTGCTTCGCTTCGGTGTGCGCCGGGTCTCGTTCGAGGAACTCGGGGAGGACCTCCCGGCCGAAAATCTCGATCGATTCCATGATGTGCTCGTGGCGGTTGCGACCGGCCTGGAGCACGAAGATCACTTGATCGACGCCAGCCTCCTCGTAGCGCCGCAGGTACTCGCGCACTTGGTCTGGCGTGCCGATGGCGCCGCGCAGGCCTGTGGTGTCGCCACTCGCGATCTTGGCGCCGAGCCGCTCCTCCTTCACGGCCCGGGCGATGGCCTCAGGGTCGTACCCCTGGCTGGCCCGGCGTTCGAGGTACTCGGACCACACGTCGGTCTTGGCCGGCTGGTGCTCGCCGAACACGTAGAAGTGGCCGAGGGAGTAGCCGAAGAAGTTGGCACCCTCGATGCCGCGGCGAATCGCCTCGTCCTCGTCGTGATGGAGCATCATCGTGCTCACGCAGGCCACTTGAGGGTTCACGGCGAACCCGACCGGGGTGCACTTCTCAGCGAAGGTGCGCTCGTACTCGCTGACCCAGGTCCGGGCCTCCTCGGGATCGATGAAGGCGAACGTGAGCGCCCCAAGCCCCTTCTCGGCCGCAAGCAGGATGGTGTCGCGACGTGAGCAGGCGACCCAGAGGGGAGGGTGCGGCTTCTGGACGGGCTTGGGCACCACGTTGCGGGGCGGCATCTGGACGTACGTCCCGTCGACGCCCGTGAACGGCGTCTCGGCGAGGCAGCGCACCGCCACCTCGAGGCCCTCGAGCCACGCCTCGCGCTTCTGCAGCGGGTCGAGCTGGAATCCACCGAGCTCCGCTTCGCTCGACGACTCGCCCGAGCCGAAGTCGACCCGGCCGTTGGAGACGAGATCGAGCATGGCGACGCGCTCGGCGGTGCGGGCGGGATGATTGAACTGGGGGGCCGTGAGGATGATTCCGTGGCCGAGGCGCATGTGCTTGGTGCGCTGGCTGCAGGCGGCGAGGAACACCTCAGGGGCCGACGAGTGGCTGTACTCCTCCAGGAAGTGATGCTCAACCTCCCAGACGTACTGGATGCCGAGCGAGTCGGCGAACTCCACCTGGTCCAGCGCGTTCTGGATGAGCGTGTGCTCGCTGGTGTCGTCCCAGGGGCGGCCCATCTGGTGCTCGTAGAAGATCCCGAATTTCATGGACCGAATGTAAACACGATTGAGATGCGCCCGCCGCCCCGGCCCCGGCCCCCGCCCCAGACGCCACTATTCCGCAACTCTCGCGGAATAGTGAGGCGAAAACCGCACAATCCCGCGAGAGTTGCTCAGAAGTGGGGCTACATCTCGGGGCCCGCGGTGATCATGCGGAGAAAGGTCTCGGCTTCGGAGCGGTCTCGCGTGCGCTTCATGGGGGGCAGGGCCTTCACGAGATCCCAGCGGTAGCCGGCTTTGCCGAGGCGCGGGTCGAACACCGCAACGACGCCCCGGTCCGTCGCTGTGCGGATCAAACGACCAGATGCTTGCGCCAGCAGCATCGCGGCGCGCGGCAGGTCGATTGTCCGGAATGCTGCCGATCCGATCCGCTCCCGGCGGGCTTCCAGCAGGGGGTCGTCGGGCCGGGGGAACGGGATTCGGTCGATCGTCACGAGCGTGAGTGTGTCGCCCGGGATGTCGACGCCCTGGAAGAAGCCGGCGGTGGCGAACAGGCACGATGTCGGGTCTTGACTGAACGCCTTCACGAGCGCCGGCTTGGGAAGGTCGCGTTGGGTGAGGATGCGGAACGGCAGCTTCGCCTTGACCGCTTCGGCGGCCTGCTCCATGGCCTTCCACGAGGTGAACAGGGCCAACGTGCGCCCACCGGCGGCGGTGATGAGGGCAATGAGTTCCTCCGCCACGGCCGCCGCGTACCCGGGGCTACGGGGATCGGGGAGATGCATGGCGCAGTAGAGGAGCGCGTGGTGCTCGAAGTCGAACGGGCTGCCGACATCCACGATGTCGGTTCGGTCGGCGGGGAGGCCGACCCGTTCGATGAGCGAGGCCGGGATGGTGGCGCTCGTGAGGATCGCCGTGCGCTTGTCCCAGACGCTGGCGGCGAGCACCGGCCCGACGTCCAACGGAGCCACCTCGAGCCGAGGCGACTCGGGCCCACCACTCACGAACGCCACGTATTGGGCGCCGAAGTTCAGCGCGGCGTCGATGTGTTCCATCAGCCGCAAGCTCAGTGTCTGAGCTCGCAGCACTCGCTGCTTGGCATCCTCGACCTTGGTGTCGATGGCCCGCAGCGCGTCTCCGGCCCGGTCGACGCGGCCACGCCCTTCGATGAGCGCGTCAACGAGAGTGGCGGGAAGTGGGCTCGACAGCCGAGTGCCCACGTCCGGCGCCAACACCTCGCGGAGCAGCGACGCGGCATCCGACACCGCGCCGATGATCTGTGGATCCTCGATGACTCGGCGCAGGGCCTGAGCGACGCGTGTGAAGCGTCCTGGTCCGATCGAGACGCCGACCGTGTCGCTCATCACGTCTTCGAGTTGGTGGGCCTCGTCGAAAATGACGACGTCGTGCTCGGGAAGGATGGCGCCCCCGCTCGCCACGTCCAGTCCGTAGAGATGAGTGTTGACGACAGCGACATCGGCGACGGCGGCCCGCTCCCGGGCACCTTCGGAGAAGCAGGCGTCGCCCATCGGGCAGCGGGTGGCGCCCGGACACTCCTCACTGCCCACGCTCACCTCGGCCCACGCCTTCTCCGACGGTGCCCAGTCCAACTCGGCCTGGTCGCCCGTCTTCGTGTGACCGGCCCACTCGGTGAGCCGCTTCACCTCGACGCGGACGGACGGCGCGAGTTCCTCGATCTCCAACTGGCCCTGGCCCCGAGCCTCGGGCGTCGCCAAGGACTCCCGGATCCGCTGGAGGCACAGATAGTTCGACCGGCCCTTGAGGACGGCCCACTCGAACGGGCGGCCGAGGTGGGTCTCGATGAACGGCAGATCCTTCGTGGCCAATTGATCCTGCAGCGCCTTGGTCGCAGTGACGACGACCACGCGCTTGCCGGAGGTGATGGCTGGCACCAGATAGGCCGCGCTCTTGCCCGTGCCGGTGCCGGCCTGGACGATGAGATGGCGACCCTTGGACAAGGCGTCGTCAATCGCCTGAGCCATCTGCTTCTGGCCAGGGCGATCCTCCGCCGAGGGGAGCGCGGCGGTGACGCGCTCGAGATCCCGCACGACGTCCGACGAGGTCATGGTCCGGTCGACGCTACCGGCCAGCAGTACGCTCAGCGTGTGAGCTTGTACCGGGACACGGGAATCGTCCTGCGGACGTACAAGCTCGGTGAGGCCGATCGCATTCTCGTGATCCTCACTGCCGAGCACGGCAAGGTGCGGGCGGTGGCCAAGGGCGTGCGTAAGACGAAGAGCCGCTTCGGAGGTCGCCTCGAGCCACTGAACCACCTCAACCTCTTGATCTATCAAGGTCGGGGGGAACTCGACGTCGTCAGCCAGGTCGACACCATCGACAGCCCGGCGGCGCTGTTCTCAGACCTCGACCGTCTCACCCAGGGTCTTGCGCTCGTGGAAGCCGTCGATCTCCTGGCGCTCGATCGACAGCCCGTCCCGAATCTGTACCGAATGCTTCTCGGCGCACTCCGCGCGCTGGAGGACCGCCCCTCACCGCTTGTCGTCCCCGGCTTCTACTGGAAGCTGCTGGCCGCTGAGGGCGTGAGCCCCGTGCTCGACGAGTGCGTGATCTGCGGTGAACTCGAACCGCTGGTGGCCTTCGACATGAACGAGGGCGGGGTGCTCTGCCGGGCGTGCCGGCGGGGTCGACCACTCTCCACCGAAGCGCTGCGGCTCACCCGCATGATCCTCGGTGGCCAACTCAAGGCCGCCCTCGCCGAACCGGCCACCCCCTTCACGTCCGAAGTCGGTCACCTCGCCACCGCCGCACTCGAACATCACCTGGAACGACGGTTGCGTTCCGTGGCGATGTTCGAGCGGGCGTAGGCGTCGACCGCAGGCGAGCCGTCACTCGTCCCCGAACACCACGTTGCAGTTCGTGATGCTCGAGTACCGCAGGAACGGGCTCTCGGGCGTGCCATCGTCCACGATGAAGCCGGGGATGTCGACGTCGTCGACGAGTTGACCGCCCTCGCGGCGCAGCTTGACGTCGTGGGTGTCGTACTCGCCGCTGCCGGCGCTCGCCGTTGCGGTCGTGCGGACGATGAACTGCGAACCCGCTCCACCGTCGCAGGCGAGACCGGACGCCGTGCCGATGCTGCCGTGGATCGGGATCTCGATCGGTGATTCATCGGCCCCGTTGAAACGGGCCAGGCAGCCGGTGTCGTCCTGGTAGAACACGCCGAGGTTGAAGCCGGAGCTGTTGGCTCCCACCGTCACGAGGAGTTCGTCGGGCTGAGGGTCGCTGGACCCGAGCGAGAAGTCCACCTGGACGGGGCCGAGAACCGTCGGCTCCACGACGCCGTCGGTGATGATTGCCACCTCCGAGCCACCGTCGCCATTCTCGACGCGTAGACGGAAATCATTGGCACCGGGCGCGGTGTCGTACACCGTGGCCGAGGCCTCAGCGCTTCCGTCGCCGTCCCAATCGAGTCCCGTGGAACTCGTGATGACCGCCGAGTCGATGACGGGGTCGAGTTCGCCGCACGCCACGTCGCCATCCTCGCCATCCTCGCCAGTCGTCGTTGTTGGCGCGTCGGTGGGGGCCACTGTGGGAGGCACTGTCGTGGCCACTGTCGGGGCCACTGTCGTGGTGGCATCAGCCTCGCCCGTATCGGGTCCGGTGTCGACGACCTCTGTGGTGTCCGTGGTGTCGTCGCTGTTGTCCCTCGTCGAGACGCCGCTGTCATCGCCACAGGCCGCCAAGCCCGTGAGGGCTACCAACGCCGCTACGCAACACACTCTGAACGTCATGCTTCTCATGCCGACTCATCTCCTTCTCGGTCGATTCGTTGCCTGTCGAGAACTCCGAGACGACCGGCGCTGGCACTTCGCGGACGAGTTTCTCACGTCGCCCGATGGATCGAGCCGCATAGCCTGTCGTCCTTATGCCTGCCAAGGACCTCGACCAGATCGTCAACCTCTGCAAGCGGCGCGGCTTCGTGTACCCCTCCGCCGAGATCTACGGCGGCTTCCGGTCCTCGTACGACTACGGGCCGCTCGGTGCATTGATGCTGCGCAACGTGAAGGAGGCCTGGATCCGCTCAATGGTCCAGCTTCGTGACGACGTTGTGCTGATCGACGCCGCCATCCTTTCCCCGCCGGCGGTATGGGAGGCGAGCGGCCACCTCGCCAACTTCACGGATCCGCTGGTGGACTGCACGAGCTGCAAGCAGCGATTCCGCGAGGACCACCTCGAGGATCCCACCGTGTGTCCCGGCTGCCAGGCCAAGAACAGCTTCACCGAGGCCAGGGCGTTCAACCTCATGTTCAAGACGCACGCTGGCCCCATCGAGGGCTCGGGTGCCGAGGTGTACCTGCGGCCCGAGACCGCCCAGGGCATGTTCGTGAACTTCTCGAACGTGTTGCAGACATCGCGCAAGAAGCCCCCGTTCGGCATTGCCCAAGTGGGCAAGAGCTTCCGCAACGAAATCACGCCCGGCAACTTCATCTTCCGCACCCGGGAGTTCGAACAGATGGAACTGGAGTTCTTCGTGCCGCCAGCCGAGGGCCCGCAGTGGTACGACTACTGGTGCAACGAGCGGCTGAACTGGTACGTCGAGCTGGGCATCCCCGTCGACATGTTGCGCCTTCGCCCGCACGATGCCGACGAACTGTCCCACTACTCGGCGGGCACGAGCGACGTCGAGTTCATGTTCCCGTGGGGTTGGGGCGAGCTCGAGGGCATCGCCCAACGCACCGACTACGACCTCACTCAGCACTCCAACCACTCGGGCGAGAAGCTGGACTACTTCGACCAGACCACCAACGAGCGGTACACGCCGTACGTGGTCGAGCCGGCGGCCGGCGCCACCCGCACGATGGCCGCGTTTCTGCTGGCGGCGTATGACGAGGATGTGGTCAACGACGAGCCGCGCGCCGTCCTGCGCCTGCACCCGCGCCTCGCGCCGTACAAGGTGGCCGTGCTGCCGCTGTCGAAGAAGGACACGCTCAGCCCGCTCGCGAAGTCGGTGCATCGCCTCGTCGCCGAGCGCTACATGACCGAGTACGACGAGACGCAGGCGATCGGTCGCCGGTATCGCCGCCAGGACGAGATCGGTACGCCGCTCTGTGTCACCGTCGACTTCGCCTCGCTCGAGGACGACTCCGTCACCATCCGGGATCGCGACACGACGGAGCAGGTGCGCGTCCCCATCAAGGCGCTCCTCGGCGAACTGTCAACCCGCCTCGGGTTCTGACGGAATCGGATTCGCCAGGCCCTCCACGACCTCAGCGGTCGTGATGGCCAGCAGTGCTGATGGGGCGCAGCGAACCTTGCACGAGCGGCTTCCACCCCCCAGGATGATCTCCGGCCGCTCCATCACCCTCGCGTCGATCCACACCGGCATCTCGGCCGGCAGGCCGAACGCCGTCACCCCGCCGATGAGCATCCCGGTCAACTCCCGGGTCTGATCACCCGACGCGAAGCTCGCTTTCCTCACACCGAGCCGGCGCCGCACGGCGTTGTTCACGTCGAGGCGCGTGGTGGCAAGCACGATGCACGCCACGTACATCGGTGGCTCGGACTTGCCGATCACCACGATCGTGTTCGCCGACTCCCCGGGATCGATGCCGTATGCCGCACAGAACAGGGCGGTGTCGGCGAGGTCTGGGTCGCAGGGCATGATCTCATACTCCACCCCGAGTTCGGCGAGGTGACGGACCACGGAAATCTCGGCGGGATCAAGATCCATGGTCGCTACCGTGCCACGTCATGCCCAACCTCGGCACCTTCCTCGCGTTCGCCGGGGCGGCGATCGCGCTCATCGTCGTGCCTGGGCCAGCGGTCCTCTACATCGTCGGGCGCAGCGTGAGCCAGGGTCGGTCGCACGGCTTGATCTCCGCGCTTGGCGTGTCGACGGGCGTCTTGTTCCACACTGCCGCAGCGGCGTTGGGCGTGTCCGTCATCGTGGCCCGCAGCGCGTTGGCGTTCTCGCTCCTCAAGTACGCGGGTGCGGCCTACCTCATCTATCTCGGTGTCCAGAAGCTCCGCCGGCCATCGACGCTGACGGCCGCGCTGGAGAACCAGAAGCCGCTCTCGATGCGACGGACCTACGTCCAAGGTCTCATCGTCAACATCTTGAACCCGAAGACGGCGTTGTTCTTCCTCGCGCTGCTTCCGCAGTTCGTCGACACGGATCGAGGTCCCGCCGCCCCGCAGGTCGTGGCGCTCGGCCTGTTGTTCGCCGTGATGGCGCTGATGAGTGACAGTACGTGGGCACTCGTGTCGAGTTCGGTCGCCGAGCGGCTGCGGCGCAGCGACAAGGCCCTTCGGCGACTCGACCGGGGCGCTGGGTTCGTCTTCATCGGGCTCGGCGTGCTGGCGGCACTGAGCCAACGTCCCCAGACCTAACCCTGACAGGCCACACTCGAGCGATGCCGAGCCGGAAGAAGTTCGATCCAGACGATGCCCTGGACGAAGTCCGGGAGTTGATCGTCACGAGTTACTGCCTCATCGCGCCCAAGACGCTCGGTCGGCAGGTGTCGCTCTGAGGGCACCGCTAGGCTCGGCTCTCGTGCATTACGCCTACTCGTTCGATCACAAACACAAGCGTCCTCCCATGCAGATGAAGGATCTGCTCGGTGGCAAGGGCGCCAACCTGGCCGAGATGACCAGCGTGTTGCGCCTACCCGTTCCCCCAGGGTTCACCATCTCCACCGACGCGTGCCGCGCCCACATGAAGAGTGGGTGGCCGCCCGGGCTGGATGACGAGATCGCCACGCAGGTGGCCGCGCTCGAGAAGAAGATGGGCCGCCTGCTCGGCGACCACGCGGACCCACTGCTCGTGAGCGTGCGGTCCGGCGCCAAGTTCTCGATGCCAGGGATGATGGACACCGTCCTCAACCTCGGCCTGAACGACCGAAGTGTGAAGGGTCTCGCTGCCGTGACCGGTGACCAGCGCTTCGCCTACGACAGCTACCGACGGTTCATCTCGATGTATGGCCGTATCGTGCTCGGCATCGAGGGCAGCCGTTTCGAGCATCCGCTGGAGGACGCCAAGCAACGCACCGGCGCCACGACGGATGCGGAGTTGTCGGCCCACGAACTGCGCGAACTGTGCGAGCTCTACAAGGGCGTCGTGAAGGGGGAGACCGGCAAGCCGTTCCCCCAGGCCCCGGCCAAGCAACTGAGGGGTGCCATCGAGGCGGTCTTCCGCAGCTGGAACGGCGCCAGAGCCATCGCGTATCGGAACCGCGAGCGCATCAGCCACGACCTCGGTACTGCCGTCAACGTTCAGGTGATGGTCTTCGGCAACCGCGACACAAACTCGGGTACGGGCGTCGGCTTCACCCGCAATGCCGCCACCGGCGAGAACGTCCCGTACGGCGACTTCCTCGTCAACGCCCAAGGCGAGGATGTCGTGGCGGGCATCCGCAAGACCGACGATCTCGACACGCTGAACGACGTCTTTCCGGTCATCCACCTTGAACTGCTCGAGATCTTCGACCGGCTCGAGGCGCACTACCGGGACATGTGCGACACCGAGTTCACGATCGAGCAGGGCAAGCTCTGGATGCTGCAGACCCGCGTCGGCAAGCGCACGGGCGCCGCTGCGCTGCGGATGGCTGTCGACATGGCCAGCAAAGGTCAGGGCCGCACGAAGTGGAAGATCACCAAGCGCGACGCACTCATGCGGGTTGCGGCCGAGCACCTCGACTCAGTGCTGCACCCGCAACTCGCCGGTAAGGGCGTGGTGTTGTGCAAGGGCCTCGCCGCCTCGCCAGGGGCCGCGGTCGGCAAGGTGTACTTCACGGCCGACGATGCGGTCGATGCCGACGACCGGGGCGAGAAGGTCATCCTTGTGCGCAGTGAGACGAGCCCAGAGGACGTCCACGGCATGATGGTGGCGCAGGGCATCCTCACCGCCCGAGGTGGTCTCGTGAGCCACGCCGCCGTCGTCGCCAGAGGGTGGGGAACCCCCGCCGTCGTGGGTGCCGAGGCGTTGAAGATCGAGGCCAAGCAGTTCTCGGTGGGCGATGTCGTGGTGAAGGAAGGCGACATCATCTCCATCGACGGTGCCACCGGCGACGTCATCGTCGGCGAGATGAAACTGGCGGCCGCCAAGCCGCCGCCCGAGTTCGAGGTGGTGCTCGAATGGGCTGACCAGGTTCGCAAGGGCAAGCTCAAGGTGAGAGCGAACGCCGACACCGGTGAGGACGCCACGAACGCACTTCGGATGGGCGCCGAGGGCATCGGGCTGTGCCGTACGGAGCACATGTTCCTGGCGGCAGACCGCCTTCCGGTGGTGCGTCGCATGATCCTCGCCAACACCCCGGCGGAAGAGACGGCGGCGCTCGATGACCTGCACCGCGTACAGGTTCTCGACTTCACCGAGATCCTTGAGGCGATGGACGGCCTCCCGGTGACGGTGCGCCTGCTCGACCCGCCGCTGCACGAGTTCCTGCCACACATCGGCGAGTTGGAGATCAAGCAGGCCACCGTCGGGCTCGACGACGAGGAGAAGCATCTCCTCGCGGCCGCCCGCAGTTGGTCGGAGTTCAACCCGATGCTCGGCACACGCGGTGTGCGCCTCGGCGTCGTCAAGCCCGGCCTCTACGCCATGCAGGTGCGGGCCCTGATGGATGCGGCCATCGCGCTGCGCAAGGCCGGCAAGAACCCCATCGTCGAAATCATGATCCCCCTGACGGTGAACCGGGAGGAGATGGCCCTCGCCCGCTCATGGGTGGAGGAGGGCATCGCTACCGCCACGAAGGGTGTGAAGCATCCGCCGGACGTCACGATCGGCACCATGATCGAGACGCCTCGCGCGGCACTGAGGGCCGACGAGATCGCCGAGGTGGCGGACTTCTTCAGCTTCGGCACGAACGACCTCACACAGATGACGTTCGGGTTCAGCCGCGACGACATCGAGAGCCGCATGATGCCTACCTATCTGGAGCAGGGCCTCCTGAAGCGCAACCCATTCGAGACCATCGACCAGGGTGGCGTAGGGGAACTCGTGAGGTTGGCCGCCGAACGGGGCCGCAAGGTGAAGAAGGGGCTCAAGCTCGGAGTGTGCGGTGAGCACGGCGGTGATCCGGAATCGATCGCCCTGTTCTACGCCGCCGGTCTGGACTACGTGAGTTGCTCGCCATTCCGCGTCCCCATCGCCCGACTCGCGGCCGCCCAGGCCGTCATTGGCGGGGCCGGCACGGACACCAAGTAGGCCGCCGGCATCGGCGGCAGGACAAGGAGACCACGATGCAGGTTCAGACCCGGCAAGGTCCCGCCTATGGCGTGGCCCGGCTCAACCTCTCACCCGGTGAGGAAGTCAAGGTCGAGGGCGGCGCCATGATGGCGATGTCGAGCGGCGTCACGCTGCGCGCGAAGGCAGAAGGCGGTGTGCTCAAGTCCCTCAAGCGAGCGGCGCTCGGTGGCGAGAGCTTCTTCATCAGCACCTACACCGCCCCTGCCCAGGGTGGTTTCGTCGATGTGGCCGCCCGCCTGCCGGGCGACATCATCAACTACGACCTCACCGCTGGCAATCCGCTGTTCATTCAAAAAGGCTCCTGGCTCGCCAATTCTGCTGCGGCGACCATCGACACCCAGTGGGGTGGGTTCCGCAACATGTTCGGCAGCGAGGGTGCATTCATCGTGCGCGCCGAGGGAACCGGCCCCGTCGTATTCGGGTGTTACGGGGCACTGGAGACGTGGAACCTGGAGGCAGGGCAGGGGATCACGGTCGACACTGGGCACATGGTGGCCTACGAACACACCATCGGCATGACGCTGCGCAAGGCGGCCGGTGGGGGAATCGTGCAGAGTATGAAGAGCGGGGAAGGCATCGTGTTCGACTTCACCGGACCGGGCAAGGTCTGGACCCAGACCCGTAACCCGAACGCGCTCCTCGGGTGGATCTCCGCGGCGCTCGGCACGGGCAACTCGGGTGGGGCCAGCCCCGGTGGGGCCCTCGGCGGCATCTTCGGGCGAGACTGAGCACATGAGGCTGACAGAGGTCGTGAATGCATTGTCCGCGGACCCGAGCAAGAACTTTGTGGATGTCGAGGTTTCCGGTCTGGCGTGGGCCGCGCTGCTGGGCTTCATCGTGGCCTTGTTGTTGATCGACATCCTCGTCGTCCACCGCGAGCCGAAGGTGCTCTCGATGAAGCGCGCCGGGCTCGAGTCGGCGGTGTGGGTGGCGATCGGCGTCGGCTTCACGTTCGTGATCGGCGCGGCGTGGGGTGGGGCGGCCGCTGGTGAGTACATCAGCGGCTACCTCATCGAAAAGAGCCTGTCGATCGACAACGTGTTCGTGTGGGCACTGATCTTCGCCTCGTTCGCCGTCCCCCTGAAGTATCAGCACCGGGTGTTGTTCTGGGGCATCTTCGGTGCTCTCGTGCTGCGCGCCGTGTTCATTTTCGCCGGAGTGGCGTTGATCGAACGGTTCGACTGGATGCTGTTCCTGTTCGGCGGATTCCTGGTGGTGACCGCAGTGCGTCTGGTGGTCAAGGGCCAGGACGAGGAAATGCACCCCGACAAGAGCCGCTTCCTGCGCGTGGTACGCCGCATCGTGCCATCGACGCCCGAGTACCACGGCCAGCATCTATTCATCAAGGTGAACGCCCGCAGGCTGGCCACACCCCTGTTCGCCGTGCTCGTGCTGGTCGAGAGCACGGACGTGGTCTTCGCGGTCGATTCCGTGCCGGCGGTCCTGGCCGTGTCGCACGAACAGTTCATCGTCTTCTCTTCGAACGCGTTCGCCATCCTCGGGTTGCGGGCCCTGTACTTCCTGCTCGCCGACATGCGGGAGCGATTCAGCTACCTGCAGCAGGGGCTCGCCATCATCCTGGCTTTCGTCGGTATCAAGATGATCATCAGCCGCTGGTACCACATCGAGACGTGGGTCTCGCTGCTGGTTATCTTGCTAGTGCTGACCGTCTCGATCATGACGTCGCTGGCGCGCCCGGCCGGGAGCCGGGAGCGGCGCGACACGATCAAGGATGCCATACGCATCGGGGAGCCCGAGGAGATGCCGCCGACCGACGAACGGTGAAGTCCCCGTCGAGCAACCTCTAGCCTCGCCCCCGTGACCATCGCGGAGGACGACATCGAGAAGGTGCGCACTGCTACCTCGATCGTCGATGTCATCCAGCAGTTCGTGGCCCTGCGCCGAGTGGGGCGCAACTGGGTCGGCCTGTGCCCATTCCACGCCGAGAAATCCGGGTCGTTCAACGTGCGGGAGCAGACCCAGCGCTACCGCTGTTTCGGATGCGCGGCGTCGGGCGACGTGTTCAAGTTCGTACAGGACATGGAGCATGTCGACTTCGTGACGTCAGTGGAGCGACTGGCCGCCAAGGCCGGTATCCAGCTCACC
>JBKJJS010000270.1:0-2705 GCA_046597895.1 Ilumatobacteraceae bacterium
TGGTGGGAGCCGCTGCGGGGTCGGGCACCAGTATCCGAAGGGACAGCGTGGGCCGGCCGCTGACGGTGCTCGTAACCGGGGCGGGCGGTCAACTCGGGCGGGAGGTGGCGCTCGCCTGCGAGGCAGCGGGGGACAGGGTCACAGCGTTCGATCATGCCACGCTCGACGTCGCTCGTCGTGACGATGTGCTCGGGTCTGTCACGATGGTCCGTCCTGATGTCGTGGTGCACTGCGCAGCCTGGACCGCGGTCGACGCCTGCGAGTCCGACCCGGATCGGGCGTTCGCCGTGAACGGCCTCGGGGTGCGCTGGATGGCCGAGGCGTGCCGTCGCAGCGGTGCGCACCTCGTGCATGTGTCGACCGATTACGTGTTCTCCGGGACCAAGACCTCGCCCTACACCGAGTGGGACGACACCGGCCCGCTCGGGGTCTACGGAGCGTCAAAGTTGGCGGGCGAGCAGGAAGCATTGGCCGCCGGGATCGGGGCGACCGTGGTCAGGACGTCGTGGGTCTGCGGCGAGCACGGGCCGAACATGGTGAAGACCGTCCTGCGCCTCCTCGCCGGCACAGAGCCGCTGCGCTTCGTCGACGACCAATGGGGATGCCCCACGTTCACCGCCTCGCTGGCCCCGATGCTGCGCCGACTGGCGGTGGACCGGCGCCCCGGGCTGCAGCACGCGACGAACCAGGGGGCGGTGTCCTGGTTCGAGTTCGTGCAGGCCGTGGTGGCGTCGGCCGGTGGTGACGTCGGGAGGGTGGAGCCGATCGCTAGCGGGGAGTTGCTGCCCGTTCGTCCAACTCGCCGCCCGGCAAACGGCGTGCTCGACAACGCCGTCCTCCGACTGTCGGGCGAACCGCTACTCCCGCGATTCGAAGAACCCCTCCACCAACTGGTCCGGCAATTGATGCGCTGAGGTTGGCCGGCGTGTTGAGCGACGGGTGTCGATCCCCGGCGAGTCGTTGCTCGCCCCGTACAGTCTCGGCGTGCCGGTCGTGTGGATCATTCTGGTCGTCATGTCCTACGTGCTTGGCACGTTTCCGACAGCGATCCTCGTCGGGCGCCGTCGTGGCCTCGATCCCACCAAGGAGGGAAGCGGGAATCCGGGCGCTACCAACGTCTACCGCGTGGCCGGAAAACAGGCGGGGGCCGTCGTCCTACTCGGAGACCTACTCAAGGGTGTGCTGGCCGCATCGGTGGGCTGGATGGTCGATGGCCGCCCGCTGGGCTTCGCCTGTTGGACAGCGGCGGTCCTCGGGCACATCTTTCCGGTCTTTCGTCGCTTCCGCGGAGGCAAAGGGGTGGCGACAGGAGGCGGTGGCGTGATGGTGCTGCTCTGGTATGTGGCACTCTGCTGCTTGCCGGCGTTCGTCGTCGTGCTCAAGCTCACCCGCAAGGCGTCTCTCGGATCGCTTGCCATGACGGTGATGGTGGCGCCGCTCGCTGCGGTGTTTGGCCGCCCTGGTTGGGAGGTAGCTGTCTGTACCGGCCTCGCTGCCCTGATCGTCGCTCGGCACTGGTCGAATCTCGTCCGACTGATGGCCGGCCAGGAGTCTGTCGTTTCGGTCCTGAAAGGGTGAGCCAGCCAGAAACGTGAGTGGTGAGACGGGCGACCCGGCAGGATGGGCCTTGTGCGGGTCGCCTACACGCTCGAACAGTGCTGGCATAGGGTCCCGGGCGGGACCGCAGTCGCCGCGCTCGAGGTGGCCAGCGAACTCGTCGGGCGGCCGGGGATCGATCTCGTCGGGGTCTCGGCCCACCACTCGGGTCCTCCGATGCCCGGATGGGAGTCACCGATCCCCATCCGTCAACTCGCAAGGCGGTCGAGCCGTTCCCTCTACGCCTCATGGCTGTGGACGGGTCGCCCGGCTGTCGAGGAGACGGTGGGGGAAGTGGATGTCACGCACGCCACCACGATCGTTCCCCCTCCGACGAAGGCGCCGCTGGTGGTCACCATCCACGACTTGGCGTTCGTGCGGGCACCAGCGCAGTTCAGCCGATGGGGGAGAGCGGTCTTTCGGCGCAGCCTCACCCAGGTCGAGCGGCGGGCGGCGCTCGTGTTGTGCTCCTCGTTGGCCACGATGGCCGACTGCGAAGCGGCAGGTTTGGCGCCCCATCGCCTTCGTCTCGTCCCCCTCGGAGTGAGGCCACGCTCGCTCTCGGCGCAGGACGTACCGGCGGTCCGCTGCCGGTTTCAGCTACCGGCCCGCTACGCGCTGTTCGTCGGCACGCTCGAACCACGCAAGAATCTGCGACGCCTTGTCGAGGCGATGGGTCAGCTCGACGACCCGCTGCCATTGGTCGTGGCCGGCCCGGCCGGCTGGGGTGACGGAGCACCGCCGCGAGGGAGCACGGATGTCCGACTGCTCGGGCAGGTGAGTGCTCGTGAGCGGGATGCCCTGTACGCCGGCGCCACAGTGTTCTGCTATCCGAGCCTGTGGGAGGGCTTCGGTCTGCCCGTGCTCGAGGCCATGGCTGCGGGAACGCCCGTGGTGACCACCGCGGCGATCTCGACCGAAGAGGTGGCCGGTGGGGCCGCCGTGCTCATCGACGCCCTCGATGTCGAGGACATCGCCCGCGGGATCGATGAAGCAGTACGTCGCCGCGATGAATTGATCTCCGCCGGTCTCGCCCGAGCGGCGGCGTGCCCATGGGACCGCACCGCCGACCTGACGGTCGCGGCGTACCGCGAGGTCGCGCGGTGACC
>JBKJJS010000400.1:0-22067 GCA_046597895.1 Ilumatobacteraceae bacterium
CATCAGCCCGATCCCTTGACGACGCCGTCGTCTGCGCCACGGTGTGGGGACCCATGCGATAGGCCCGTACCACGTGTGCCCCTGTCACGACCTCCGAGACTTGACCCAGCATCGCCCCGTTCTTGTCCCGTACCGAGTCGTAGGCCGCCACCAATCGGCGCTGAACGACGCGCAACACGAGGAAGAGCGGCGCGGCCACTGCGAACGCCACCACGGCCAGCAGCCAGTCATACGCCAACATCACTGAAGCCACGATCAACATCAACGAGCCGTCGAGAAGCCAGGCCAGCCCTCCCCAGGAGAAGAACTGCGTGAGCGTCTCGATGTCCGATGTGACGCGCCCGACGAGCGCGCCCCGCCGCTCCTCGGCGTGATCTTCCATGCTGAGGCGATGGATGTGGTGGAACAATCGCACCCGCAGCCCGAACAATGCGTGTTCGGTGCGGGTGCCGAGGCGAGCCACGGCGACTCGTTGGGCCACGGAGGCCACCACCACGCACAACGACGCAATCGCGCCAAGACGAACCATCAGCCCGACATCGACCTGCCCCGGCTTGAGCCCATGGTCGATGGCCTGCTGGATCGTGACGGGCACGGCGACGCGGCCGGCCGCACCCACGAATGCCAGCGCCACCGTGATCCCGAGGCCGGAGCGCAACTCCGGCACGGCCTGCACGCCCCTGCCAATCGTGGCGGCGGCCCCGAGTTCCGAACGCAGGAATGTCATGCCCGCTCCTCGGCCGATCCGGCGCCGATACCCGGCCCGCGATCCATCTCGTACGCCTCGACGATACGCCGATATGCAGGCAAGGACTCCAGCAGGTCGGCGTGGAGCCCTTGCGCCACGACACGGCCGTCGGCAAGGAACAACACCTCGTCGGCGAGCGCGATCGTCGACGGTCGCGATGCCACGATCACCGTCGTGGACTCGCGTCCTGATCGGCGAAGGTTCCCCAAGATGGTCGCCTCGGTCGAAGGGTCGAGCGCGGAGGTCGTGTCGTCGAGCAGCAGCACCTTCGGCCGCCGTACGAGCGCACGGGCGAGGGCAATTCGCTGGCGCTGACCACCCGACAGACTCACGCCCCGCTCCCCGACGATGGTGTCGGCCCCCGCCGACAAGTCATCGACGAACTCGGAGGCGGCGGCGAGCCCGAGCGCCTCCTGGACGTCATCGTCGCTGAACTCTCCGCCCAGGGAGACGTTCTCGCGGATACTGCCCGAGACGAGAAACGGCTCCTGGAACACGAGTGCCGGCTCCCTTCCGTCCACGGCGACGCTGCCGGTGTCCGGGGCCAGGAGCCCGGCGATGACGTAGAGCAGGGTGGTCTTGCCGGAGCCCGTGGCTCCGACGACGGCCACGGTGGTTCCGGCCGGGATCGTCGCGCTCATGGACTGCAGCACAGGGCGGCCCGACTCATACGAGAACGACAGCGAATCGAATGCCACCCCCACGGCCGGTTCTGGCTGCATGAGGCGCTCGGCGGGATCGGGTCCTATCGGTTCATCCAACACTTCCCGTACGCGCTCCCAGCCCGCCAGCGAGTAGGGCAGCTGCGAGAGTGCCCAGCCGATCAGGCGCAGCGGAAAGACCAGCAGGGTGAACAGGTACAGGAAGCTCGTCAACTCCCCCAGCGTCAATGCGCCATCGCGCACCCTCACGGCGCCGAGCGTCAGGAGCCCAATGGTCCCGAGAGACGGGAGCGCGTCCAGCAGCGCTTCGAACGTGGCCCGCAACGAGACGGCCTTGACCCGTGCCTCGCGTAGATGAGCGGCAATGCCCGCCAGGCGGTCCGCCTCTCGCGCCTCCGCCCCGAACGCTTTGACCACCATCATGCCCTCGAAGCTCTCGTGCACGGCGGCCGACAGCAGCCCGAGATGGTGTTGAGCGTCGTCGAAGTGCTTCTCCACACGTCGCTGATAGAGCACGTTGAGGCCGATGAGGAGCGGGAAGAGGCATACGGCCAGCGCGCCGAGCACCGCGTCCGTGGCGATCAGCCACACGGACGAAATGACGACCATGAGGACCGTGCTACTGGCGTAGGGAAGGGGCGCCAGAATGGCCGCTGACGTGTCGACGTCGACGCCCGCCCTCGCCACGAGATCGCCGGATGACCGCTGCTGATGCCAGCGCAGGGGTTGGCTGACCACCTGTCGGGTCACGTCCACCGTCAGGTCCTGGGCGACGCGGAACTGGGTCGCCCCGGCAAACGTCCGTCGCACCACCACACCGGCCGCTCGCACGATCCCGATGACGATGATCATCGTGCAGCCGGCGACCACCGTCCCGACCGCCACCGAGCCCGTCTCGAACCGGGGAAGAATGGCGTGGTCCACCACCCATTGGAGGGCCTTGGCCGAGGCCACCGTGCACAGCGCGAAGACCGCGGCACCGCTCACCGCCGTGAAGAAGAGCTTCGGGTGCATGGACACCTGGGCGCGCACGAGCGCCGCGCCGCGCCTGAAGGTCGGGCGCGCCGAATCGTCTCTTGGCGTCCACTCCACCCCACGGTTCTAGCAGCGTCGGGTGACTATGGGACTCCGATATCGCACCGGTCGCGCATAGCCTGACCACGATGCCCGACCAAATGAACTTCGGCCTCCTGGTGCTGCGCGTGATCTTCGGGCTCTTCCTCGCGTACCACGGGTACAACAAGTTCTTCGGCGGGGGGCGAATCACGGGAACGGCCCGCTGGTTCGGCTCCATCGGCTTCACCCAACCGAAGCTGCAGGCCCTCATGGCGGCGTCGACAGAGGTCGGCGCGGGGGTGCTCCTCGCCGCTGGGCTGCTCACGCCACTCGCGGCCGCCGGAGTCATCGCCGTCATGACGGTGGCCATCGTGAGTTCGCACCGCAAGAATGGCTTTTTCATCTACCTGCCGGGCGGGGGTTGGGAGTACTGCGCGTCCATCGCCGCCGCGGCGTTCGCCGTTGGTGCAATCGGCCCGGGTGAGTGGTCCCTCGACTACGCCTTCGACATCGAGTACAGCGGTTGGAACGGTGCCTTGGTCGCTGGCCTCGTCGGCCTCGGTGGCGCCGCCGCCCAGTTGGCCACGTTCTATCGACCCAAACCTGCAAAGGACTCGTCATCGTGACGGACGTCATCAGCCCCGAGACCGAGACAGACGCCCCCTGGCACCGCTGGATCAAGATCCTGCTCCTCGCCGTCGTGCTGCTCCTCGCCGCCATGTGGATCTACGCCTTCGTATTCGCGCCGCGAGGTGGAGTGAACCCTGTTCGCGATACCGCATGGACCGATGGCACCGAGGCGGCCTGCGAAGCGGCGTCCGTTGCGTTGCAGCCTCTTGTGTTCCGTACGAAGATCAATGGCGAATCGGCCGACACCGAGCTGCCGCGCTTCGTGGCCAACCTCGACCAGGTCGCGCTCGTCTTCGACGGAATGCTCGATGACATCGAGGCGCTCCCACGGACATCCGAGAAGGCCCAAGTGCTCGTCCCCTTGTGGCTGGCTGAATACCGGCAGTTCGTGACCGACGTGAGGGCCTGGACGGATCAGTTGCGCCAGGGTGAACGAGTTGAGTTCTCAGTCACGCTGACCGACACCGGAATCCCGATCGACGAGCGGATCAACACGTTCGCCACGGAGAACCGCATCAAGAGTTGCATCACGTATCACCTCGAGGGCTGAACCCAGCCTTCGCCTTCGACGTACCGTCGCACGACGCGGGCCGGGGCGCCGACGGCTACCGAGAAGTCCGGCAGATCACCAGTGACGACGCTGTTCGCCCCCACGACCACATGGCGGCCGATCGTCGATCCGGGTAGCACGACCGTGCCGTGGCCGAGCCATGAGCCTGCCCCGATGATCACGGGCAACTCCGGCATCGACTGCTGGGAGATGGGACGGTGGATGTCGGCGAAGCCGTGATTCTGGTCCGTGATGTAGACGTGGTGACCGGTCCAGACATCGTCACCGATGTCGATAGCCAAGTGGCCGACGATGCCGCTGCCCTTGCCGATCAGACAGCGATCGCCGATGCGGACGACCGGGTTCGTGACGCACTGCTGGCCGGGGACCATGCCTGCTGACAACGTGATCTGCGGGCCGATCATGGTGCCGCGACCGATGTGAATGAACTGCTCGTTGAAGATTGTGTTCGGCGGGAAGCAGATGACGCTGCCGTCACCGAAACCGCCGAACCGCCGGCCGATTTTTGTGTTCGGCCCGATGGCCGCCACCTCGATGGCGGCGTCCCACCCCCAGCGCACGGCCTCGCCGGCGGCCCGCTTCACGAGCCCGTGGAGGCGGTTCCACACCGTTGGCTCCGGCCACTCCCGTTCGAGCACGGAGTCGAGACTATGGCACCAGCGTTCTCCCCACCACCGGCGTCCCCACTACCGTGATGTCGATGGGGGAACACATTCACGTGACGGTCGCCGATCACGTGGCCACGATCACCATCGACCGTCCGGAGAAGCGCAACGCCATGACCTTCGCCGTGCTCGGCGACTTCATCTCGGTCGTGCAGCGGGTGGGTACTGATGTCGACGTCCGGGTCGTGGTGCTCACGGGTGTTCCGGGGGCGTTCTGCGCCGGCACGGATCTCTCGGATCTCGCGTCCGTACCCGGTGAGCAGCGGGGGCTGCGGGGCCGGGCCGACGAACGGGGCCGTTGGTGGCCACTCGTCGAGATTCCTCAGCCGACGATCTGTGCCGTCGATGGGCCGGCCGTCGGCATGGGCGCCGAGTTCACCTCTCAATGCGACATCCGGCTCGCCTCGCCGAGCGCCCGGTTCGCCTGGAACTTCGCCCATCGCGGCCTCGTGCCCGACACGGGCGCCGGCACCTGGCTCCTCCCCCGGCTACTCGGGCCCCAGCGGGCATTCGAACTGCTCTACACCGGGCGATTCATGACAGCCGATGAGGCCAAGGCCATTGGCTACGTACTGGAGATCGTCGACTCCGAGGCGCTACTCCCCCGGGCACACGAACTCGCCGTGGCCATCGCCAACACCTCGTCTCCTCTCAGTACGAAGCTCGTCAAGTCGCTGATCTACGAGGGCTTCAGCGGCGATGTCGACGCCCACATGGGTCGCCACACCCAGGCCATGGCGACGTGTTTCCGCAGCGATGACCATCGCGAGGGTGTGGCCTCGTTCCTCGAACGCCGTGCCGCCGCCTTCACCGGCCAGTAGAAAGACCCCCCGATGAGCGAGATCCAGATCTTCAAAGGGCTTCGATATGCGACCGCCGAGCGCTTCGTCGCTCCCACCGCGCACGACGGGGTGCTCGACGACCTCGAGACGGGTGCGTACGGCCCGCAGTGCCTCCAGGTGGTCGGAATGATGGAGCAGATGCTTGGCCAGGGCAGCCTCCCGTCGTCCGAGGACTGCCACTTCCTCAACGTGTTCACGCCGGCGAGGGACGACGGGAGGCGACCCGTCTTGTTCTGGGTCCACGGCGGTGCGTTCGTCAACGGCACCGGCGCCACACCGTGGTACCACGGGGCATCGCTGGCCCGCCGCTACGACGTCGTCGTCGTCACCATTAATTACCGCATCGGCGCGTTCGGGTTCACTCACTTGGCAGACCACGGCGGCGCCGAGTTCGCTGATTCCGGCAACCTCGGCGTCCTCGATCAGGTCGAAGCACTTCGATGGGTGCGGCGCAACATCGAGGGTTTCGGCGGCGACCCCGGCAATGTCACGATCTTCGGCGAATCAGCGGGCGGCGCCAGCGTCCTGTCACTGATGGCCACTCCGACTGGCGATGGCCTCTTCCACCAGGCGATCGCCCTCAGCCCCTCCATGTCGCAGTTCCGTGACCGACCGCGTGCCAACGCCGCCGCCGAGGCGCTCCTCGAGGCCGCCGGGGTCGACGCGGACGGCCTTCGCACGATGGACCCCGAGCGTCTGCTCGCCGCCCAGAAGGAAGTGCTGCGGGACCGGGCAGGAGCATTCACGGCGTTCTCGCCGACGCCGGGCGAAACTTCGCTCCCTGTTGCGGTCGCCGATGCCGCCGCCCGCAACCCTGTGCCGCTCATGATCGGCACCACGAAGGACGAGATGCTGCTGTTCACGGCGCTCGACCCGACGGTGAGAGACATGGACGAGGCGCAGCTCACGCGGCGGGCTTCGGAGTTTTTCGGGGAGGCGACCCCGGCCGCCCTCGAGGCATACCGACGGCGACGGCCCGGGTCGTCGCCCGGTGCCATCGCGTCGGCCGTCGCCACCGACCACGGGTTCCGCACACCGGCGCGCCGCCTCGCCGAGGCCCGTGCGGCGGCCGGCCACCCGACATGGATGCACTGGTTCACCTGGGAGACCCCGGCGTTCGGCGGCATCTTGAAGTCGTGCCACGCCCTCGACATCCCGTTCGTGTTCCACAACCTCGAGCGCAACGGCGTCGCCGCGTTCACGGGTGATGGCCCCGAGCGCGAACGCATCGCCGAGACCTTCTCGTCGGCCGTCGCCGGGTTCGCGGCCGCCGGGGACCCCGGCTGGGACCGCTACGACTCCGCCCGACGTACCACGATGCGTATCGACGCGAACAGTGCGACGGTCGATGACCCCGAAGCGGACCTTCGTGAGCTCTGGGAGGCCGTGTCATGACCGTCCGGGCCACGGTGCTGTCGGGCGGTCACCCGTTTATCGGGCCGGCCTTCGAGGAACTGTTGCAGTCGCTCGCGCCGCTCGCCGGTGTGGTGTGCCAGCACGTGCCGTGGCCGGATGCGCTGCACGTCTTCGAGCCCGGCGGCCTCGACGACACCGATGTCCTCGTCACGTACGACATGCCGGGCATCGCGTTCCAGCACGGCTCACTCCCCGACCTAACAGCGCCGCCGGCGGCGGTGGTCGACGGGTGGGAGCGTCTTCTCGCGGCCGGGATGCCCGTGGTGGCCCTCCACCACTCGATCGCCTCGTGGCCGGCGTGGCCCCGCTTCGCTGACATCGTCGGTGGGCGCTTCCACTACGTCGCCGCCGACCTCCACGGCCGTCACTGGCCGGATTCGGGCTACCGACACGAGGTCAGTCAACACCTGACGATGGCTGCACCGAACCATCCGGTGTGCCAGGGCCTCCCACTGTCGTTCGAACTCACGGACGAGACCTATCTGTGCCCGGTGTTCGACGATGCCGTCACCCCACTCGTGATCTCTGACGCGCCAAAGACCTCCGATGAGTTCTACAGCGCCACGTTGGCCGTCAAGGGTGCGAAGTTCTCCCGGGAAGGCTGGTCGCATCCCGAGGGTTCGACGCTGGCGGCCTGGACCCACACGGTGGGCCGCTCCACCGTCGTCTACATCCAGCCCGGCGACAATCCGACCGCGTACGGGAATCCCCACTACCGGCAGCTGCTCGCCAATGCGATTGCGTGGGCGGCCACGACCAGGCCCTGACCGGCACTGACGTGGGAAGATCGGGGCCGTGAACAGCACCGAGATCACGTTCCTGATGGAACGCCAGGGCGTCGTGGATGCCGTCGTCCGCTATGCGACGGGCATCGACATGCATGAGTGGGTGACGTATCGGTCGTGTTTCACGGATGTCTGCCACTACGACTTCTCCTCCTGGAACGGTCGCCCCGGCGCCGACATGGCGGCCGACGACTGGGTCGCTGGCGTGCGCAGCGTCAATGGCAATTTCGACGCCACCCAGCACATCTCGACGAACCACGTCATCGAGTTCGGGGACGGTACCCCTGCATCGGGTCGGGCCACCTGTGTGAGCTACATGCACGCCCAGCACTACTTCAAGCCCGACACCATGCAGGGCTTCGGGCGGGGCGGCGACGTGAACTTCTGCACGCTCGGGGGCTACTACACGAACCAACTCGTGAAGGGGCCCGACGGCTGGCGCATCGCCTCGTGCACGCTCAACGTCACGTGGGAGACCGGCGACCGCTCGATCTTCGAACTCGCCCGCACCCGCCCCGCCGCGCGCTGACCACGCCACTGCTGAGATCCCCGAAAGGACCACCACCCATGGAAGTGCACGAGGCGCTCTACACGACGCGGGCCATGCGACGCGTCAAGCCCGATCCGATCCCGGACGACGTGATCGCCCGCATCATCGATGCCGCCATCCGTGCCCCATCGGGCGGGAACTCCCAGCGGTGGCGGTTCCTGCTCGTCACCGATCCCGACACGAAGTCGAAGATCCAGCAGCTCTACCGCGTCGGGCTCACCGAACTGAACCGCACGCAGTACGCCGCCACGATGGACCTCATCGACAACGGTGACCCAAACGATCCCAACGTGATCCAAGCGAAAAAGACCCACAAGTCGGCGACGTGGCTCGCCGACAACCTGGCGTCGGTCCCGCTGCTGATGTTCGCGTTCGGGAAGCCGAACGGCGAGAGCAGCATCTACCCGGCGATGTGGAGCGTGCAGCTCGCCGCCCGCGCCGAGGGCATCGGCAGCGCGCTCACCACGCTGCTGTTCAAGTACTACCGCCCCCAGACGCTGGAGATCCTCGGCGCACCGGACGACGAGGGCTGGGAGCCGTTCGCCATGTTATCGATGGGTTACCCCACCGGCCGCTGGAACGTGGCCAGGCGCCAGCCCGCCCACGAGGTGACGTACCAGGAGCGCTGGGGTCAACCCGTCAGCTGGACCGTCCCCACGCCCCTGTTCTCGTACGGCACGTAAGGGGCGGCAGGTAGCGGGCGGTCAGGCCTTCCGGCCGAGGAACTTCAAGAACGCCGTCTGGGCGTCGTCACCCGCCGCTTCAGGGATTTTGTCGGCGAAATAGTTGGCCCCTCGGATCGCCGCATCGAGCGGCTTCATCTGCTCGTGGGCGGCCGAAACGAGTTCGGGAGCCAGCCGCTCGTCGCCGCCAACGGCGCGAGCGAGGTCCCACGTGTGCGTGAGTGTGTCGACGAAAAGAATGCCGATCAGCCCATCGATCGGCATCTCGCCGAACGGCGACGGAACGACTTTCTGGAGCACACCGTCGTGATCGAGCACCTCCAGCACGGCGTCGCGAGCGGAGCCCCATGCGGCCGCCGGGTCACCCGATACTTCGGGCGCCGCCGCACCGGTGGCCGCCGCCTCGACCATGCGCAGCACCCCGGCGGCATGCAAGGCGACGTCACGGGCGTTCCAGCCCTCACATGGCGACATCTGCTCCCATTGATTGCCTGACACAGTGCGGATGACGTGATCGAGGCCGTAGACGGCCTTCGTGTAGTTGCGCAGGTTCGTGCTCATGCTGCGAACAATACGCCCTCGTGCGAGCATGGGCGACGTGAACCGCACGCTCACCGCGGTGGAGGGCATCCGAGTGGGTCACTACCAACGTCGCGGGCGTGGATGGTTGACCGGCACCACTGTCGTCCTTACCCCGCGGGGCGCCACCGCTGGCGTGGATGTTCGCGGTGGGGCACCCGGTACCAGGGAGACGGAACTGCTGCGCCCCGAGAACCTCGTGCAACAGGTACATGCCATCTGCCTCACCGGCGGGAGCGCGTACGGGTTGGCCGCCGCTGACGGTGTCATGCGGTGGTGCGCCGAACATCATGTCGGCTATCCCGTCGGTCCGGCGCCCCACGAAGTCGTTCCCATCGTGCCGGCCGCCGTGATCTTCGACCTCGGCCGGGGCGGCCGCGGGAGCCGATTCGAGCACCGACCCGACGCCGAGTTCGGGTACCGGGCATCAGTCGCCGCGTCCAGCCGGGTCGTGCGCGGCGGCGTCGTCGGAGCCGGTACGGGCGCCGTGGCCGGCGGGTTGAAAGGGGGCATCGGGAGCGCATCTCTCACCTTGGAGGACGGCACCATCGTCGCCGCCCTCGCCGTGGTGAATGCCGCTGGGTCACTCGTGGATCCCACCTCAGGCCTGCCGTGGGTGACGGTACCCGGCGTGTTGCTACGCCGGCCCGATGCCGCCGACCGCCGCCGCCTCCGTGATCACCTCGCGGCCCCTAGCCGTCCGCTCAACACGACGCTCGGGGTGGTCGCCACCACCGAGCGTCTCACGAAGGCCGAGTGCACGAAGGTGGCCCAGGTGGCCCAGGATGGCCTCGCCCGCGCCGCCCAGCCGAGCCACCTCATGGTCGACGGGGACACCGTGTTCGCCCTCTCGACCGGAGCCGAGCCGATCGTCATGGAGGCCGGTGATCCCCGGTTCCGTGCCCCAGACGCCCGCCCAACCGTCCTCAACCGGCTGCTGGCGGCCACCGCTGACTGCTTCGCCGCGGCGTGCGTCGACGGTCTGCTCAGCGCCCGCTCCGTTGCGGGCATCCCGTCCTACCGGGAACTCTGCCCGAGTGCCTTCGTCGCCATGGGTTGAGACCCCTCCGACACGTGACGTTCGCCATACCGAGGCATGGCGTGGCATTGCGCGGAATGCGAACCGGCCCCATAAGGTTGGAGCAGGGTCGGGGACAACCTCAGCCCCGCAGGAGGTGACTCGATTCCTATGACCACCACTGAACGCAAGAAGATCACCGTTCCGGAGATCGCCCGGCGTCGGTCCACCGGCGAACGGATCTCGATGATCACGGCCTACGACGCCACGTTCGCCCAACTTGTCGACATGGCCGGGGTCGACATGATCCTTGTCGGCGATTCCGTTGCCATGGTCGTCCAAGGCGTCGCCAACACCATTCCGGTGGACCTCGACGAGATGGCGTATCACGTTCGCCTCGTGGCCAGGGCCCGACCCAAGGCCGTCATCGTGGGCGACCTGCCGTTCGGCTCGTATCAGGTCAGCCCTCAGCAAGCCGTCGAGAGCGCTATTCGGCTGATGAAGGAAGGCGCCGAGTGCGTGAAGCTCGAGGGCGGCACGAACATGGCCGAGGCCATCGAGGCCATCACGAGGGTCGACATCCCCGTCATGGGTCACATCGGACTCACCCCGCAGAGTTACCACCGCATGGGTGGCCACAAGGTGCAGGGCCGAGATGCGGGGTTCGAGGCCGGAGGACGCGAACGGCTGATCGAGGACGCGGTGGCCGTGGAGCGCGCTGGCGCTTTCGCCATGGTCATCGAGGGCATCCCCCGTGACCTGGCCAAGGAGATCACGAACAAGGTTTCGATCCCCACTATCGGCATCGGTGCCGGGCCAGATTGCGACGGTCAGGTACTCGTGCTCCACGACGTCATCGGCCTCAGTGACCGGACGTTCAAGTTCGCCCGCTCGTACGCGGACGTACGCCAAGTCGTCATCGACGCCACCACTGCGTACGTCAATGACGTCAACGCTGGCGTGTGGCCCGACGACGCCCACTCATTTCATTGATATCGTTCCCCGACCCTGCGGCGATGCAGGCGTGGAGCGAGGCGCAGCGCCAGGCCGGCCGCCGTCTCGCGTTCGTACCGACCATGGGCGCCCTGCACGAAGGGCACCTCCGGCTCCTGGAGGTCGCCCGGGAGCACGGCGACGTCGTGGTGGCATCGATCTTCGTGAATCCGCTGCAGTTCAACCAGCGCCAGGACTTCGACAGCTACCCGCGGCCCGTCGACGCCGACCTTGACCTGTGCCGTGCGGCGCGCGTGGACGCGGCGTACGTGCCGACCGCCGCCACGATGTACCCCACCGGCTTCGAGACCCACGTCGAGCCAGGGGCACTCGCCGAGTCCATGGAGGGGGCCATGCGGCCTGGACACTTCAGGGGAGTCGCCACCGTCGTGGCGAAACTTCTGAACGCCGTGCGGCCTCATGTCGCGCTCTTCGGTCAGAAGGACTACCAGCAGCTCGCGGTCATCCGCCGAATGGTGAGTGACCTGGACATGGGTATCGAGATCATCAGCGTCGCGACGGTCCGCGAGCCCGACGGGCTGGCGCTCTCCAGCCGCAATCGCCGATTGTCGCCCGAGGACCGCAAGGCGGCCGTCGTCGTGCCCCGCGCCCTCGACACCGTACGGCGCTTGTACGAGGCCGGCGAACGCGACGGTCAGCGCCTCATACTTGCCGCCGAGGCGGTGATCACCGGCGAGTCCCGTGCCCGCCTCGAGTACGTCCAGGTCGCTGACGCCGACTCACTGGCGCCGATGGCGAAAGTTGACGGCCAGGCCGTTGTCACCATCGCTGTCTGGTGTGGCGATGTTCGCCTCATCGACAACGTGCTCTTGAGATACCACCCCACGTGATCGGACAGGTAACCTGACTGTCATGTCGATGATCAGCCACCGGCTCCGCCGAGCACTCGGTCTGACGAGTGCAGTCGTGATGGTGTGTCTCACTCCCACCGTCACCTCCGGCGCTGCCGCGCAAGGAAACATGGCGACGGGCGGTGTTCCGGCGCAGGTCACGACGGCGTACAACGACGAGCCGACCATCGAAGATGAGATCCTCGTGCTCATCAATGCTTCACGTGCGGCGGCCGGGTTGGCGCCGCTGCAACGCAACCCCGTGCTCGATGCGGCCGCCGACGAGTGGACCGCCCACCTCATCGCCCGCGGGTGCCCCAACGAGGCCCTGCTCTGCCACCGTTCCCGCACGAGCCTGGCGGCGCTCGCCAAAGCCGCCACCGCACCGTATGGGTACAGGTGGTGGGCAGAGAACGTCCAGGTCACGGTGGGCCGGGCGCAGACAAGCCACGACCGGCTCATGAATTCGTCGGGCCACCGCACCAACATCATGCGGCCGGAGACGAACCTCATCGGCATCGGGGCGGCCATCAACGAGAACGGCTACATGTACGTCACACAGGAGTTCACGCAGTCCAAGCCCATTCCGCCGCCGCCGCCGCCCCGCCACGTCTGCGGACGCATCACCAAGACCCTCGCGTCGGGCTCCAGTGGCACCCAGGTCAAGGTGCTCCAGTGCGCACTCTCAATGCTCGGCCTCTTCGCCGGGGTCCAGGATGGTCGCTACGGCAAGACCACCAAGGCGGCCGTCCTCGAGTTCCAGCGGCTGAACAGCCTCACCATGTCGGGCAAGGTGCACCTCTCCACACGCAAAGCCCTCGGCGTCACAACCTAGAGCGCCCCCGAGGCCTGCCCTTGGGCGACGGCTTGTTTCCACTTCGGCGACTGCAGGCTGACGGGATTGTGCGGAGCGGTGTCGATCTCGGCCAACTCGATCTCACCGCTCAGGACACCCCGTTTCCAAGCCTGGTGATCCGGCTCCATGGCGTGGAACTCGGGCATGACCTCGGCGGCGAACATCTCGAGCGACTCGCAGATGTGGTCGTGGCGGTTGCGTCCGGCCTGGTTCAACAGGATGATCTGGTCGACATTGCTCTCGGCAAAGCGGCGCAGCCGCTGGCGAATGGTGGCCGGGGAACCGACAAGACCCCCGAGTCTGGCCTTTTGGCCGGCCTCAGACTGCTTCCACCCCTGGAACTCCTCCCACAAGCTGACGGTGCCCGGCACGATCGGTCCGTGGGTGTTGTAGTACCGAAGGGAGAACTGGAAGAACGTCGAGCCCTCGGCACGAACCTGGGCCTCTTCGTCGGTGTCGGCACACATGAACTGTGAGACGAGGGCGATGTTCGGGTTCGTCTCGTACTCACACAGCTTGTCCAGGTGATGTACGTAGGCGTTGTAATACGCGTGGACCCACGCCACCGCCGCGTCGGCCGACACGAACTGGAAGCCGAGTGCGCCGAGACCCCGGCGGCCGGCCATCTCAATGGTCTCGAGCTGGCTGCACGCCACCCAGAGCGGTGGGTGCGGCTTCTGACGGGGCTTGGGCAGCACGTTGCGCAGCGGGAACCGATAGTGCGGCCCGTCGTACTCGAATGCCTCGGACGAGAACATCGGCATGAGGCAGCGCATGGCGTCCTCCCACACCTCCCGCTTGTCGCGGAAGCGGCGATCGAACGGGTGCAGTTCGGTGACCGTGCTCCCCTCCCCCACGCCGAGTTCCACTCGACCGTGGCTGATGAGGTCGAGTGTGCTCACCCGTTCGGCGACGCGTGCCGGATGGTTCGTGGTGAGTTGCACGATGCCGTGGCCGAGACGGATCTGCTTCGTCCGCTGGCTCGCCGCTCCGAGGAACACCTCGGGCGCTGATGAGTGGCTGTACTCCTCGAGGAAGTGGTGCTCCACCTCCCACGCGTGGTCGTAGCCGAGCCGGTCGGCCAGTTCGATCTGGTCGAGGGCATCGTTGAACAGCCGGTACTCGTCGTCGTCGGTCCATGGACGAGGTAGCTGCAACTCGTAGAAGATGCCGAACTTCACAGGCGAGAAACCCCCGGGATCATGAGTGAGGCGAGCGTAGCGGGTGCCCTACTTGCGGCTACGGTGCGGCCCGATGTCGGATCAGTCGGGTGAGTCGGATGAGTCAGCACCGTGGGGGGTCCTCAAGACCGCCAAGGTTGTCATTCCCCTGTCGATCCTGGTCGTGTTGGTGCTGTTCGCATTCCAGACTCACGACACGGCGCTCAAGGTGTCCAAGGCCAAGGGTGGCGAGTGCATCGTGTTGCCGACCCAGAGCGTCACAAACGTCCTCCAAAACCGGGATTGCGAGCGGCCCCACACGGGCGAGGTGTACGTGGCATTCGAATACCCGGCCGTTCCGGCGGCCGGTGAGCCAACCCCGGAAGAGAACTGCCGCGAGTTCCCCCTCGACCTCACCGCCGAACAGACCGCCCAATACCAGCGCTTCCTCGACATCATCGACCGGCCCGAACTCGAAAAGATCCTCGTCACCAACAATGAGGATGAGACGATGAAACGTGATTACGCCTGCATCATCGGGTTCCCCGAGCGCACTGGGTCCTACCTCCAAGAGGCGATGCAGACGAGCAGCGGGTGACCAATGGCCGACGGCCGCTTCCGCGAACTGTCGTTCTGGTTGGCGTCGCTGACGGAGTCCGGCGAGGACCACCTGGAACCTCGGTCCAGCCTGCCGGGCGATCTCGCCGCCGATGTCGCCATCGTCGGCGCTGGGTTCACAGGCCTGTGGACCGCGTTGAGCCTTCACGCCGCCGACCCCTCCGTGCGCATCGTGGTGATCGACGCCGAGATCGCCGGCTTTGGGGCATCCGGCCGCAATGGGGGTTGGTGCTCCGGGATCCTGCCGATGAGGTGGGATGCCATCGCCATGCGGTCGAGTCGTCAGGCGGCCATCGAATTCCAGAGGGCGATGTTCGCCACCGTCGATGAGGTGCTTTCAGCGAGCGCCGCCCTCGGCATCGACTGTCACGCCGCCAAGGGCGGATGGCTGCACCATGCCACGAATCCCGCCCATTCCGCCCGTCTCCACGCCGAACTCACCGATGCCGCGCAGTGGGGGTTCGGTGAGGACGACTTCCGTTGGCTGGAGCGCGACGCCGCCACGCGTCGCATCGGTGCTGATGGCACGCTCGGTTCGGTGTTCAGCCCCCACTGCGCCGTGCTGCATCCAGGTCGGCTCGTGCGGGGCCTCGCCGCGGCCGTCGAGCGCCAGGGCACTCCCCTCTACGAGCAGACCCGAGCGGTTCGCATCGCCAACCACTCCGTCACGACTGACCGTGGCACGATCCGAGCCGATGTCGTCGTTCGGGCCACCGAGGCGTTCACGGCGGCGTTGCCCGGCATGCGGCGAACCATTGCCCCGCTGTACTCGCTGATGGTGGTGACCGAGCCCCTGGGTCCAGCGTTCTGGGACGCGGTCGGGTGGTCCGGTCGGGAGGCGTTCAACGACGCCCGGCACATGGTGATCTACGGCCAGCGCACGGCCGACGACCGTATCGCGTTCGGCGGCAGAGGGGCGCCATACCACTTCGGGAGTCGAGTACGGCCGTCGTTCGACCACGACCGGCGGGTCCACGGGCGCCTGCTGCCCGAGACGCTCAGCGCCCTGTTCCCGGCTCTTGGTCGTGCACGTGACATCCGGATCGACGCCGAATGGGGCGGCCCACTCGGGGCCACCCGAGACTGGTCGTGTTCGGTCGGCTACGACCGCGTCACCGGCGAGGCGTGGGCCGGCGGGTATGTCGGCGATGGTGTCGCCACATCGAACCTGGCCGGGCGTACCCTCGCCGATCTCATCCTCGGGCGCGACACCGATCTCGTCCGGCTGCCGTGGGTCGGCCATCGCAGCCGGCGCTGGGAGCCGGAACCGCTGCGGTGGCTCGGCATCAACGCCGGCTTGCGGCTCGCCGATTCCGCCGACCGCTTCGAGGAGCGCCATCGCCGCCCGTCGAAGACCCGCCAACGGCTGATGACTGCGCTCCGCTCGTGATGACTGGCGCCCTGGCGTCCCCGACCAGACTGGCGAACCTATGACACCGTCGCCCGATCCTGAAGTGTTTGCGGCCGAGTACGCCGCCTCCCGAGCGCGTATCCGCCAAGTGATCGAGGACGCAGGTGGCGATGCCGCGGCGCGTCGGATGATCCCCGCCTGCCCGGAGTGGAACATCGTCAACGTCTGCTCCCATCTGGCGGGTATCGCCAGCGACCTCGTCGCGCGCCGCAACCCCGGCCCGGACGCCCAGGCGTGGGTGGACGGCCAGATCGCCGAGCGGCGCAACCGCACCGTCGCTTCCGTCCTCGACGAGTGGGATGAGGTAGGCCCGGCGTTCGAGGCCCTCATCGTCAAGGTGCCCAGGGCATTCGCCGGGCTGCTGCTGGACGTGATTGCCCACGAGCACGACATCCGGCATGCGTTGCGTCGACCTGGAGGGCGCGATGCGCCCGGCGTGCGGGCGGCGATGTTCACCGAAGCTGAGCTGTTGAACCGGGACCTGACCGCTCAGGGGCTCCCGGCCGTTCGCGTGGCCGCCAACGGCGACGAGTGGGTCTGTGGCGTCGGCGACCCCGGCCTCGTGCTCGACCTCGGCAACGACCCGGCGGCGACGTGGGAACTCACCCGCCTGCTCGGGTCCCGACGTTCACTCGCGCAGATGGCCACGTACCCGTGGCAGGGCGACTGGGAGCGGTTTCTCCCCGCACTCGCCCACATGTCCCTCCCGGACCACGACCTCGTCGAGTAGCCCGCGCTTCACCGCTGCCGACGCGGATGTCTGACTCGATCTACGGGAACTCGGACGGGGGCTCGGTCGTGTGGAGCCACTGATCGAAGAAGGCCCCGAGCGGCTGGGCAGCGACGCGTTCGGCAAGTGCGGTGAAGTCGGCTGTCGTCTTGCTCGTTCCCTCGTTCTCGCCTGCCCAGGCCCGCAGGATCGCGAAGAACGTCTCATCGCCAACCGTGCGCCGTAAGGCGTGGAGCACCACCGCCCCGCCCTCGTAGACCTCGTTGGAGAACAATGCATCTCCTGGCTGGCTCGGGGGGAACTGACGCGGTTCCTCCAACGCCCGCTGCGCCTCCTCGTCCACCGCGGCGATGCCGAGATGCTCGCCCCACAGCCAGTGCGCATAGGTGGCGAAACCCTCGTTCAACCAGATGTCCTGCCAGCTCGCGGGAGACACCGCGTTGCCGAACCATTGATGAGCGAGTTCGTGCGACAAGAAGAACTGCCGGCTCTCGTCCGAGCCTTTCAGGAACAGGCTCCGGGGCAAGAGCGAACGAGTCTGTTCTTCCATGGCGATGCCAGGGATGGAGTCGGTCACCGCGAGGCCGTACACATCGAACGGGTATGGCCCGAACAAGTCGTCGAAGTAGTCGATCATCGGGCCCATCTCATCGAGGTATGGCTGGACGGCGCCACGGTCATCCGGCAGCACCACGCTGACGAGCGGCAACCCGTTCGGACCGACCCCCTCGACGATCTCGTACGGTCCGGTGATCACCTGCAGGAGGTATGTCGCCATCGGATCGGCCATGTCCCATATCCACGTGGACTCTCCGGTGCCCGTTGGCGTGCCCGCGAGTGGGCTCACGAGAAGCCCGTTCGCCACCGCCGTCGTTCCTTCCGCAACGGTGATCCCGATCTGCCATGTGGCCTTGTCACTCGGGTGGTCGTTGCACGGGAGCCAGGTCCGCGCCAGGTCCGGTTCGTTCAGCGTGTATGAACCGATGTCTGTGACGAGCCATCCACCCGCGAAATCGTTGATCCCTTCGGACGGCAAGGGTGTGGCGGAGTACGTGACGGCGACCTCGATGCCCACGCCGGCGATCAGTGCCTGTCCCGGGGTGATACGCAACTCCGGTGCCTCGTGACGGAACTCCACGGGGGCGCCGGCGACCGTCACGAACTCGATGTCGAGGGCGCCGCCCGCGTCGAGGGTCAGTGACCGGCGGCTTTCAGTGGGGACGATGTCGAGGGTCACCACCCCGTCGATGCGTCCGGCGCCGGCGTCCCACTTGAGGTCGACGTCATAGTGCGTGACGTCGATACCGGGATTGCCGAGTTCCGGGAACGGGGTGTCACCGAGCCCATCGCCCGGCGTTGGCGTCGAGGTATCCGGTGCGGGCGAGGAGTCCGGCGACGTGGTAGGCGCTGAGGTGGGGGGCAAGGTGGAGAGCGGTGGGACAGTGGTCGAGGTGGTGCCACGCGGCATCGGCGCTGCCGACCCCGAGCGCACCACGACATCGGCAGAGCATCCGGCGAGCACCCCGCACCACAGGGCCGCGCCGAGCACGACCCCACTACCCGATCGACCAACCACCGCCATCAGCGATGGACGTCCGGGCGGTCCTGCACGGCGCGCACGCGCACGGTGAACGCCGAATCCCCGCTGAGCACTGCACTCCTCGCGAAGAGCCGCCCCTGATCCCAGTTCGAGAGCCCGAGTTCCGGCTTGTCGAGCGCGAACTGCCCGTCCACCCAACGGGTGAAGCCGTTACCGACGAACGGAGCATCGACGGCGCGCCAGAAGCGATCGTGCTCGTCCGGATCCTCTGAGATGAGCGAAGCCGCCAAGCGCGGGCTGAGACGATTGAACAAGTCGACCGCCTCGTCGACATCTCGCACGACGCACAGCGAGACCTCGGGGCTGTCTTCCCACTCCCACTCGGTGCCGAGTTGCTCCACGGGGATCGGCACCGCGTGACGCTCAGCGACCTCACCCTCGGCCCGACGAACCGTGACCACTCGATCGAACCGTTCAGCACCGACGAAGCCTTCGGCACCGATGGCGACATGGAGTTTCGGGGCAGCCTGCCGGCGCTCGCCAGCGGCGTCCAACGCGGCGAGGAACCGGGGCACCAATGCCGGGGCGAGGCGCTGCGGGACGCACACCACGTTGGCCGAGTTGCACACCTTGCGGTCGAGGGAGTGGTACACGGCCTGCTCGAACGCGTGGGCGTCGGCGGCCTCGCCGGCCACGATCCAGGCACCCCCGGTACCGTGCAGGCTCACGGGAATACCCGCCTGCCGCGCCACGGCTCCCAGTTGCTCCACCGCGGTGCCCGACCCCCTTGCGACCGCAAGTGCCAGCCGCCGCTGGTCGAACAGCGCCCACCCCGCCGCTCGTGACGGGGTATCGAGCAGCACCGCCGCATGCTCCGGTAGTCCGGATTCGCGTAGGGCTGGAGCGAGCGCCGAATCGACGATGGCGCGAGCGGTCCCGAGCGCGTCGCTCCCGATGCGGAACACCACCGTGTTGCCGCCGCGGAGCACACCCGTGGCATCAGCGAAGACGTTCGGACGTCCCTCGAACACGAAGCCGACGACGCCGAGCGGCGCACGTCGAAGTTCGGCCCGCCAGCCGTCATGGGCGACGGCCTCGATCAGGGTGTCGCGCCCACTCGGCTCATCACGCCAGCCCCGTAGCCCGGCCACCATGTCGGCCCGCATCCGCGGTGTCAGTTCGAGTCGCGTCGTGGAGCGGCCCTTAGCCCTGGCAGTCACCACGTCGCCCGCGTTGGCCGACGCGATCTCGGTGAACGTCCGGTCGTCCGCGATGCGAGCGGCAAATCGCTCGAAGAAGTCGGTGACGGCGGCGTCGGAGACCGCTCCCATGGCGAGAAAGGCGGCGTGAGCAGCGTCGACAGCCGACGCGACCAGGTCATACTCATTCGCCGGGACATGCAGTAGGTCGCCCGTGGACTGGACCACCACGAGCCGATCCCCTGGCTGGAAGGCCTTGGCGAGTGCGGCATCCACGGTCGCCACCCTGTTACCGCCGAACACCACCGCCATTCCGGGTGCCAGCCGATCCAGCGTGTCGCTCATGGCGAGCATTCTGCCGGGTCCTGCTCAGTACCCGGCATCAGTCGGTCCGAGCGGAGGCAGGTCTGAGGGAACGCTCCCATCTGACGAGCCAACTCGACCGTCGACGGCGTTGCGCACCTGGGGCCGGTCGATCGTCACGACGAGTACGCCGCCGTCGAGAATCTCAGAACGCACAGTCATGGACAACATCCGCCAGCCATTCGAGACTCGAACGAGTGATGGGGTCGACCACGAGCTGAACGTGAGCGGCGCCGCAGTCACGCATCGCCAGCAGGTGACCGGTCACATCGGCCACCGAACCCCTCACGGGCTCAATGGCCCGCCCGGCGTAGTCGCCCATCGTGCGGCCCGTTCCGCCCGGAAGCTGCACGTACACCGCGGCTGTGGCATCGAGCGTGGTGGGGTCACGGCCACCCGCGTCGGCGGCGGCGTCGACTCGGGCCTTCATCGCCGCGAACCCTTCGGGGGAATTGCCGTAGTCGGACCACCACACATTCCACATGTCCACGTGCGCCAGGCCGATGGACAGCATCCGGGGCCTCCACGACCCGAGCAGGAGCGGTGGACCTCCCGGCCGACTCGGCGGTGGGTGCAACACACAGTCGTCCACCGTGTAGTACCGACCGTTGAATGTGCAACGACCGTCACGTAGCAGCGAACGGATGACGGTGAAGGCCTCCTCGAAGCGGTCGACCCGGCGGTCGAACGCGAACCCAAAGGCGTCGTACTCCCTGCGGTTCCAGCCGGACCCGAGGCCGACGATGAGCCGACCGCCAGAGATGGCGTCCACAGTGGCCGCCAACTTGGCGAGCATCGCCGGCGCATGAAAGCTCGTCGATGCCACGAGGGGACCGAGCTCGACGCGCTCGGTGACTGCGGCAAGCGCGGCGAGTGATGTCCAGACCTCCCACGGGCCTCGAGGGCCGACGCCCGGCAGGTCGTACAGGAGGTGATCGCCGAGCCAAATCGAATCGAATCCGATGGCCTCGGCCGTGCGGGCCATGGCGATCAGTTCGGGCCAGGCGACCTCGTACTCGACTTCGGGCAGCTGCACCCCGATCTTCATCGGACGACCTTCATCGGGGGCGTCACCCGAGCGCCTCGCGCACGGCCCGATGGATCGCGTCGTGGACCAGCACGTTGGCAGCTCGATCGGTGCGTACGACAGTCACGCTCGGCCCCGGCTCCGTCAGCGCCGCCTCGAGTTCCGTGCGAGAGCCAGCCTGGTGAACGGTGAGGCCGTGAGCCGCCGCCAACGCCAGTAGGTCAGTCCCGTGCGGGGTGCCGTAGAGCAGTTCGAACAGCTCGGGGGCCACGGCGCCAGCCTGGGGCAGGAACGAGAAGATCCCACCGCCATCGTTGTCGACGACGACGATGCGCACGTCCAGCCCGCGGCGCGCCAGCGCAGTGAGCGAACTCGAGTCGTGGAGGAAGGCGACATCGCCGATGAGAACACCGGTTACCACCCCTGGTGCGGCCACCGCCGCCCCTATGGCCGTGGCTACCACGCCGTCGATGCCGTTGGCACCCCGATTCGAGATCACGGCGAGGATTGCCGCCGGCTCCGTGAACCACTCGACATCGCGGATCGGCATCGACGACGAGACCACCAGCTGGGCCTGGATCTCGCTGCCCGTCGCGCCTACGTCACCCAAGCCCCCGAGCGCCCGCACCACAATCCGCGCCACCGTTGGCTCGTCGAGACCCTCGCGCGTCTCGAGCATCGCCGCCATCGCGCCGCGCGCCTTCGCCTCGGCGTGCTGCCACCGCGCCGCCCACGTGGTGCCCGTGGCTCCCCTCAGCTGCGTGGCCAGCCAGGCGCATGTCCGGCCGATGGGGGCCGTCACCCATCGGTCGACCACGAGCGCCGGATCGAGCGGCCGTGGGACGGGCGACAAGTGGACGTGATGGGCGCCTGACGCCGCCAGCCATTCGTTGACCACCCGTGACGCCCACGGCTCGCCGATGTGGAGCACCACCTCCGGCGCGTGATCGGTGGAGAAGCGCTCGTGGCGCAGCAAAGAGTCGGCCGTTGCCACCGCCGTCGGCAGATGCCGGCACCCGGATCGGGCATCGGCGAGGATCGGCCAGCCGGTGGTGGCGGACAGGGTCGCGATGGCATCGGCCGCGCTCGCCGCTCCCCGACCCGCCACGATCAC
>JBKJJS010000408.1:0-20297 GCA_046597895.1 Ilumatobacteraceae bacterium
CCCCACAACTTCGGTTCACGATCGGCATGGACGGCCCCGACGACGTGGTCGTAGGCCAGCAGATGGGTGAAGCCCAACTGCTCGGTGGCGAGGCCGATCCGTCGGACGGCGTCCGGGTCTCCCCGCGATTCGGTTTGGGGGTACACGATGCCGATCTTCATGCCGAGTTTCATGCCAGTGCTCCTTGGCGTTGGGTGGCGAGCCAACGGTGGCTGCGCCGATTCTGGTCGGGGTAGCCGGCGGCCCACACCGCGGCGTACATGGGCAGTCCGGAGTCCGCCTTTGCCTTCATCGTGACGAGGGCGCGGTCGAGGAACGAGAGGCCGTGATCCACGACGGCCCCCCTTTGGGCGACGGACAGTCGGTGCACATCGCAGAACACGCCGAACCGTGCCATCTGATCGACCCCGACGAAGCCGTCCGCGAGATCGAGCGGATCCTTGAACGGGACCCAATGGCGACAGGCGATGGCGATGTCGAGGAGGGGATCAGTTGGCGCCGCGAAGTCGAAGTCGATGAATGCCACGGCGGCACCATCGCGCACGACGACGTTCTCGACACATAGGTCGTTGTGACACACGATGTCGCCCGGGCTCATTGGGGGAAGGTTTGCCCGGTCCCATGACGCGTTCTCGGGAGGGACGAAGGAGCGCGCCGCCTCGTGAAGCCTGTGCTGCAGGTCAGCCACGCTGACCAAGACGTCCTCGGTCGCCGCCCACGTGGGGAACGGTGGCAGGGCGACGTCGCCGTCGAGCCATGACAGCACCTGCCGGCCCGCCCCGTCGCGGCCGAGTACGCGCGGCGCACCCGCGAAGCCGGTCAACTCGAGATGCCGGAGGAATGCCTCGACCGCCTGGGTGTGCGGACGTATCGGCCGGCGCACGGTGTCGCCGACGCGCACGACGGCGCCGCCCGAACCCAGTCCGCCGGGAAGGGCGATCTCCTCGCGGTCACTCATCGGGCGTTGTCACCGAAGCGGTACTCGTGGGTGTGTTCGTCGAGGCGGGTCTTCAGGTCCGAATCCATCGGGGTGTTGACGGCGGCCACGGCATCGGCGAGTTGCTCCGGCTTCGACGCGCCGACGATCGGCGATGTGACGACTGGGTTCGCCAGCGTCCACGCCACTGCAAGTTGGGCCAGCGACATGCCGGCCTCGTCGGCGATGGGGCGAAGGGCGTCGACGGTGTCGAACATGCGGTCGTGCCAGTACCGCTCCTGGTAACGGCCCGAGGCGGTACCGAGCGTGAATCGGGTGCCGTCCGTCGGGGCGCCGCGGCCGTGCTTGCCGGTGAGAAATCCTCCGGCGAGCGGGTTGTAGGGGATGACGGCGATGTTCTCCTCGGCGCACAACGGCAGCAGTTCACGCTCGATCTCGCGGAACAACAGGTTGTACCGGGGCTGCACGGATTCGAACCGCACGAGTTGCATCGCCTCGCTGCGCCCGATGGCTCTAGCTAACTGGTACGCAAGGAAGTTCGAGCACCCGATGTAGCGGACCTTGCCGGAACGCACGACATCGTCGAGCGCATCGAGCGTCTCGTCGATGGGTGTGTTCGGGTCTGCGAAGTGAAGTTGGTAAAGGTCGACATAGTCCGTCTGGAGACGGCGCAATGATTCGTCGATCGACCGCATGATGTTGTGGCGGGAGTTACCAGAGTGCCATGGCTGGGAGCCCGTCGGGGCGAAACACTTCGTGGCGAGGATGAACTCGTCTCGGCGGCCCTTCATCCACCGGCCGATGATCTCCTCGGTGGCTCCGTACGTTCCCCAGGCCGCACCGACCGGGTAGATATCGGCGGTATCGAAGAACGTGATGCCGGCGTCGGCCGCGGCATCCATGATCCCGAACGATGTGGCCTCGTCGCACTGATAGCCGAACGTCATGGTGCCGAGGCACAGCGGGGACACCTTGAGACCGGTACGACCGAATCGAACGTGTTGCATGCCGCTGGACGATACGAGTTCGTCGGTGCCGGGTTCGAACTGGTGAGATCGGGGGATGGCAATCCTCCTCGCGCTGTGCTCGGCGGGCGTGTACGGGATCGCCGACTATTGCGGTGGGCATGCCAGTAGGCGGTGGCCGAGCGCGGCGGTGACCTTCATGGGCCAAGCCGTCGGACTGTTGGCGCTGCTCGTTCTCCTTCCGTTCCTCGGCGATCCGGTGCCGCCGGCCCGAGACTGGGCGTGGGGGGCGGCGGCCGGGGTCGCAGGGGTGGTCGGCCTGGTGTCGTTCTACCGGGCACTCGCGGATGGGGCGATGACGGTCGTGGCGCCGACGACCGCCGCGGTGAGTGCCACGGTGCCGGTCGTCGCGGGACTGGCGCTCGGCGAACGACCGGGGGTGATCGCGCTGACGGGGATCGGACTGGCGGTCCTGGCAATCGTCCTCGTCAGCGGCGCCGGCGGTGCGCACCCCGAGGCGCAGCCGACACCGCCAGCGATCCTGGCCTTGGCCGTCCTCGCCGGCTTCGGCTTCGGCGCGCTCTTCGTCTGCCTCGACCGGACCACCAGTGGGAGTGGGCTGTGGCCGTTCGTCCCGCTTCGCTTGGTGTTGATCCCCATTGCACTCGCCATCGCCCTGCGATCACGGGCGCAGTGGCGCGTGCGACCGGACGCCGCGCTGCTCCGGCTGATCCTGGTGTCGGGACTGCTCGACATGGCCGCCAATGTTTTGTTCCTACTCGCCAATCGGCGGGGCCTGCTCGCCGTGGTCGGCGTCATCGCCGCGCTCTATCCCGTCAGTACAGTCGTGCTCGCGTTGGTTCGCGACGGGGAGCGGGTCACCCGCTCACAGATCGTCGGCCTGCTCGTGGCGGCAGCAGGGATCGGATTCGTCGCCGTGGGCTAGCGCGCCGCCGGCTCCTTCGGCAACCCGAGCACCCGCTCGCCGAGGATGTTGCGCAATACATTCGAGGTCCCGCCCATAATCGTGTACGCAGGGTTGTACACGATGCCCTGGGTGATCTGGTCCCAGACCATGGCGTCGGCGCCGAGCGTGCGGGCGACGAAGTCGGCCACCCGCTGCTGATGCTCGGTGCAGAAGCACTTCGTGGCGGCGCTGAAGCCGGCGGGAGCCTGTCGGAGGACTTCGCGGGTGACGAGGATGCGTCCGATCCGGTACGCGCTCTCGAGTGCGGCGATCTCCTGGCGGACCAGCGGATTCGTCGTGTCCGCCCGCTTGCGGGCATGGCGGTAGATGGCGTGGTTGGACAGCAGTCGGTCGATGCCACCCCGCTCGTGCTCGAGTTGGCGCATCGTCTGCTTGAAGGCCGCCCCTTCGACTCCGACGAGGTTCTCGACCGGAACCTTCACGTCGTCGTAGAAGACCTCGCAGAAGTGCCGGTTCGTCGTCATGTCCTGGATCTCGCGGACCTCGATGCCGGGGGTGTCCATCGGCACGACGATCTCGCTGATGCCGGCGTGGAGTGGTCCCTCGCTGGACGTGCGGCAGATCAGGTAGCAGCAGTCTGCGAGCGCGCCGAAACTCGTCCAGATCTTCTGGCCGTTGATCACGAAGTGGTCACCGTGACGATCGGCCCGGGTCTGGAGGCTGGCGAGGTCGCTCCCGGCATTCGGTTCGCTCATCCCGATGCACCACGTGGTGTCGCCGGCGAGCATGTCCGGCAGCCAGCGGTCGATCTGCTCGGCGCTGCCGTAGTTGATGAGCGTCGGGCCCATCTGGCGGTCGGCAAACCAGGTGGCGGCGATCGGAGCGCCCGCCGAGATGAGCTCCTCGGCGACGATGAGGCGGTCGATCGGGGGACGTCCTCCGCCACCGTACTGAGTCGGCCACGTCATGCCGATGAAGCCCTCGGCCGCCAACTCTTTCGAAAATCCTTTGGAGAATCCGTTGATCCAACAGTCGTTGAAGCGGCCGTAGCGGGCGACGCCGCGCTCGGCGACCTGTCGAGCGCGCTCGCGCAGTTCTTGCTGTTCAGCCGTCCACGTGAAGTCCATCAACCGCCGAGCGTACGGCGCGCGAGCTCCTCGACGCCCGTTTCCGAGAGGGCATCGAGCCCGGATGCGCCGGCCACTGACGGCGAGCAGCAGATCCTCGGCAGGGCCTTCGACGACCGGGCCGTCGGCGGGACCGCTCGACCAGGCGATGTCCGGGGCCACGAGGCGCAGGCCGTTGGTGGTCTTGGCGGGAGCGAAGAGCTTGCTCGTGGCGGTGGCGACAGCGTTCAGGGCGCCGATGAGCAGCGCGGGCTCGATGGTGCCGTTGATGCCGAGAGGACGGCGGATGTCGAGTTCGTGCACAAGGTGGTCGAGCACCTGGCCTCTGGGCTTGATGAGCGTGCCGATGCCCTTCGGCTTGACGCAGGTGGCGTCGAATGTGTCCATGAGCGCGGCCTGATTGCAGGAGTCGGCGAGTCGGATCGACTCCATCTTCGAGCCGCGGTCGAGGTTGCCCCGGTACTTCACGAGGAGCACCGGGAGCACCTTGCGCAGCGGCGTGGAGCCGCCGTACGCCATGTGTCGAACACATCGCACACCCTCCAACCGTCGCACAGCGATGGCTGCAACCACTGCTCGGCGGTGAGCCGGCGTCCGAGGGTCGACAGCCGGTGGTTCATCTCGTGCAGGAGGCCCGGGTAGTCGGCGGCGTGGAGGGCGGCGTGGGCGTGGGCGTGATCGTGGTCATGCGTCGCGGTCATACCGAGTGTTCGCGGCCGACCCCGCGCCGGATCACTTGGAGTGCCCACTCACGGGGCTGACGTCGGGGGCGAGGCCTTCACTTGAGTTCACGTGTTTCCGAAAGCCCAAGGAACGGTCCGGGTCGTCGGGGTCGGGTCGTCGGGTCGAGCGGGCGGGCGGGGCGAATTCGGAAACACGTGAACCAAAGTGGCGTCGGTCCCTCGGCCGGAGCCCAGGCGATATAGGTCGATCGGCTCATATTCCGCGGCAGGGGTTGGTGAAGGGTCATCGACCCGCCTGACTCCTCACATGCCCAAGGTCGTCATCGACGGAAACACGTTCTGCTACCACGCGTTCGGGCGGCTATACCTGCGCAGGGCGGTGTTACGGATCCTGTTACGGGCGAACGGGCCGCTGGGCATTGCTGAGATCGTGCGCCGACTTGGCGAAGAGGGCTGGGACGACTTCGACTTTCTCGGAGCACCGAACAAGATCGTGTCCGACCTGCTGCGGCATCAGGTGAGCAAAGGGGCGGTGTCCCGGGTGAGTCGGGGCGTGTACCGGCTGAGGCCCGACCGGATCTCTCGCTCTACGCTCTGGCGCATAGCCCATTGGGATCGCTAACCTGTACAAGTCTGATACAAGTGAGGAGCCCATCGCGATGGCGAAAATCAAGGTAGTGAACCCGGTCGTCGAGATGGACGGCGACGAGATGACTCGCATCATCTGGCAGTTCATCAAGGACAAGCTGATCCTGCCGTACCTCGACATCGACCTGAAGTACTACGACCTCGGGATCGAACACCGCGATGCCACCAACGACCAGGTCACCATCGACTCGGCCGAGGCCACCAAGAAGTACGGCGTGGCCGTCAAGTGCGCCACCATCACGCCCGACGAGGCCCGTGTGGAGGAGTTCGGCCTGAAGAAGATGTGGAAGTCGCCGAACGGCACCATCCGTAACATCCTCGGTGGCGTCATCTTCCGCGAGCCGATCATCATCTCCAACATCCCCCGGTTGGTGCCGGGTTGGACCAAGCCCATCGTGATCGGCCGTCATGCCCATGCCGATCAATACAAGGCCACTGACTTCAAGGTCCCCGGTGCCGGCACCGTGACGATGACGTTCACCCCAGAGGACGGCAGCGCCCCCATGGAGTTCAGTGTGGCTAAGTTCGGCGCCGACGGCGGTGTGGCGATGGGGATGTACAACTTCCGTGACTCGATCCGCGACTTCGCCCGAGCGAGCCTCCGCTACGGCCTGAACCGGAACTTCCCGGTGTACCTGTCCACCAAGAACACGATCCTCAAGGCCTACGACGGCGAGTTCAAGGACCTGTTCCAGGAGGTCTTCGACGCCGAGTTCGCTGCCGACTTCAAGGTCGCCGGCTTGACGTACGAGCATCGCCTCATTGACGACATGGTGGCGGCCGCGATGAAGTGGGAAGGCGGTTACGTGTGGGCGTGCAAGAACTACGACGGCGATGTCCAGTCGGACACCGTGGCTCAGGGCTTCGGATCACTCGGCTTGATGACGAGCGTTTTGATGACGCCCGACGGCCAGATCGTTGAGGCCGAGGCGGCCCATGGCACGGTGACCCGCCACTACCGAGAGCACCAGAAGGGCAACGCGACATCCACGAACCCGATTGCCTCGATCTTTGCGTGGACTCGAGGTCTCGCCCACCGTGGCAAGCTCGACGGCACCCCCGAACTCACCCGGTTCGCCGACACCATCGAGGAAGTGTGCATCGAGGCCGTCGAGGCCGGTGACATGACGAAGGATCTCGCCATCCTCATCTCGAAGGACGCGCCGTTCCTGACCACCGAGGGGTTCCTCGACTCGTTGGATCGCCGGCTCCGTGCCAAGATGAGCGCCCAGATGAGCGCATGATGAGCGCCAAGATGAACGCATGATCCGAGCCGTGCTGTCGGACTGGGGTCACACCCTGTTCGACACTGCGGGGAGCATTGACTACATCGAACGGTGGGCCACCGAGCACCATCGAGACATCGACCCTGGACGGATCCAACAGCGGTACGCCGAGGCCTTCGCGCGCTCCCGAACCGCGGATGAACTCGCCAAAGGGCGGGACCTCTCCGCGACGACCCACCGGAGTTGTTGGCGTGACCTGTGGCGCGATCTGGAAGCGGAGGTTCCGGGCATTTCGGACCCGCTCTACGAGTTCGAGACTGGTCCACTCGGATGGTCGCCGTTCGTCGATACGTCGGGGTTCCTTCAGGCACTTCACGACCGCCACATCCCGCTCGTCGTCGTCAGTGATGTGCCCTTCGACCTACGTCCGATCTTCGACCATCACGTCCTCGGACACCTCGTCCACAGCTATTTTCTGTCCGGTGAGCACGGCACCGTGAAGGCCGACGGCGAACTATTCCGGCTCGCCCTCGACGCGGTCGGTGTGGCACCGCACGAGGCGCTGATGGTCGGCGACAACCCAGCGAATGACGGCCACGCGGTGTACCACGGCATCCGGACCTTGCTGCTGCCACTGGTCCCACCGGGCCGCCCCCGAGGCCTGCTCAGCGTGCTCGATCTTCTCGCGTAGGGTGCGCAGGTATGGAACTACGTTGGGACCCGCCAGGGCCGGGCCAGTGGGCGCTCGACCGTTCACACATGTCGGGAAGCGCCACGCCGCTGGTGCAGGAACTGATGTCGCGGTCCATGCCCGCTGGAATGAGGCGGACCTTCAAGGAGCTGGGCGTACCGGCCGACACGCTCGATGTGGCGTGGGTGAACGGCTTGATGTACACCCGGTTACGTCCGCTGATCGGTGCCGACAAACCTCCCAAGAAGTTGCCACCATCGTTCATCTTGAAACTGGCCATCCGATTGCACCCAGAGATGCGCCGACGCGCCAAAGTTGCCGGTCGCGTGATGGAGGACCGGCCGTGGCGCCGTGTGCTCGCCGATTGGGAATCGAGCGGCCGGGCACGCGTGGAGGCGAAGAACCTCGCGCTGCAGGATGTCGACCTCGCGGCGTTGAGCGACACCGACCTCGTCGCCCATGTCAGACGGGTGGTCGATCACGCCATCACGCACTGGGAGATGCACTTCTGGCTGCATGGTTCCGACATGGGTCCGATCGGCCTGCTCCTGTACGAGACGTCGCAGTGGGGGCTCGACCCGAGCGAGGTGATCCCGCTGCTCGAGGGGGCGTCGCCGTCCACGTCGGAACCGATCCGGCTCCTGTCCGATCTCCGCGTTGCCATCGAGGAATCCGGAAGCACTCCGCAGACTCTTGACGACGTGAAGGCCATCTCGCCCGAGATCGAGGCGATGGTCGCGCACTACCTGCGCTACAAGGGTTCGCTGCTCTTCAGCCGCTATGACATCGACGGCGTCACATTGGGGGAGGTGCCCCAGGTGGTTTTTGCCACGATCCGCGCCGCGGAGAAGCGCGACGTCGCTGCCGAGATCGGGCACAGGATCGCCGAGGTCCGGGGGCGAGTGCCCGCTGACCACCGCGCCCGCTTCGACGAGGTACTCGGCGAAGCCAGAGCGGCGATGAACCTGCGCGACGACAACGGACCGACTACGGCGGAATGGCCCCTCGGCTTGATGCGCCTTTCCCTATTAGAACTCGGTCGGCGGCTCGCGGCACGGGGACGGATCCTCGCCGCGGAGCACATCGTTGAACTGCGCCTGGAGGAGATCACGCCGGACTTGCTGGACGGAGATCGTGGCGTACCTTCCGCGGCCGACCTGGCCACCCGCGCCCAACGCCGCCGAGATGTCGTCTTCGACGACGCCCCGAGGCTGCTCGGGCCTGCCGAGGTGGCGCCGCCCCCCGACGTGCTCCCGGCGTCGCTGTCTCGGCTCGTGGGGATGGTCCAGATCGTCATCGCGCAGATGGGGATGGACGGCCAGGTTCGGGCGAGTGGACTCCACGGAGTCGGGGTCGGGACCTCCTCGTATTCTGGTCGCGCCCGCCGCGCCAATTCGCCGGAGGAGGCCATTGACTCGATGGAGCCCGGCGATGTCCTCGTCGTGCCGTGCACCACGCCGGCCTACAACGTCGTCCTGGCGATCGCTGGTGCCGTCGTGACGTCCGAGGGTGGGCCGCTCAGCCACGCCGCGGTGCTCGCCCGAGAGTTGGGCATCCCGGCGGTCATCGGGGCACCGGGCGCGCTGCGCGAAATTCCCGACGGTGCTCAGGTCGAGGTAGATCCCGTCGCCGGACTCGTGACCGTGCTCGGCGCGGGGTGACGGTGTGACCACCACCGAACGGATTCGGGCCCATGTCGACGACCACGTCGGCTGGCTCGTGCTCAACCAGCCCGACAAACACAACGCGCTGTCCGGCGACATGTTCTCCGCCATCGGAGAGGTGCTGCGAACCTGGCAGGACGACGACGAGATTCGTGTGGTCGTCGTACGAGGCGAAGGGGAGCGGGCGTTCGCGTCGGGGGCCGACATCGGCGAGCTCGGTACGACCGTCCGGGGCCCTCGGGCGGGGAGCAGCCAGCCAGCCACCACGTTGGCGATCGGCAAACCGGTCATCGCCATGATCCACGGATATTGCATCGGTGGCGGGTTGATGGTGGCGATGGAAGCCGACCTTCGGGTGGCGGCTGACGATGCGACGTTCGGCATCCCGGCCGGCCGATTGGGTGCCGGATACCCGTTCGAGTCCGTCCAGCGTCTCGTCGCTCTTGTCGGGCCCGAGTGGGCGTCGTCCATCCTGCTCGCCGGCACCCGCGTCGGCGCAATCGAGGCCGAGCGGATCGGTCTGATCAGCGAGGTCGTGCCGAAGGCGGAGTTGGGCGCGAGGGTGGTCTCGCTCGCCGCGCTGATCGCGTCGAATGCCCCGCTGTCGCTGGCGGCGGCGAAGGCCAGCATCGCGGCATCGCTCGGCCTCGCCGGGTCGTCGGAGACCGTGGCTCGCTCGTTGATCCAGGAGTGTTGGTCCTCGGCCGATTTCGGCGAGGGTCGGGCGGCGTTCGCCGAGAAGCGGGTGCCCCGGTTCCTCGGCCGCTGACCGCGGCGCCGCGGGCCGCAGCTGTCAAGATCAGGCCCATGCGCGCTGTCGTTCTCCGTGCCCACGGTGGTCCCGAGGTTCTCACGATCGAGGAGATCCCGGACCCGGTCCCCGGTGCTGAGGAGGTGCTGGTGGAGATCCGCGCCACCGCCCTGAACCGGGCCGATCTGATGCAGCGGATGGGTCTCTACGCCAACCCGTACCCGGAGACCTATGAGATCCCCGGCTTGGAGTTCGCCGGCACCGTTGCGGAGGTCGGTGATCGCGTGCGGCTCTGGAAGCCGGGCGACCAGGTCATGGCGATCACCGGCGGCGGCGCGTATGCCGAGCGGATCGCCGTGCACGAGCGCCAGTTGATGCCGGTGCCGGCGGCGGTGGGTCTCGACGATGCGGCGGCCATCCCCGAGGTGTACCTGACCGCGTGGGACGCGCTAGTCGTCCAGGGCGGGCTCACGAGCGGCCGCTGGGCTCTCGTGCATGCAGGAGCCTCCGGCGTCGGCACGGCAGCCATCCAGATCGCGCAGGCGCTCGGCGCCCGCATCGCCGTCACGTGCAGCGGTGGCAAAGTTGAAGCTTGCCTCGCGCTCGGCGCCGATGCCGCCATCGACTACGGATCGCAAGACTTCGCCGCTGAGGTCCAGACCCTCACCGGCGGCCGCGGGGCCGACGTCATTCTCGATGTGATTGGTGGCGACTACGTGAACCGCAACATCCAATGCGTGGCGAGCCAGGGCCGCATCATCCAGGTCGGTGCGATGGCCGGGGGCTCTGCGCCGGTAGCGCTGATAGGCCTACTCATGAAGCGGGCCGCCATTATCGGCACGGTGTTGCGGGCGCGTCCGCTCGAGGAGAAGATCGCCCTCGCACAACGATTTATGCGGGAGATGCTGCCGCGCTTCGAGTCGGGCGACCTTCACGCCGTAGTGGACTCCCGCTACCGGCTTGACGACGTGGCCAAAGCCCACGAGCGGATGGCGGCGAACGCCAACGTCGGCAAGATCCTGCTCGACGTCTCCTGAATTACGAGCGGGAGTCGATGCCGACGTAGTCGCGGGCGTCCGCGCCGGCGTACCACTGCCGCGGACGGCTGATCTTCTGGTCCTTATCGGCGAGCAGTTCCTGCCAGTGAGCGAGCCAACCGACGGTGCGCGGGATGGCGAAGAGCACGGTGAACATATCTGCCGGGAAGCCGAGCGCCTGGTAGATGAGGCCGGAGTAGAAGTCGACGTTGGGGTAGAGCTTGCGGCTTCTGAAGTAGTCGTCGCTGAGCGCTACCTCCTCGAGTTTGAGCGCGATGTCGAGTAGCGGGTTCTTCCCGGTGACGTCGAACACCTCGTACGCCGTCTTCTTGATGAGCGTCGCCCGCGGGTCGAAGTTCTTGTAGACGCGGTGGCCAAAGCCCATCAGCCGACTGCCCTTGCCGCCCTTCACTTCATCGATGAAGGCTGGCACGTTCTCCATCGATCCGATGTCGGCCAGCATGCGCACGACTGCTTCGTTGGCCCCTCCGTGAAGAGGCCCGTAGAGCGCTGACGCCGCGGCGGCCGCCGCCGAATACGGGTCGGCGTGGCTCGAGCCAACCACGCGCATCGCCGTGGTCCCGCAGTTCTGCTCGTGATCAGCGTGCAGGATGAACAGCACGTCCATGGCGCGCTCGAGACGGGGGTCGACCTCGTACCCACCGATGTTCCACATCATGTTGAGGAAGTTGGCCGGGTAGCTGAGCTGGTTGTCCGGGTAGACGAACGGCTGGCCGACCGAGAAGCGGTGGCACATGGCGGCGACGGTCGGGGTCTTGGCGATGAGCCGTAGGACCTGCTTTTCCCGGGCATCCGCATCGTCGATGTGCTTCGCTTCGGGGTAGAAGGTGCCGAGCGCGGCGATCGAGGAGACGAACATGCCCATCGGGTGGGCATCGTGGTGGAACCCATCGAGGAACCGCTTACGCATGTTCTCGTGAACGAACGTGTGGTGAGTGACGTCGAAGGTCCACTGGGCAAGCTGGGCGGCATTCGGCAGGTCACCGTTCAGCAGCAGGTAGGCGACCTCGAGGTACGTGGAGTGTTCGGCGAGTTGCTCGATCGGATACCCGCGGTAGCGCAGGATGCCGGCCTCTCCGTCGAGGAACGTGATGGCCGACTTACAGGCGGCCGTCTGCATGTAGGCCGGGTCGTAAATGAACAGTGAGGGGTCGAGTTCCCGGACGGCAGAGGCAGGGAACACGCCATCCGTGATCGGTACGGTCACCTGCTTTCCGGTGCGGTCGTCGATGATCGTGATGGTGTCGGGCACCTTGCTCGTCCCCTTGTCCGTGTGGGTGTGTCGTCTCGGGGGCTTCCTCCCCGCCGGCGAGGTTAGCGACCGACGCGCAGCCGCCCGCAGCCGACTGCAGATGACCGAGTCAATGTTGACCAGTCAACTCTGGTGTTAGCGGGGGTCGCGCCACATCCCGGTTAACAAAGGGCCACCGTCAGGATGGAACTCGGAGTGGACAGCAAAGCCCAATCGCTCGTAGAACCCGATGTTGCGGGGACTCGTCGATTCGAGGTAGGCAGGCACCACGTCGTTGTCGCACCGGGAGAGGACGGGGCCAAGCAGGGCTTCCCCGAGACCCTGGCCCTGCCGGGTCGGTTCGACGCCGACGATCCAGAGGTAGAAGTGGGGGTCCGTCGGGTGGTGGGCGGCCATCGCCTCGCCCATCGCCCGCATCCGGTCGAGCCCCGCGCCTCCGTATCGCTCACCGACGATCGGCCCCATCGCCGCTCCCTCCTCGTCCGACATCACCTCGACGTCGGGCGGCGACCAGAGCGCCGCCCCAGTGGGGCCCTTCTCACCGGGGAGCAGGAAAGTGTTGCCTCGTTTCATCGCCGCCGCGAGACACAGTTCGAACAACACAGCGAGATCCTCGCCGCGGGTCGTCGCGTCCGGAAACAGGAAGCCCATCAGCGGGTCGTCAAAGAAGCTTCGACCCAGGACTGCGGCCGCCTCCCCGAGATCCGACCGACGCACATGTCGAGATGTCATGGCAGGACGGTAGTGGGCCGGCTACAGCGGCGTGTTGTCGTGCTTGCGGCCGGGAAGGTGTTCCCTCTTGTCCTCGAGCATCCGAAGCGCGTTGGCGACGATGCCCCGGGTGTCGGCCGGCTCGATGACGGCATCGACGTACCCGCGGTCGGCGGCGACATACGGGTTCAGTAGCCGCTCGGCGTAGTCCCGCTCGAATGCCGACCGCTCGTCTGGTGTGGCCCGCCGCTGGAGGATGGCCGCGGCCTGCCCGGCACCCATCACGGCCAACTCCGCCCACGGCCAGGCAAGGCACAAGTCGTTGCCCATCTTCTTGGAGTCCATCACGATGTACGCGCCGCCATAGCTCTTGCGCAGGATGATGCATACGCGGGGAACGGTGGCCCGCCCGTACGCGAACACGAGCTGCGCCCCGTGGCGAATCATCCCGCGCCACTCGAGGTCCTTGCCGGGATAGAAGCCGGGGGTGTCCACCAACGTGAGGATGGGCAGGTTGAAGGCGTCGCAGAACGCCACGAATCGGGCCGCTTTCTGCGATGCCGGGATGTCGAGCGTGCCGGCGAGGACTTGGGGCTGGTTGGCCACGATCCCGAGTGGTCGGCCGTCGATCGTGGCAAACCCGGTGACGACGTTGGCGGCCCAGCGCGCTCGTGCCTCGAGCAGCTCGCCATCGTCCACGAGGGCGCGAATGACCGCCCGCACGTCATAGCTGCCGGTGGACGACGCGGGCAGCAGCTCGCCGGCCTCGGGAGTCAGCCGGTCCGCTGGGTCGTTCGTCGGCCAGCGGGGTGGCTCTTCGTCGCAGTGGTCCGGCAGGTAGGAGAGCAGGAACCCGACCTGTTCCATGGCGGCGTCCCGGTCCGTGACGACGGTGGTGGCGAGCCCGCTCTGGCGAGCGTGGGGCGTTGGCCCGCCCAACTCCTCGTTGTCCACGGCGACACCCGTGAATTCGGCCACCATCGACGGGCCTGAGACGAATGCGTACGCCTGCTCGGTCATCACGACGAAGTCGGCGATGCCGAGGAGTAGGGCGGGGCCGGAGACGGCGGGGCCGTCGACGATGGCAATCACCGGCACGATGCCCGAGCAGTTGGCGATGGCCCGGGCGGCTCGTCCCCATGCGTGGAGCGCCGGAACCCCCTCGGTGAGGTCGGCCCCGGAAGACTCGATCTCGATCACGAGGGGGAGCCGCTCGGCGAGCGCTACTTGGGCCGCGTCGGCGATGGTGTCGGAGGCTGACGCCGTGAGCGCCCCCAACTTGACCTCGCCGTCGATATCGACGAACACGATCCGCCGGCCGTGGAGGTCCTGCACCATGGCGCGCGCCGGGCCCTTCGATCCGGCGCGCAGAGCGATGGGAGCTGGCACGTCGGGAACTCTACTGCGGCCGGTTCAGGGGCGGCCGATGGCGCCGACGTCGACACCGGGCTGGCGGGCGCCGAGGCGGGTCACCATGCCGAGCATGAGGTCCCGAACGGCGCGACTCGGCGCCGAGGGAGCGGGGCGACGGCGCTGGACCCAGCCGACGACCCGTTGGGGGAGGTCGGGGACCTGGACCCGCTGGAATTCGCCCTTCAACCAACTGGGCACCGCGGTGGCCGGGACGATGGCTGGGCCGAACCCCTCGAACGCCAGGGACACCAGGAGCCGGACTCCATCGATCTCGGCGAGCGGCTTGAGCGTAACGCTGGCGCCCGCCGCGGCCCTGTCGATGACGCGGCGAAGCGCCGCGCCAGGAGGGGGGAGCAGGATCGGGTGGGCGCTGAGCGCTCGGAGGTCCATTTCCTCGAACATGGCGATCGGGTGATTCGTGTGAGCGAGCACCATGAGGTCCTCGGCAAACAGGGGCTCTATGTTGAGGTCGGGATCGTCGATCGGCAAGTGCACGATGGCGGCGTCGAGTTGGCCCTCCATCAGGCGATGCAGCAGCAAACTTGATGAGCCCTCGAAGATGACCGCCCGCACCCGGGGATGGTCCTTGGAGAGTTGCGTGAGCAGCTGCGGCATCAGCCAGCGACCCGTGGTACCGATGACCCCGATGCGGGTCCCGCCAGCGATGTCGGAGTCTCGGGACGAAATGTCGGCGGCGATCGCCTCCATCTCCTGTTGGACGCGGCGCGCTCGCTCGACGACCACCACCCCTTCCTCGGTGAGGCCGCCCCGCTGGCGGTCGACCAAGAGGACGCCGAGCTCTCGTTCGAGGTGCGCCACATGGCCCGACACGTTGGACTGCACGGTGTAGAGCGCCCGTGCGGCGGCCGAGAACGAGCCGTGATCCGCGATGGCGACGAGGGCGGCGAGCTGGCGGAGATCCATCTGAAATAACGATACTCGGTATCACATAATTCAGGTTGAAAGATCGTTCGTTCGCGTGCATACTTCTCCACAGCTCGACGAACGGAGATCCCCCATCTCCGAGTCGAATGAACCCCAAGGAGATCCCCCATCTCCAGGGTTCCAGGTTGAGAGGCGCCGCTTCCCCAAGCGGCGCCTTTCCCGCGGTATGGGCTCCTGGCTCGTGAGCGGTGCGGCATCATTGCCCCTACGCTCGCCCGATGAGCACGGGCGCCGCCTTCTTCGACCTCGACCGTACGATTTTGGCCGGGGCCAGCGGGCCGGTGTTCTCCGAGGCCATGCGGGAGGGAGGTATCGGAGGCAAGCCGATACCCGGCGAGAAGCTCCTGTTCGGATTGTTCAACCGGCTCGGTGAAACCCGGCCGACGATGGAACTCGCCCGCCTCGGTGCCAACCTGGTCAAGGGTCGGTCTCGTGAGGCCGTCCAGGCGGCGGCCGAGATCGCCGCCGACCGACTCGTCGAGCTCGTGCAGCCATTTGCCCCTGCGCTGTTCGACGAGCATCGGGCGGCGGGCCGGGCCCTCGTGATGGCCACCACGACGCCGTACGACCTCGTGCTGCCGCTCGCCCGACGGCTCGGTTTCGACGATGTCGTGGCCACTCGGTACGGCGAACACACCGATGGCACATACGACGGCACCATCGCCGGCCACTTCGTGTGGTCCCACGGCAAGCTCGCCGCCGTGCAGGAGTGGGCCGACGTTCACGGCATCGACCTCGACGAGAGCTACGCCTACAGCGACAGCTATTACGACTCCCCGCTGCTCGGAGCGGTTGGTCATCCGTATGCCGTCAACCCGGATCCCCGTCTGGTCCTGATGGCGGCGGCGCGGCGATGGCCTACTCTGAATCTCGACGTGCCGCCGGGCGTAGCGAAAGTGCCGGTCATGGGAATGGAATTGCAGCGCATCGCGATGAACTTCACGAGGCCGATGTTCTTCCCGTACGCCAAGTTCGACATCGAAGGTGAGGACCTCATCCCCACGACCGGTCCGGTGATCCTCGTGGCCAACCACCGCTCGTACTTCGATTCGGCGACGGTCGCGCTGTTGGTCGCCCGCACGGGGCGCACGGTGCGATTCCTCGGGAAGAAGGAAGTGTTCGACACGCCCGTCATCGGCCAGATCGCCGCGGCGATGGGCGGCATTCGAGTGGACAGGGGCACGGGGAGCGACGAGCCGCTGCAGGCCGCCGCTGATGCGCTCGCCGCTGGTGAAATGGTGGCGCTGATGCCGCAGGGCACCATCCCGCGGGGTCGGGCGTTCTTCGAGACGACGCTGAAGGCGCGGTGGGGGGCCGCTCGTCTGGCGGCGATGAGCCATGCCACGGTCATCCCGGTAGGGCTCTGGGGGACCGAGAAGGTGTGGCCCCGCAACGCCCGGCTCCCGAACATGCTCAACGTGGTGGACCCGCCCACCGTTCGCGTGCGGGTCGGGCCGCCGGTGACACTGAAGTACAAGTCGCCCAACGCGGACACCAAGCGGATCATGGCGGCCATCGTCGACCTACTCCCCGACGAGGCGCGAGTGGAACGCGAGCCGACCGCCGAGGAACTGGCCCGTACGCTGCCCGCCGGCTACAAGGGCGATCCGGACCACGAGACCAAGCGTCGCCCCGGTACCGACAAGTAGTTTGAGGAGCCAAGCACAGACTCGGTCAGCCGGTCAGCCGGTCAGCCGGTCAGGTTGAGCGACCGCCTTTTCTCGCAAATGTGAGGTGTCGGCCGCGCATTCGGCACCTCGCCGCTGAAGTCCTCAGTCGCCGACGGCGCCGTCGAGGCGCTCGCGGAGGAGGTCGGCGTGGCCGCAGTGGCGTGCGTATTCCTCGATCATGTGGACGAGCACCCAGCGGGCCGACACGAACATTCCGTCCCATGTCGGGGTGGGAGCCAGGGAGTCGAGCGACTCGTAGCCGGCGAGAATCTCGTCGGCCATGGCGATCTCGGCATGCCACGTGGCCAGGGACTCGGCCAGCGATGAAGGTCGGGACCCGGGTCTGCTCGCTCAGCCATCGAAGCTTGGCCCGTCGAAGCGATCGATGGTGGTGAACGCCTCGACGGGATGGCGCTTCAACTTCGTCGGCTGGTGGACGGGGCGACCGAGGAAGACCGTGGCGGCGATGGCGTACGTGGATGGCAGGCCGAGGTCCGGTGCGGCCTCTGCTTCGGCCCGCGACAGGAACGTGGTGAGTACCCCGCCGAGGCCGTGGGTGCGGGCCGCCAGCAGGAGATTCCAGCAGAACGGGTAGATGGATGCTCCACCGACAATGGGTGGGCGCTCGAGGTCCTTGTCCATCATCGCCACCGAGCCGAGATCGGCGCCGATCACGAGGACCACCGGCACGTCCACGATGCCCTCGATGAGATCGTTCGGAGCGGTGGCCGACAAGGCCGCCGGGACGGCGTAGGGCGAGGCCTCGACGGCGGAGAACGGCGTGCGGCCGGTGGCGGAGATGGCGAGGTACTCGGCCCAGACGGGGCGCATCAGGTCGCCGAGTCTCCGCCGTCGTTCCGGGTCCTTGACGACGACGACACGCCACGCCTGACGATTGCCGCCACTCGGGGCGAAGCGGGCGTCATCCAAGATCGCGTACAGGGTGGCGTCGTCGACCGGCTCGGCCGTGAACCGTCGGGCCGAACCCGTGGTGCGGAGTAGCTCAATGGCATCCACGGGGCGACCGTCAGCCTTCGCCGTCGGCGACCTTGCGGCGCACCACGTTGAGCGCCGAGCCTGAGCGGAACCACTCCACCTGCTCGTCGCTGAACGTGTGGGTCGCCTCGAAGTCGATCGTCTCGCCGGACGGCTTCACGATCTGGCACCGGACGGGACGGCCGGGCTCGGGGGGCAGGCCGAGCACGTTGATGCGGTCGTCCTCCCCGATGAGGTCGTACGTGGCCGGGTCGGCGAACGTCAGGGGCACGAGACCCTGCTTCTTGGCGTTCGTCTCGTGGATGCGAGCGAAGCTGCGGGCGAAGATCACGACGCCTCCACGGAAACGGGGCTCCATCGCGGCGTGCTCGCGGGATGATCCCTCCCCGTAGTTGCGATCGCCGATGGCACACCACCGGATGCCGGCCTCGCCGTACCGCTTGGCCAACTCGGGGTACGGCGCGGTCGCGCCGTCGAGCGCGCTCTTGCCCTCCCCGGTGGCACCGGTGTACGCGTTGATCGCCCCGAGGAACAGATTGCCGGAGATGTTCTCCAGGTGCCCACGGAAGGTCAGCCACTTTCCTGCGGCGGAAATGTGATCAGTCGTGCACTTGCCTTGTGCTTTCATCAGTACGGGCAGGCCGAGGTAGTCCTGCCCGTGCCACGCCGCGAACGGTTGGAGCAACTGCAGACGAGTGCTCGTGGGTGACACGACAATCTCGATGCCCGAGCCGTCGGCCGGTGGGGCGGTGAACGTGTTCTCGCCCGGGTCGTAGCCCCTGGCCGGCAGTACTTCGCCGACAGGCGGGTCGAGCCACACCTCGACGCCATCGTCGTTGGTGATGGTGTCCGTCGTGGGGTCGAAGTCGAGGCGCCCGGCCAGGGCGAGCGCGATGACGGTGTCGGGCGATGTGACGAACGACAGCGTGTTGGCCGACCCGTCGTTGCGCTTCGGGAAGTTGCGGTTGAACGAGTTGACGATGGTATTGGCGTGATCGGTCACCTGCTGCGATCGCTCCCATTGGCCTATGCACGGCCCACAGGCATTCGCAAGTACCGTGGCTCCGATGGCCTCGAGGTCGGCCATGAGACCGTCGCGCTCGATGGTGGCCCTGATCTGTTCGGAGCCGGGGGAGACGAGCAGGTCGGTCTTCGATCGTAGGCCCTTGGCCGACGCCTGTCGGGCCACCGATGCCGCCCGGGTGATGTCCTCGTACGACGAGTTCGTGCAGGATCCGATGAGCGCGGCCGAGATGTCGAGCGGCCACCCGTTCTCGTCGGCCGCCTGACCGACGCCGGCCCCGACTCGGTGGGCTCGGTCGGGGGAGTGGGGGCCGTTGATGAGGGGCTTGAGCGTGTCGAGGTCGATCTCGAAGAGTTGGTCGTACAGAGCGCCGTCATCGGGACGCAGTTCGGCCGCCACGTGATCGGCGGCGTCGGCGATGGCCTCTCGGCCGGTGGCCTTCAGGTACATCGCCATGTTGGCGTCGTACGAGAACAGCGAGCAGGTGGCGCCGATCTCGGCGCCCATGTTGCAGATCGTGGCCTTGCCGGTGGCCGAGATGGTGTCGGCACCGGGGCCGAAATACTCGACGATGGCCCCGGTGCCGCCCTCGACGGTGAGGATGCGGGCGACTTCCAGGATGACGTCCTTCGGCGATGACCAGCCTGACAGGCTCCCGGTGAGCCTCACGCCGATCACCCTGGGCCACCGCACGTTGAACGGGAAGCCGGTCATGACGTCGACGGCATCTGCGCCGCCGACGCCGATGGCCACCATCCCGAGCCCACCGGCGTTCGGCGTGTGGCTGTCGGTGCCGATCATCATTCCGCCCGGGAACGCGTAGTTCTCCAGCACCACCTGGTGGATGATGCCCGACCCCGGCCGCCAGAAGCCGATGCCGTACTTCGCCGAGACGCTGCGCAGGAAGTCGTAGACCTCCTTGTTCGTGTCGACCGCGACGCCGAGGTCGATCTTGGCGCCGACCTTGGCGGAGATGAGGTGGTCGCAGTGGACCGTCGACGGCACGAGGGTGGTGGGGAGGCCGGCGGTCATGAACTGCAGGAGCGCCATCTGGGCGGTGGCGTCCTGCATGGCGACGCGGTCGGGATGGAAGTCGGCGTAGCTCGCCCCGCGCTCCAACTCCTGGCCCTCGGGGTCCGAGAGGTGATTGATGAGGATCTTCTCGGTGAGCGTGAGCGGGCGCCCGAGGCGGTGGCGCCCGAGGGCGGCTCGCTCCGTAAGCGTGGCGTAGACCTGCTCGACGAGTTCGATCGGGGTTCCGGCGGTGACGGTCATGGTGGCCTCCTCGGCAGCATCTTTCGTAGACAAGTATAATACAAGTTCACCCCGCCCGCCACCCCAATTCCGACCCAATTCCGACCCAATTCCGACCCAATTCTGCAACTCCCGCGGGATTGCGGCGTGGGCGCCGCACAATCCCGCGAGAGTTGCGGGAAAGGGTCAAAACGGGGGCGGGGAGGGTTGGGGGTTGAATCGCAGGACGGGGGAGACAAGTATGAGACAAGTGCGCACGATCAGGTACCAGGAGATTGCCGACGAGGTGCGGGGCCGCGTGCGCTCGGGAGCGTACGCCGCCGGGCGGCTGCTGCCGAGCGAGTCCGAGCTGTC
>JBKJJS010000431.1:0-3562 GCA_046597895.1 Ilumatobacteraceae bacterium
CGCCTGCGTGAGCGCGCCATAGTAGGCGGCCAGCGCTGGCGAACGTGTCGGTGGCGTCGCAGTACGGCCGCTGGGACCCCGTGCTCCGTGCCGTCGTCGCCCTGGGCTGACGTGGAGCAGCCAAGCGTCCCGGCCGTCATCGTTGTCGGGCTCGGCCCGGCGGGGCCGGAACTCACGAACGAACTCACCCGCTCGACGCTCGCTGCCATCCCCAACCGTTTCCTGCGCACGGCTCGCCATCCGGCCGCTTCGATCGTTGAAAACGCAACGACCTTCGACGATGCGTACGAGACGGCCGAATCGTTTGACGACGTATACGCCAGCATCGTCGAGCACCTCGTCGCCGCCGCGCTGGAACACGGCACGATCGTGTACGCCGTACCGGGCTCGCCGCTCGTGCTCGAGCGAACGGTGCGCGGACTCCGGGCGGACAGCCGGGTCACTACGCAGATCTTGCCCGCTATGTCGTTCCTCGACGTCGCCTACGCCCGCCTCGGGATCGACCCCATCGAGATGGGGGTGCGCCTCGTCGACGGCCACACGTTCGCGACGAGCGCCGCCGGCGACCACGGGCCACTCCTCGTCGCCCACACCCATGCCAATTGGGTGCTGTCGGACATCAAGCTGGCCGTCGAGGGCAGGCCCCCCGCCACCGCACTGCTCCTCCATCACCTCGGACTTCCCGACGAGCGAATCGTTGAGGTGCCGTGGGCGGATATCGACCGCACCATCGAGGCGGACCACCTCACGTCGTTGTACATCCCTCGGCTCGGGGCTCCCGTCGGCGCGGCCCTCGTGAGCTTCCACCTGCTCACCCGAACGCTGCGCGAACAGTGCCCATGGGACCGCGAGCAAACGCACCAGTCACTCACGAAGTACCTCGTGGAGGAGACCTACGAAGTGGTCGACGCCATCGAGGCGCTCGACGTCGACGACGCCTCTTCCGATGATGCGCTCATCGAGGAACTCGGCGACCTGCTCTACCAGATCGAGTTCCACGCCACGATCGCCGAGCAGGAGGGTCGGTTCACGATGACGGACGTGGCCCAGGGCATCCACGACAAACTCGTGCGCCGCCATCCGCATGTGTTCGGCGACGTGCAGGCCGACGACACCGCGACCGTGCTCACGAACTGGGATGCCATCAAGCGCGCCGAGAAGTCGAGAACGTCGCTGTTCGATGGCATCCCAGGTTCGCTGCCGTCGCTGTCGTATGCGGCCAAGGTGCAGTCCAAGGCCGCTGGCGTCGGGTTCGACTGGCCCGACGTCCACGGTGCGCTACCGAAGGTGGCCGAGGAACTCGCCGAGGTGCTCGCGGCGATCCACGGCGGCGACGATGAAGCGGTTCGCGACGAGATCGGCGACCTGCTGTTCGCCGCCGTCAACGTGGCCCGCCACCTCCACATCGATCCCGAAGCGGCGCTGCGGGCGGCCACGCAGAAGTTCCGGCGCCGCTTCGAATCCGTCGAACGCCTCGCGGCCGCCCGCGGCATGGAGCTGCACACCGCCGATCTAGCCCACCTCGACGCCCTGTGGGACGAGGTCAAAGCCGCCGAGTCGAGCTGACACTCCCTCACCTGGTGTCGGGGATGCCGACCTGAGCCCTGGCTGGTTGGGTACCCTGACTGGTGTTTCGCCCCCCGATTAGGAGCACCTTTGAGCGAGATCGAGCTCGTCGTCGGCCGCGAGGTCCTCGACTCCCGTGGCAACCCAACCGTCGAAGTCGAGGTACATCTGTCGTCCGGCGCGTCCGGTCGGGCCGCGGTGCCCTCCGGTGCCTCTACCGGCGAGCACGAAGCGGTGGAGCGGCGCGACGGCGGCACCCGCTACGGCGGCGAGGGCGTCGCCGTTGCGGTGAGCCATGTCAACGGCGAAATTGCCCAGGCCATCACTGATCTCGAGGCGCTGGACCAGCGCATCATCGACCAGGTGATGCTCGATCTCGACGGTACGGACAACAAGAGCCGCCTCGGCGCGAATGCCATCCTGGGCACCAGCCTTGCCGTGGCCAAGGCCGCAGCGGCGGAGCTCGAATTGCCCCTCTACCGCTACATCGGTGGGCCGAATGCCCACGTGCTCCCCGTGCCGATGATGAACGTCGTCAACGGCGGCGTGCACTCCGATAACACCATCGACATGCAGGAATTCATGGTGATGCCCATCGGGGCCCCGAGCTATCGGGAGGGCTTGCGCTGGGGAGTCGAGACGTATCACCAACTGAAGAAGCTCTTGCAGGACCGAGGTCTCGCGACCGCGGTCGGAGACGAGGGAGGGTTCGCCCCGAACCTTTCGACGAACGAGGATGCCGTTCGCCTCCTCGTCGAGGCCATTTCGGCCGCCGGCTACGAACCAGGCAAAGACCTCGCGATCGCACTCGACCCAGCGATGAGCGAGTTGTACCGCGACGACCGCTATCACCTCGCCGGCGAAGGCAAGGTGCTCGACCGGGATGCGATGGTGGCGTACTGGAGCCGTCTTGTGGACACCTACCCGATCGTGTCGATCGAGGATGGCATGGCCGAGGACGACTGGGACGGTTGGGCCGCCCTCACCGAGGCGATCGGAAACCGGGTCCAACTCGTCGGCGACGATCTGTTCGTCACGAACACGAAGCGCCTGCGCATGGGGATCGAACGGCACATCGCCAACAGCGTTCTCATCAAGGTGAACCAGATCGGCAGCCTCACGGAAACCCTGGACACCGTGGATCTGGCCACTCGCCACGCGTACACGAGCGTGATGAGCCACCGCAGCGGTGAGACGGAAGATGTCACCATCGCCGACCTGGCCGTCGCCACGAACTGCGGTCAGATCAAAGCGGGCGCGCCCGCCCGAAGCGACCGAGTCGCGAAGTACAACCAACTCCTGCGCATCGAAGAGGCACTGGGCGACGCCGCCCGTTATCGGGGTCGTGCGGCGCTCGCCAGAGGTGGTACGTGAGAGACGACACCGGCCACCGCACCGCCACGATTACGCGGCCGCGGGTACCCGACGAGCGGGCTCGCCGCAGCGCCACCACGCGATACCGCGATGCCGACACGCCGCTGGTTCGCCGGCGCCGCTGGAAGATCCTCGTAACCCTGCTGGCGGTGGTCGTGGCCGGATCACTCGCGGCCAGCGTGTTGATCCTTCCGGTCAAGGCGTGGCTCAACCAGCGCGAGGAGCTCTCCAATCGCGAACAGGAACTGAGCCGCCTCGACGCCGCCAACGATCAACTCGAGGCGGACACGGCCCGTCTCGAGACCGAGTCAGGCGTCATCCAGGCGGCCCGTGAGGAGTTGGGCGCCGTCCGCGTGGACGAGAAGGTCTTCCGGATCGTTGACGATCCCCAACTGTCGGCCACATTGGCGGAGGCGCTGCCAGAAGGTTGGCTCTTCCCGACGATCGGAGCGCTGCTCGCCGCCCGCAGCGGCGCACCCGCCCAACCGCTCCCAGTCTCGGAGCCACCTGTGTCGACCACCGTCAACGGCTGATCGGCGCACGACGCGTCCGGGCCGTACCGACAGCGTGGGAGTCGGGTTTGGGATCTGCCCGACTCGTCAGAGCTTCCCCGACGAGTCGG
>JBKJJS010000085.1:0-3820 GCA_046597895.1 Ilumatobacteraceae bacterium
AGCGCCGCCTCCAGCTCCGCGTGGCCCGCCATTGTGTACACGCCGATTCGCTCACTGACTGGGAGCACCAGCTCGACGCCTCACTTCGCCGACTGCCCTACGAACCCGGCCCGGTAAGCGAGGAGATGGGGCAAGCTGGTTGAGAGCAGTGGGACACATCCGTCGTCTCGCGGGTCTTGAGGGTGTAATGGACGACGCACGGCCCGAAAGTTGCCTCCCACGGTTCGATGACCTGATCGACGAGATTCGGTCGCGTCTTCTGCCGGCACTCGTGGCGAAGTGGGGCATCGAGGTCGGCAGCGACATCTGCTCCGACGTCGAGGAGTACGCCTGGACCAACCAAGAACGGCTGCTACGAATGGAGAACCCGCTCGGATATCTCTATCGGGTTGGGCAGTCTCGTTCACGTCCGTACACGCGATGGCTCCAACGGTCGACGTTTCCGAGCAGGTTCCCTGACCTCGCTCACTACGATCCGGCGCTGCACGACCTGCTGCAGCACCTCGCCGGTCTGAAGCCAGATCAGAGGGTGAGTGTGCTGCTCGTGCACGCGTTCGGCTGGACCTACGCAGAGGTTGCCGAATTGCTCGGCGTGACGCGATCGGTGGTCAACCATCACGTCCATCGCGGCCTCGCGCAGCTACGTCGACCCGACACGGTCGATCCACTGCTCGAGCGCCGTCAACATGAAATCCCAACGAGGAGTCACGATGAGTAACGACCTGGACGAGATGCTGGCGAACGCTGGCGACTATCTGATGCAGCGGACCGCTGAGTACCGCGAACTGCCGGTCGCTCCCCGTCCAACCCGGTGGTCGGGCCACCGCAGCAGCCACCGCAGCAGCGGCCGCCGGCTGCTCGTCGCAACCGGCGCAACCAGCGCGCTCGCCGTCGCCGTGCTCGTCGGCACCTTCGTGGGCGGCTCCACCCCTGGAGGGCCCGCCGAAGTGGCGCAGGCCGCGTGGAGCGCCACCCCCGCGATGCCGACAGCCGAGCAGAGCACACGGCTGACGACCCAATGCGACGCGGATGTACGAACGGTCCTCGAGGCCGGGCTGCTGGAAGCCGGAGGCGACCCATCTGCGCTCTCCGCCGACCATTTCCAGCCGGTGCTCTCCGAGATGAGAGGCACCACGGCCCTCGCGGTCTACGTCAGCCCGGGAGCCGTCGCCCTCTGCGCCACCTTCGCCGACGGATCGCTCATCGTACGAGGCATTTCCGGGGCCCTCGAGCCCGGACAAACCTTGGCCCGCGGTCTCGACATCGACGGCAAGCTCTACACGGTCGTGACCGGCCTCTTGCCCTCTGAGGCGGCGACCGGCGACAACGTCACGATTCGCCGACCCGGGCAGGAGGACGTCACCGCCACGGTGATCGGCGAGCGGTATGCCGCCTGGCTGCCCACCCCGGCGAACTTCACCATCGCCTACACGCGCGAGGACGGCACGACGCGAGAACTGGGACCCTTCCCCACCGAGAAACTCGCAGTGGACGAATACGCCCCCGTTACCACGGTGGTCGTCCCCGGCCCAGCGAGCGATCCCGAACCGTCACCAAACGCCTGTGAACAGGATCCGTCCCCGACCGCCTGCGACGACTGAGGCCCAAGGAACATCCGACAGCGCTCGTCAGCCAGCTCGATCGAGGACAGGGCGGTCGCGGTTTCAAGCGCTGTACGAGGCGGAGATCATCGCGCTGTTGGGCTACGCAGCTCGACGGTTGGAACATCCCCAGGACGCAGCCGATATCGCTGCCGAAACCTTCACGGTGGCCTGGCGGCGAATCACTGAAGTTCCACTCGGGGCCGATGCTCGCCCGTGGTTGTTCGGGGTGGCCAGACACGTTCTCCTCAACCATCGGCGGGGCACGACCCGCCACGATCGGCTGAGCGATGACCTTCACTTGGATGAAGGGCATTGTGTCTCCTTGTTTAGTTTCGGATGGTCGGTCTGAGTTACCGATCGGTCATGGGGTGGCGCCCGAGGAAGCTCGCGATCGCTTGGGCGACGGGCTCGGCGCGCTCGATGTGCAGCAGGTGGCCGACACCGTCGATCGTGCACTCGTCGACGTTCGGGAGTGACGAGCGCAGGAAGGCCGCGACGTCGACCCACAGCGGCTGCGTGCCACTTCCCAGGACCGACAGGACGGGACACTTGATGGCGGCGGCCTGCTCGGCGCCGAAGCCCCACTCGCCGAGCCCGGGCAGTTCGATGCCGAACAAGGTGTCGGCGTCCTTGACCGACTGCGCGAACGCGCCGGGTAACACGTCGTCCAGCACAGTGCGGACGGCGGCCGCGTCGATGCCGCCCACGACACCCAAGAATTGAGCGATCGCGCCCTCGTGGTCGCCCGCGGCGTAGGCCTCAAACGCCGGTCCCGCCTGCTGCAAAAAGGCTTCGCCGGCGGGCACCGAGAGGAGCGAGAGCTCCAGGAGGACGAGCGTGCGCACGCGGCCGGGGTGGTCCAAGGCGAGCTGCGCGGCGACCGCCGCGCCGCTGGAGTGACCGGCGACGTGGGCGGACGGCAGGCCGAAGTGGTCGAGGAGGGCAGCGGCGTCGACAGCGTGGTCGGCGACGGGCACCGGCCCGGCCGTCTGCGTGCTGCCGGCCCAGCCCCGCTTGTGGTAGCGGATCAGCTGGTACCGGTCGGCCAGAGGCGACTCGGTCATCACGGGCAGGAACCCGTCGGGGAGGATCGGGCTGATGAGGAGCACGGGCTCGCCAGCGCCGACCACCTCGTACTCCAGCTCGACTCCGTTGACTCTTGCGATCTCCATCTCAAGTCCTCGGAATCTGGCGGCCAGAGAAGGCCACGATGCGTTCGAGCTGGCTGGCTTCCGGTGGGGCCTCGACCTCGGCGCCGAACGTGTCGCCGTCACGCATCTCCGGCTGCACGATTTGGCGAGCGCCGGCGTCGACCTCGGCGATGAGGCGGTCGGGTGGTTCGTAGGGCAGGCCGGTAGCCCTGGACAGATCCCAGCCGTGGACGAGGCCGTCGAAGGCGGTGTAGCGGGCGAACATCGAGACCGGTACCTCGCCGAAGGGGGCGTTGACGGTCCGTTCCTGGGCGCCGGGCGAGTGCAGGGCACCCAACAGCTCGGCCATGGCTCGCCTCCAGCGATCGGTGAGCTCGCCCTCCAGGGCTGGCGCGGACCCAGCCGCTCCGCCTCGGAAGGCCGGGGAGAAGTGAGTAGCGCCGCCGATCATGTGCTCCAAGACGCCCGTCACTGTGAAGTTGGCGCAGGCGGTCGAGTTGTCGAGCTGGTCGGACGTGATCCGATCGACCACCGCCTCGATCAGGGGGATGATCTCGTCGAGCTGTTGGACACCGTCCATGGGTTCTCCCTCGTTCAGTCGCCTTGGGGCCTCGGTGGCCCTCACCCGAGGTGCGTGAGCCACACTGTTACGGCGGTAACACCGATGGTTACGGGGGGTGCGATGAGCGAGGACCCAGGTGCGGGCCTCGTGGAGCGCGCCCGCGACGCTGCGTCACACGGCCGGTGGCCGCAGGCGTTCGCGCTGCTCACGGAAGCGGACGCCGGCGGTCTCCTGGATCCCGCCGACCTGCCGATGCTTGGCGAGGTGGCCTATGCCGCCGGCCACCTTGACGCCACCATCGATGCATGGGAGCGCGCTCACGCGGCGTGCGTGGCGGCCGGGGACCCCGTCGCGGCGGGGGGCGCCGCTGTGCGCGTCGCCATGCATCTGCTGTTCGACACCGCGCTCATGGCCCCAGTGCGCGGTTGGCTGGCGCGCGCCGAGAGATTGCTCGAGGGCCAGGGGGAGACGCCCGCGCACGCGTGGTTCGCGGTGGTCCGCAA
>JBKJJS010000290.1:0-32586 GCA_046597895.1 Ilumatobacteraceae bacterium
CCCTGAGAGTCAAGGCCGCGTACACCGAGCCTGGTGTGCCCGCGGCGTACGCCGCCGAGGAGTTGGCCCAGGAACTGCATCTGATGGCCGGATGGCTCGGACTGGAACGGATCGAGGTCGCCCAGCGGGGTGACCTCGCAGCCGCGCTCACAGAGGCGGTGAGCGGCGACGCTTGACCGTGCGGCCGGTGCGGGCCTTCGCCTTCAGGTCGTCCATCGGCGGCCCGACCATCCGTTCGTTTCCGGCCCCGAACGGTTCGTCGAGGCCGGTCGTGTCGATGTTCGGGGGCTCGCCCGGGGTGGCGATTTCGATGGGGATCTCGGCCTTCGGCCGGGGCTGCAGCAGCTCGGCGAGGCCGATCATGGCGGCGCCGAGCATCTGGCCGCCCCGTCCGACCCGCTTGATGGTCGTCGGGGGGCGCAGCTCGTACGGGTCGTCGGCGAAATCCTCAGGGGGAAACTCGTCGGCCTCCTCTGGGTCCTCGGGCGCCTCAGGGTCCTCAGGCGCCTCAGGCGCCTCAGGGTCCTCAGGGTCCGGCACGCCGTCAGTCTGGCACCTGACGGGTAGATTCTGAGTCCATGTCCCCGCTCATCGCTGTAGCCGGGCGTATCGGTCCCGCCGGCAAGGTGTCGAGGATCGAGGTCTCCTTTGCCGGCCGGCGGTATCTCGACGCGGTGATCCGTGCGGGCGGCGAGCCGGTCACGCTCGCCCCGCGGGCGCTGACCGTGCCCGAAGCTCGCGAGCTGATGGCACGCTTCGACGGGCTCGTCCTGATGGGAGGAGCTGACGTCGATCCCGAGCTCTACGGTCAGGACGCCCACGACCGGACCTACGGGGTTGATCGTCGAAACGATGAATTCGAGATCGCACTGTGCAGGGCCAGTGCCGAACAGGGGATCCCGACGCTGGCGGTGTGCCGCGGAATGCAGGTTGCGAACGTGGCGTTCGGCGGCACCCTGCACCAACATCTCGAGGACGTCGCGACGGACGTGGACATCGCCCACGGTCCGTTGGGTTTCCCGACCCCTCCGGAGGGCGTCGAGCACCCCATCGAAGTGGCGCCCGGTAGCCGCCTCGCCGCCGCGCTCGACGGCCACGAGACGCCGCCGGCCATTTCGTACCACCATCAGGCCGTCGATCGGCTCGGTGACGGATTCGCGGCGACGGCATGGAGCGACGACGGCCACGTCGAAGCCATGGAACGTGACAACGGTTGGTTCGTCTGCCTGCAATGGCATCCGGAGGACACCGCAGATGTCGATCCGGCACAGCAGCGCATCTACGATGCCCTGGTCGAGCACGCCCGCGCCGAACACGCTCGCGTTCGCGCCGCCGAGCACTAGCGGTACCCGCTACGGTGCCTCCTACGTGACGGACGGACCGCAGGCCAACCGCGCCGGCGAGCGCATGCCCAGATGGGTCTGGCGCGCCGTGGCCATCTTCTGGCTCGGATTCCTGGTCACGCTCATACTTCGCTGGGGGTTCGGTCGCCTGGGCGGCCTCCTTCTCCTCCTGCTGGTGTCACTGTTCCTGTCGCTCGCCATCGAGCCCGGCGTCAACAAATTGGCGCACCGCGGGTGGCGTCGCGGATCAGCGACGGCGGCGATCCTGCTCGGTGTGTTCGTCGGGGCGGTGTTGTTCGTCGCATCGATCCTCACCCTGGTGTTCCGTCAGGTCGCCGACCTGCTCAACAACTCCGAGCGGTACGTGAACCGCGTCGTGAACTTCCTCAACGACACCTTCAACACAAAGATCGATGCCGCCGAGTGGAACGACAAACTGAAGGATCCGGACGGGCCGGTGCAGCGGTTCATCAAATCGCATTCGGACGATGCGGTGCGGTTGTCGGTCAACGCGCTTGGCTATCTCCTGCAGACGTTTTCGGTCCTACTCGTGACGTTCTACCTCGTGGCCGATGGTCCGCGGCTGAGACGGGCGCTGTGCAGCCGATTGAGCGGGGAACACCAGACGAAAGTGCTCGACACCTGGAACCTGGCCATCACCAAGACGGGCGGCTACCTGTACTCGAGGGTCCTGCTCGCCGGGCTCTCCGCCGTGTTCCACGGGATCGTGTTCCAGATCATCGGGGTGCCGGCCCCCATCGCCTTGGCACTGTGGGTGGGCGTGATCTCGCAGTTCATCCCCGTCGTCGGTACGTACATCGCCGGCGTACTTCCCGTGCTCGTCACGTTGTTGAACAACGACAGCCCGATCCGCGCCGTCGCGGTGCTTGGGGTGATCATCCTGTACCAGCAGATCGAGAACTACATCTTCGCCCCGCGCATCACCGCCCGGACCATGGAGCTGCATCCGGCGGTCGCATTCACGGCGGCGCTGGCCGGAGCATCACTCCTCGGGCCCGTTGGGGCCATCCTCGCCCTCCCGGCCGCCGCCATGGTCTCGGCGTTGGTCGGCAGTTGGGGCACACGCCATGACGTCGGGGAGCACCCGCTCACGGAGGTGCTCGACCGTGGCGCGGTGAAGGAGGAGCGGCGAGCGGTGCGACGGCATGGTCATCCCGCGGCGCCGCCGCCCGACGATGGCCCGGTCCCGGAGAACGACGCCGGACCGATGTCGTGACAATGGCCGAGCCGGCGAGCGGGTCGTTCGAACTCGTGGCCGTGGCCCGGCGGTCTGGCCTGGACGAGTGTTGGCATGAGGGTGCCGTGGTGGGACTGGCGGCGAACGGCTCCGTGGCCTTCGCTATGGGCGATCCGAACGTTGTGATCTACCCCCGTTCGTGCAACAAGCCGCTCCAGGCGGGAGCCATGCTTCGTGTGGGGCTCGACCTACCGCCGGATTTGTTGGCGCTGGTGTGTGCGTCGCACACCGGCGAACCCGAGCACGTTGCGGCCGTGCGGATGATCCTCGCCTCGGCCGGGCTCGATGAGTCGGCGCTGGGCAACACGCCCGACTTTCCGATCGACGAGACGGCGGCGGCTGACGTGGTGCGCTCCGGAGGGCGCCGGGAACCGTTGTTCATGAACTGCAGCGGCAAGCACGCCGGCATGCTCGTGACGTGCCGCCACAACGACTGGCCGACCAATGGCTCCTACCTCGACCCCCGTCATCCGTTGCAGGTGTGGATCGGCAAGGTGATCGCCGAACTGGCCGGTGAGTCGCCGAGCCACGTGGGCGTCGACGGGTGCGGCGCGCCGGCCCATGCCATGTCACTGATCGGTCTCGCCCGGGCGTTTCGCTCGGTGGCGGGTGGCGAGCGGCGCGTGTGGGAGGCGATGACCGGGTACCCGCATCTCATCGGCGGCCGCGGCCACCACGTGACGCAACTGATGGAAGGGGTGCCGGGCCTGCTTGCCAAGGATGGGGCCGACGGTGTGTACGCCGCGGTGATGCCCGACGGGCGGGCGGTGGCGCTCAAGATCGCCGACGGCTCGTCGCGGGCACGCCTGCCGGTGATGGCGGCGGCGTTGACGATGCTCGGCGTCGACGTCTCAGGGGCCTCGGCGGCGTGGCGGGTCACCGTGCTCGGCCATGGTGATTCGGTAGGAAACGTTCGGGCGGCCGGAGCACTGTCCCACGCGTTCGCCCGGTTGGCCGTGCCCGGCGGCTGACCCAACCGTTGGGCACTCGGTAGGTCGGGTACGTTCACGCCCGTGGTCCCGCCGATCCCGTTCGTCCCTCCGCTCGAGCCAGTGCAGTACGGCGTCGCCGAGCAGGTGTCGCCGCTCATACGGCGCATCGTGGCCGAGAACCCGTCGAAGTACTCGTACAAGGGCACGGGCACGTACATCGTCGGCCACGGCGAGGTGGCGGTGATCGATCCCGGCCCGGCGTTGGATTCGCATCGCGATGCGCTCGCGGCGGCGTTGACGGGTGAACGGGTGGTGGCGATCCTCGTCACGCACTGCCACGCCGACCACTCTCCGCTTGCCGCCTGGTTGAAGGAGACGACGGGCGCGCCGACGTACGCCTACGGGCCCCACGGCGCGGTCGACGACCCGGACGAGCCGGACGAGCCGGAGGCCCCGGATACCCCGCCCGAGGCGGACGACGAGACCACCACCAAGGAGGCGATCGACGTCGAGTTCGTGCCGGATGTCGCCACACCGGACGGGTTCGTGATCGCCGGGCCCGGCTGGACGTTCGACGCGGTGCACACGCCAGGGCACACGTCGAATCACACGTGCTTCGGATTACGGGAGGAGCGCGCCCTGTTCACAGGGGATCACGTGATGGGGTGGTCGACCACGGTGATCTCGCCACCCGATGGCGACATGCGGGCGTATTGCACGTCGCTACGCACGGTGATGGCCCGCGACGACCTGACGCTGTGGCCGACACACGGCAACCCGGTGACCGACCCGCAGCCGTTTCTGAATGCGTACTTGGCCCATCGCCTCGAGCGGGAGGCTCAAGTGCTGGCGTGCGTACTTGCTGGGACGGGGACGATCGATGAGATCGTGAAGTTGCTCTACGCCGACGTGCGTGAGGAACTCCACAAAGCGGCCGCTCGCAGTGTGCTGTCACACCTGCGCAAGCTCATCGCGGACGGCGAGGTCGTGGTCGACGGGGGTGGCCCCCCGTCCACCAAGGCGACCTACGGGCCAGATCGGAGGTTGCCATGAAGAAGGCACTGTGCGTCGGGATCAACGACTACCCCGTTCGTGGATCGGACCTGAAGGGCTGTGTGAACGACGCCAAGGCGTGGGCGGCGTTGCTCCACGAGCACTACGGGTGGGCCGCGGTTGACATCACCGTGCTCCTCGACAAACAGGCAACCAAGGTCAACATCCTGACGGCCCTCGACGCCATGTTGGCTGGCGCCACAAAGGGCGATGTCATCGTGTTCACCAACTCGTCGCACGGCACGTACGCGGCCGACGAGAACGGCGACGAGACCCGCTACGACGAGGCGATGTGCCCGTGGGACATGAAGCGCAACCTCATCGTCGACGACGAGTTGCGCACGCGGTTCGCCGCGCTGGCGACCGGGGTCCGCCTTACCGTGATCAGCGACTCCTGCTTCTCGGGCAGCGTGACTCGCGGTGAATCGCCCATTCCCACGCCCGATGATCGTCGGCGCCGGTTCGTCAACCCGGCTCGACTCGGCCGCCGGGAGATCGGCAACATGCGCACGAAGGCCCAACCCGTGCGCCACGACCTGTATCCGGAGAGGAAGATGAAGGAGGTGCTGGTGTCAGGCTGCAAGGACAACCAGTACTCCTACGATGCCCGCTTCGGCGCGGTCTACCACGGAGCGATGACGTACTTCGCACTCGAGATCATCCGGGCGGCGGACTACCGGATCACGTACGCAGACCTCTGGGATCAGCTCGTCGTCCGCCTCGATCAGGAGGGCTACGACCAGCAGCCGCAACTGGAGGGTAAGGCGTCGGCCAAGAACCGCCTGTTGTTCTCGTGAGGCCGCGACCCCGATGATGATCAACGGCCGCGAGGGGTATCACGGCAAGGAGCCGCCGCGGGTGCTCCAGATCCAGGTCAGTCGCTACACCCAAGGGCTACCGCGCAAGGGCGAGCCGCTCCCGTTCCTCGTGGCCTTGCACGTCGAGGGCACCGCAACGACGTGGCAGCGCAACGCCACGCTCGCACCGACTGTCGAGGCGCAACTGCTCGAACACATCGACGGCTTACGGCGGTGGAGCGCCGGGCTGGGACTCACGCCATCGACGGCGACAGAGGCGGTCCACGCGGTCGGGGCCACGCTGCGGGACGTCTTCCTTGGAGGTGAGGGGGCTGAGGTGATCCGTTCGGTTCAACCGTCGGCGATTCTGTGGTGGGTCGACGAGACGGTGATCCACCTTCCGTGGGAGATGACGATCGACATCGACGACGCGCCGCTCCTGCTGACCCCGCTTGGCCGGGTGGTGGCCACCCGCATCGCCCCGCAGCCGGGGCGTGATCTCGCCTCCGAAGTCGAGGCCGTGCGCATCCTGGCGGTCGAGAACCCAACGGAGGATCTCGCCGCCAGCGAACGAGTCCTCGAGTTGATCGATGGACTCGGGGTCGGGGGCGGCACTGGCGCCGGGGGTACCGTCGAGGTCGTGACCCTCCGCCGGGCTGAGGCGACCCGCGCCGGCTTTGCGGCCGCCGTGAAAGGCCAGGACTTCGACATCGTGCACTTCGCCGGTCACGGTCTGTTCGACATCCGTCAACCGGGTGACGTCTCGCTCGTGTTGGCCGACGGCCGCTTCGACGATGAAGCGGTGCTGGCGCTCGAGTGGTCGCGCCCACCCTTCGTCGTGGTGAACAGCAGCTGCGAATCGGGACGTGCCGCTCCTGGCCGGCGCATCGTCACCGCCGGAAAGGCGGCCAACGGGCTGGCGGCGGCCTTCCTCTCGCGCGGTGTCGAGGCGTACCTCGGGCACTACTTCCTCGTGCCGGATCAGTCAGCCGCCGACTTCGCAGAAACCTTCTATTCGACGTTGTTCGGTGCGAGGAACGTCGGCACTGCCGTCCAGGAGGCGAGGACGCGGCTCCTCGGTTCGTTCCACTCCGACGTCGATCTCACGGCGTTCGGGGCGACGTTCTTCGGCGACGCCGGCACGGCCGAACGCCGAGACCTCGCCACCGCCTCCTGACGCCGGTCGTCCCCGCTGAGCGGATCAGCGGGCCGGGGATCAGGGCTTGAAGCTCAGGCGCAGCTTGGTCCGGTAGGCGATGATGACGCCGTTCTCGATGAGGACGTCCATCTGTACGACTTCGGCGACCCGCAGATCCTTGTATGAGCGAGCCGCCTCCTTGACGGCATTCTGGGCCGCGAGTTCCCAGGATTCGCTGCTCGAGCCAATGAGCTCGATCACCTGGTACACGGATTCGTTCATCGGAGAACTCCGTTCGGGAGGATGCGGTCGTGTGGTCGGTACTTCACAGAGATGGCGAGTTCAGCGGCGAAACGCACCGCGCCGTCTGGCTCGAGCCGACAGGTGAGGTTGTGCACCTCGCCGACGCGGGCGTCGTCGTGGCGCCCGCACGTCTCGGCGACGGCGAAGCGGGCGGCCTGATGCCAGTTCGCACCGATGCCGACGGTGTGGTGTACCTCGTACACGCTTTCGTTACCACCGCGCACGAGCGGTGGTTCGTCACTGGCGAAGTCGACCGAGGTCGGACGCCCGCACAGTTGACGTATGGAGTCCATGAGATCGCCCGTGAGCATCTGGCGTCGCCGCCGGGACGGCCCGCCATAGGAGCCAGGGTCGATCGGGAGCCCGAAGTGGATCTCCCCCCGCTGGAACGGCCGGGGCACCTTGGCCCCGATCGGTTGGATCCGGTCGGTGCCGATCAACCCGACGGGCACCACTGGCGCGCCCGTCATCAGCGCCAGCTGAGCGACTCCGGTGTGGCCCTTGTGCAGCAAGCCGTCACGAGAGCGCGTGCCTTCCGGGTAGATGCCCAGCACGTGGCCGCCTCGCAGCACGCTGGCCGCAGTGTCGAGCCCTGCCATGGCCTGGCGGGCGGCGTTGCGCTCAATGGGGATGAGCCCGAGAGCCGGGAACAGCCGGCGGGTCTTCCAGGAGTCCATGTACTCCGCCTTGCCGATGAAGTAGGTGCGCCTGGGCACCGACAGCATCAGTACGACGGTGTCGAAGAACGAGATGTGGTTGGCCGCCACGATCACCGGGCCGCTGGTCGGCAGGTGGTGAGCGCCGATTACCTTCATGGGCGTGAGCGTGCGGTAGAGGCCGCGGGCGGTGGTGCGCACCGCCCGGTAGAACAGGTCCCCCTCATTCACGGATCTCAGTCGTTCCCGGATCTGTCAGTCGCCAGTGCTACCCATGCAATGAGCATAGACATAGGGAGGTGCGGTGTTCCGAGGGCGTGTGGCTGGGGTCCGATCGAGCCCTCGCGTTACGGTGCGTTGCGGCGCCCCATCCGCCGTCGAGAGAGGCCAGTCATGACGTACGAACATCTCTTTCAGCCCATCGAGGTCGGTCCTGTCACGATCCCGAACCGGATCGTGCGGTCCGCCCACGGGACGTTGCTCGGGGGCGAGAAGCTGATCGCCTATCACGAAGCGAGGGCGGCGGGCGGCGTCGGGATGAGCACGCTCGAGGCCACTGGCGTGCACGCCGACGCGCCGAGCCTCATTCCCCTCCACAGCGACGCCTGCATTCCCTTCTACCGGGAGATCAGCGCCCGGATGAAGCCGTACGGGATGAAGATGTTCCAGCAGATCTACCACCCCGGCTCGGCCACTCGGCCGAAGAAGGCGGCGACCCAGATCTCGGCGAGCGCCATCCCGAACCCGATGGTCGGCGGCATCCCTACGGAGATGACGAAGTCGATGATTGACGAGATGGTCGAGGCGTTCGCCGCGGCGGCCCGACGGTGCCGCGATGGGGGTCTCGACGGCATCGACCTGCACGCGTCGAGCGGATACCTCATCGAGCAGTTCCTCTCGCCGGCCAACAACACCAGGACCGACGAGTACGGCGGCTCGCTCGAGAACCGCATGCGGTTCCTCATGGAGATCCTTACCGCCATCCGAGCCGAGGTCGGATACGACTACTGCCTCGGTATCCGCCTACCGAATGAGGAGTTCATCCCTGGCGGGCTCACCCCGCAGGACGTTGCCGAGATCGCCACCATCGCCGAGCCGTACGTCGACTACGTGTCGCTCCACATGGGCTCATACTGGCGGTTCCACAAGCTGCTCTCCACCATGGACGATCCGCTCGGGCACGAGATGCCGGCCAACGCGGTGATCACGAAGGTCGTCACCAAGCCCACTGTCGTGGTGGGCCGGATCATGACGCTGGACCATGCGAACCACCTGGTGGGGAGTGGGGCGGCCGACATGGTTTCGATGGTGCGGGCGCTCATCGCCGATCCCGAGTTGGTGAACAAGGCGCGTCGGGGCGACGAGCACCTGATCCGGCCGTGCATCGGGTCCAACATGGGATGTGTCGGTCAGTTGATGGCCACGGGCAAGCTGAGCTGCGTGGTCAACGTGGCCGCCGCCCAGGAGTCGACGGTGAGCTTCGAGCCGAGCGGTCCGGCCGCGGTGGCGAAGAAGGTGCTCGTCGTGGGCGGCGGGCCGGCCGGGCTCGAAGCGGCGCGCACCGCGGCCATCCGGGGCCACGATGTCCATCTGTACGAGGCCACGCGCCACCTCGGTGGTCAGGTCGCCATCGCCGCGACGGCACCGCACCGCTCGGACATCGGGGCCATCACGGAATGGTTGGCGGGCGAGGTCGAGCGGCTCGGCGTCACCATCCGGCTCAGCACCATGGTCGACCCGGACCTGGTGGCTGAGTTGGCACCCGACGAGGTCATCATCGCGACGGGCAGTTCGCCGCGCCGTGACGGGTTCCAACTGGCTACGCCGGTGACCCCCATCCACGGCCACGACCTCAAGCACGTCTACAGCTCGTGGGACGTGTTCGGCTTCGGGGGCCGGGCCACGCTCGAGGGACCGGCCGTGGTGTTCGATGACACGGGCTCGTTCGAAGCGATTTCCGTGGCCGACGCCCTACTCGAGGCCGGCCTGAAGGTAACGATGATCAGCCGTCACGAGTCGATCGGCGCCACCCTGCCGTACCCGCCGGCCACAGTGGAAGCGGCGCGGGAACGACTCATGTCGGGTGACTTCGACTTCATCGGCGGTCACTACCTGCAGGGCATCACGCCCGACGAGGTGCTGATCGGTGTGGCCTTCACCGAACGGCTCCGCGCCGTGCCTGCCCACACGGTGGTCGTGGTGTCGTACAACCATCCGAACCGCGAGCTGGCCGAGTACTTGGCGGGCGACGGGAACCGTCAGCCGTGGAACGTGCACCTCATCGGCGACGTCACGGGGACGAACGGCATCTTGCCCGCCATCCATCAAGCCGCCGCCACCGCTCGAGCGATTTGACCCACTGAGGCCGCGTCGCAGCTTCGCGTCCGTAACGTGATCCGCATGAAAGTTGTGGTGTTCGGGGCGAGCGGTTACGTCGGTGGCCGTCTCATCCCCATCTTGTTGGAGCGCGGTCACTCGGTTCGTGCGGTGACCCGGAGCGTGGCGTCGTTGGACGACCATCCGTGGCGGGGCGATGTCGAGGTCGTGGCCGCCGACTTGCTCGATCCGGCTTCTCTCGCGGCAGCCCTCGACGGGATGCAGGCCGCCTACTACCTCGTCCACTCGATGGAACGGGAGGACTTCGAGGCGGCGGATCGCCAGGCGGCTGCCAACTTCGCTGACGCCGCCGCGCTCATGGGCCTCGAGCGCATCGTCTACCTCGGCGGGCTCGGCCAGGGCGAACTGTCTGCCCACCTGGCGAGCCGGCAGGAAGTGGGAGCCGTCCTCGCCGCCGGATCCGTGCCGGTGACGGAGTTCCGGGCCGCCGTCATCATCGGGTCCGGATCACTGTCGTTCGAGATGACGCGCCACCTCACCGAGGTCCTCCCCGTGATGGTCATCCCCCGCTGGGTGTCGACGCGCTGTCAACCCATCGCCATCCGGGATGTCCTCACCTACCTGGCGGGGGCGTTGGACCATCCGGACACGGCGGGCCGGATCCTGGAGATCGGCGGACCGGACATCCTCGGTTACGACGAGATGATGCAGCGCTACGCCCGTGTCGCCGGGTTGCGGCGGCGCATCATGATCCGCGTGCCGCTGCTGTCACTCGGGCTGTCGGCGCGCTGGGTGGGGTTCTTCACGCCGCTGTCCAACAAGGTGGCGGCCAAACTCGTCGACAGCCTTCAGCACGAGGTGGTGGTCACCGATCACGCCATCGAGCAACTGATCCCACTCGAACCGATCGGTTATGACGAGGCCGTGCGCCTGGCCCTGGAGCGGACTCGCGGAGCCGACGTACCTACCCGGTGGGCCCGGGGCTCCTGGCAGCCGGCCGATCCGATGCCGTCGGACCCGCAGCACGCCTTTGGCGCGATCTTCCGTGACGTGCGGACGGTCGAGTCGACCGCGACACCAGGGGATGTGGCGGCGGCGTTCATGGGCGTGGGTGGTGAGAACGGGTACTACTCGACCGATTGGGCCTGGCAGTTCCGGGGAGCGATCGACAAGCTGTGTGGCGGCGCTGGACTACGACGGGGCCGCCGGGACCCGAAGCGCCTGAGCGTGGGAGAGCCGGTCGACTTCTGGCGGGTGGTCGCCGTGGAGCCGGGCTCGACGCTGGAGTTGAAGGCGGAGATGTGGGTACCGGGTGAAGCCTGGCTCGGGTGGCGGGTGGAGGCGACTGCCGGGGGGAGTCGGCTGACGCAGACCGCGTGGTTCGTCCCCCGCGGATTGTTCGGCCGCCTCTACTGGTTCGTGTTGCTGCCGTTTCACCGCGTCATTTTCCCGCAAATGGCGCGGGGGATCGTGCGGGCCGCCGAGCGGGCGGCCGAGCGGGCGGCCGGGTAGGCGCCACCCGTCCAACGGTGACCGCTGGGCCTCCCGGCTCTACGCTCGTGCGCCATGCCCACGATCGAGATCCCGCCGAGTCCTGACGCCGTCACCGCGCCCTGGCTGACCGAAGTCCTGCGCTTCGCGGGCGCGCTCGGGCCGGAGAGCCACATCGCCGGGTTCGCCGGGGAGCCCGTCGGGGCGGGCGTCGGGGTGATGGGCGTGCTCCTGCGGGCCACGCTCACCTACGCCGGGGCCCCGTCGCCTGGCGCGCCAGCCAGCGTCATCGTCAAGCTTGCGTCGCCGTACGAGGAGAACCGGGCCCAGGGCGTCGGCCTCGGCATGTACGAGGCCGAGGTGCGGTTCCTCAACGAATTGGCGGCGAGAACCCCGGTGCGTATCCCCAAGGTGTACCTCGCCGAGATCGTGAGTGGCACCGCCGAGTTCGTCATCGTGATGGAGGATCTCGGACACCTGACGATCGGGGACCAGATCGTCGGTCTGCCCGTGCCTCAGGCCACCGCGGCCGCCCTGGCGATGGCCGACATCCACGCCGCATGGTGGGGCAAGGTCCAGACACCCGAACTCGAGTGGATCCCAAGTGTGGTGCACCCCCGCATCCAGGGGCTCGCCGGGATGTGGCCGGACATCTGGGCTGGGTTCGTCGCCAAGTTCGGCTACGTGTTGCCCCCGGGTGCGCTGGAGGTGGGCGAGCAGATAAAGGTCCGGTACTGGGGTCTCATGCAGGCCCTCGGCGCCATGCCGTGGACGCTGCTGCACCAGGACTTTCGGGTCGACAACTTGTTCTTCGACGACCTGGGTGCCGCGGCACCGGTGGTCGTCATCGACTGGCAGGGCCTCGGGCGCGGTCCGGCCATCTACGACCTGGCCTACTTTCTGGGTGGGTCCCTCACCGTCGAGGATCGCCGCGCCCACGAGGACACCATCGTGCGGGCGTACCATGCCCGGCTGGTCGAGCGGGGCGTGGCCGGGTACGGGTTCGACGAGCTGTGGACGGGGTACCGCATGGGCATGCTCTCCGGCCTGTCCACCGCGGTGCTGGTCGGGGCCACGTTCGACCTCGCCAACGAGCGAGGCACGGCGCTCGTCGAGGTGCTGGGTAGTCGCCATTTCGCCGGCGCCGTCGATCTCGACGCTCTGGAACTGCTGCCGTAGGGGTGGTTCGAGATGAAGCGGCATTTCACGCGGTGGCCGGTGGTCGAGGGGTACGCCGACCGGCAGAGCTACCAATCGGGTGACGTCGTCGAATTCCGGTGCAGCAGCCGTGCTCCGTCGTTCTCGGCTGAGGTCGCCCGCATTGGCCGCGAGCGCGTGGTGGTGTGGCGGCGCGACGGGATTCGGGGTGCCGAGCAGGAGATCCCCGAGGAGTCGTGGGCCAAGGGATGCGGTTGGCCCGTCACGTTCACCGTCGATGTCGACCCGGCGTGGCCCTCCGGTTTTTACGAGGTGGCCCTTCATGCCGACGACGCGACGGGCGAGCCGGCGACGTCGCACGCCTTCTTCGTAGTTCGGCCGGCGCCCGGGCGGGCCACCGCGCCAGCGATCCTCGTGCTGGCGACGAACACGTACAACGCCTACAACCAGTGGGGTGGCGGGTGTCTTTACACCGGTCCGGTCCGGGTGTCGTTCGACCGGCCGATGGAACGTGGCTACCTACGCCGGCCCGCCGCCCCCGACGATGTGGCGTACGACGGTCGCATGGCCAGCGTCAGCGAAGAACCCGACGAGGAGCACGTGGTGCTCCAGCGCTACCTCGCCGAATCGGACTACCCGCTGTGGTGCGCGTCAGGCGGATGGCACAACTGGGAGCGACGGTTCGTCCGATGGGCGGAGACGGCCGGCATCGCACTGGACTACGCCATCAACTCGGATCTCGAGTTTCACCCCGACACGATCGACACCGACACGATCGACGGCCATCGTCTGATGCTGAGCGTCGGCCATGACGAGTACTGGTCGTGGGCCATGCGCGACACGGCAGACGCGTTCGTCGAGGCCGGAGGCTCGTGGGCGATCTTCTCCGGCAACACGAGCTTCTGGCAGGTGCGCTACGAGGACGACGGCCGCACGATGGTCTGCTACAAGGGGCGGGCGCTCGCCGAGGACCCCGTTGCGGGAACGGATCAGCATTCTCGGCTGTCGTCGATGTGGTCGTTGCCGTCGATCGGTCGACCCGAGGCGCAGTCGATGGGGCTCAGCTTCGCTCGCGGCGGCTATGGCCGCGTGGGCAAGGCCACGCCCAGGAGCTCGGGTGGCTACACGATCGTGCGTCCCGATCATCCCGTGTTCGTCGGCGCCGACCTGCACTACGGCGACGTGCTGGGCGCGCCAGCGTGCATCGTCGGCTACGAACTCGATGGATGCGAGCTCACCATGGTGAACGGCAACCCTGTGCCGACGTATCAGGACGACACCCCGGCCAGCCTCGAGGTGCTGGCCACCGCGCCAGCGCGGCTCATCTCGATCACGCCCGACTACAGCGAGGCGCCCTCAGCACTGTGGGCGAGCACGGCGCCACCAGGTGATCTCGAGGATGTCGCGGCGGCGTTGTTCGGTTCGGCGTCGCCCGAGAACATCGCCCGCATTTCCCATAACCACTCCGTGATCGGGGTGTTCGACAAGGGTAAGGGCCGTGTCTTCCACGCCGGCACGACGGACTGGGCGTACGGCCTTGACGGCGACCGTCAGGTGCAGGTGGTCACCGAGAATGTGATCCGCCTTCTGGGCGCCATGGGCTGAAGCTGCCTACGATCGCCTGATGAGGGCTTGGCAGTTCACCGACACGCATGCACCACTCGTCCTGACCGAGGTGGCCGAACCTACGGCCGCCCCGGGCGAAGTGGTCATCGACATGCGGGCGGCCGGCCTGTGCCACTCCGACGTCGGGTTGATGGAGGATGAGGGGTGGCTGTCGATGTTGGCCAAGCGTCCGATCACCATCGGACACGAGGTGGCCGGCGTGATCTCAGCCCTCGGGACTGGCGTGACTGGCTGGCAGTTGGGGGACCGTGTCGGCGTGTGCCCGTCCTCCCCGACGGCGCCCGGCTACGCGCGAGACGGTGGGTACTCGTTCAAGTCGACAGCTCGGCAGGAGGACATCGTCCGCATTCCCGACACCGTGAGCTTTGCGCTCGGCGCCATCGGCACCGATGCGGGGATGACTTCGTACCACGCCGTCATGACGACCGGGCAGGTCTGCGCCGGGCACAAGGTGGGCATCATCGGCTTCGGCGGGCTTGGCCAGATCGGCGCGGTCGTCGCTGTCTTGGCGGGTGCGGAGGTGTACGTCGCCGAGATCAACGAAGCGATCTGGCCGCTCGCCTCAGCGGCGGGGGCCGTGCGGGTGGCCGCCGACATTCGCGAGTTCGCTGACATCGGCCTGGATGTGATCGTCGACTTCGCGGGGTTCGGCACCACCACGGCGGCGGCGGTCGACGTGATCCGCCGCGGGGGCACCGTCGTGCAAGTAGGTATGGGCACGCTGTCGGCCACGATCAGCACGAAGTCACTCATCCTGAATCACTGCCGCCTCCTCGGGTCGGGCGGCGGGGATGTGCACGATGTCAAGGGTGTCTACGACCTGTTCGCTACGGGTCAATTGGCCCCAGTTGTCACGGCCATCGGTTTCGACGACATCCCTGCGGGTCTGGAGCGGTTGCGCCTCGGTGGGGTGACCGGTCGGCTCGTGGCGACGTTCGAGGTCTAGCCCGAGGCGCGCTCGTTCAACACGTCGTCCAGCGATCTGGCGTTCCGAACCACCCTTGGCACTCCACTCGAGCTTGGCGAGGATCGTGTCCTCGGCTGACGCGATGAACACGTCGCGTCCGAGGAGTTGGACACGTTGGCGGCGATCGAACTCGGCCTTGCTGAATGGTCGCGCGTTCAGCACGACGAGTTGCTCGGTTCCCGTCCCGGTGAGTTCCACGACGAGGTCCAGGTCTCGCGTGGTTCGCGATTCACCGTAGTAGGAACTGGCGAACGAGCCGGCGACCATGTGCTGTTGGCCCGGCCACACCCTGTCGCACATCTCGTCGCCGAGCAGTAGCCGGTGCAGTGCATGCTCGACCTCGGGGGCGTCGTACTCCGGGCGACGGGCGCGGATGCCAGCCCGGCTGATCTCGCGGACATCGTCACACATCTCCAAGGCGGCGATCAGTCGCTGCTCGCCGGTCATTCGCCGCTAGACCGCCAGCGGCACCTCGTGAGCGGTAGCCGTCGTGTCCGATGTCGTCACCCCGCGGAGTGTATGCCGACGGCCTCCGTCGCTCGGCCCTGTGTGGTCCGCTCAGCCGATGAGAGTGTCGATACCACCGGTGAGCAGGTCCGCGAGGGGGACGGCCTCGATCCGGTCGGCGAGCAGGACTCGATCGGGACCGGGGTAGGCGATGACGAGCCGGTGCAGGTCTAGATCGACGAGGGCGTGGCGCATCGAGGGTGTCACGCGCGGGCTGTCCGCCCGCTTGATCTCGATGCCGATATTGCGCCCGTCGATGACCGTGAACATGTCGAGCTCCGCCCCGGTCTGGGTGGCCCAGAAGTAGACGGGACGCGGCGCAACCATCATCATGATCTGCTCGACGGCCAGGCCTTCCCAACTCGCGCCGAGCTTCGGGTGGTTCATCAGCGCGTCCATGGTGTCGATCGACAGCAGACGATGGAGGATCCCGCTATCGCGCAGGTACACCTTGGGCGAACGCACGAGTCGCTTCGAGGTGCTCGTGAACCACGGTTGGAGCTGGTGGATGACGAGTGCGTCGGTGAGGGCGTCGAGGTACCGCCGTACGGTGGTCTGGGCGACACCGAGCGCCCTGGAGAGCTCGGCCCCGTTCCAGGTCTGCGCGTGGTAGTGAGCGAGCATGGTCCAGAACCGGCGCATCTGGGAGGCGGGCAGTCGAAAGCCGAGCTGGGCGAGATCGCGCTCCAGGAACGCTCGGGTTCCGCCTACGCCGGAGTGCGCAGGGTGGAGCCTCGGTCGTCCGGACGACGGCGGACCTCGATACCGACCGGCAGGGTCTGCTTCAACACGTCGACGTGGGTGATGACGCCGACCATGCGCCCACCGGCGCGTAACTGGTCGAGCGTCTGGACTGCCTGGTCCAGCGCGTCGAGGTCGAGCGAACCGAAGCCTTCGTCGACGAAGAGCGCCTCGTACACGTGGCCCGTGCCGCGGCCGCCCTGGCTCACCACGTCGGCCAGGCCGAGCGCCAGCGCCAGGGAGGCCTGGAACTGCTCACCGCCCGAGAGCGTGCCGGTGCCGCGGGTGCGGCCGGTGTGGCTGTCGAAGATGCGCAGGTCCAGCCCTGCCTGCCGACCGCGGTGACCGGCGTCATCCGTGCGTTCCAACCGGTAGCGATTCGCAGTCATCGTGGCGAGGTGCACGCTGGCCGCTTCGGCGACGCGATCAAGTTCGCCCCCGAGGACCCATGTCTCGAGGGCGATGCGACCTGGGCCCTGCCCGTCGCACGTGGACGCGGTGAGCTTGGCGACGTCACGCTGGTGGCGCAGCGCCACGGCACCTGCCTCCACGGTGCGGGCGTTCTCGATGGCGACCAGCGCAGTGCGGGCGCGGTCGGCGAGCAGAGCGACCCGGTCCGTCTCGGTGGCCGCATGCTCCTCGGTGGCGTCCGCCGTGTGCTCGAGCGCACCAGTGTCCGGTCGCTCGTCCGGCAGGGCAGCGGCGGTCAGCACCTCGAGGCGGGTGCGGGTGTCTGCCAGCGCGAGGTCGAACGTGGTGACGACTGCGTCGAGTTCGGCGAGCGGTGCGGACTCGACTACCGCGTCCTGCGCCGCTTCGAGGTCGACGAAACCGGAGATGCGCAGCGCCGCCACGAGTACCTGCTCGGCGGTGCCGAGCGCGCCCTGCGCCGACGCGACATGGTCCCGCGCTCCTTGGACCCGTCCAAGCGATTCGACCGCACTGTCGACGACGCCGAGTCGCGCTTGGATGGCGACGAGCGTGTCGCCGCCGGCCGCCGCAGTGAGCGTGTCGACACGGCTCCCTGTCTGCTGTGCCTTCATCCGCACTTCCGCCAGCGTGGCGGCCATGTGGGGGACGACTCCCGCCAACTCGGCCCGGCGGCTCTCGAGCACAGCTCGCTCGCCGACAATGGCATCGACGCGGGCTGCGGCGGCCGCTGATTCGTCGGCCGCAGCGTGCGCCCTCTCACAATCGTCGCGAAGTTCCTGGAGCGGCCGGCGGGCGTCGTCGCCGAGTTCCTCGACGGCACTGGCAACGGCCTCGGTGAGTCGCTTGGAGCGGATGGCTCCCTCGTCCGCGGCGGCCATGGCGGCGTCGACGTCGTACTTTTCGACCTGCTCGGCTTCGGTATCGGCCTTGGCGGGTGCTGGGTGGGTGGTGCTGCCGCAGACCGGGCACGGCTCGTGGGGGATGAGGGCGGCGGCGAGGCGCGGGGCCGCACCGGCCACGAATCGGCGGAGCACCTCGTTGCGGAGATCGAAGGCCTCCTGCGCCGCCCGAACCGCGGCGGCGGCGAGTGGCTCGTCGCGCGCCAGGTCTTCACGGCGCTGTACGCGCTGGGTGACCGACTGGAGGGTGGCCGCTCGCTCGACGGCGGCGGCGGCGATCGGCGAGAGCGTGCCGGCCTCGGTGGTGAGTTCAGCCTGGTCGCGTTCCACCCGCCCCTGTCGCTCATCGAGCTCACGCTGGTGCTCCTCGGCCGCGAGGACCGCAGCGACCGCGCTGGCGAGTTCGGTGCGATCGGCCTCGAGGTCGGTGAGGATCTGGCGACGTTGCTCGATGCCGTTGCGGGTCTCGGAGAGTCGCTGGCCGGCCGCCGCCGGGTTGGTGGGGTCGAACCCGCCCAGCCCGAGCGTGACCGCGGCCGTGTCGAGCGTCGTGGATGCGGTGTCGAGGTCAGCGCGGGCAGCGCCGAGGTCGGCGCGTCGCGACTGGACGAGGGTGTCGGCCTCGACAACCGGGATGGCGCGACGGGCGTCCGCCAGCGCCGCTCGATCGACCTCGCGTTCCACCTGCTGGATCTCCAGCTCGGCGAGTTGGCGCAGTCCCTCCGCTCGCTGAGCCCACTGCGCGGCCAGCGCCACTGCCTTCGTGACTGCGGCGCGGGCGCGGGTGGCGTCTTGCTGCAGCGTCGCGAGGACGGCGTATGCGGAGGCCAGTGGCACGGCGAGCGCGACGACGGACGACGCAAGGTCTTCGAGCGGTGCGTCGCTGGTGGGTGAAGAGGTATCCAGCCCAGCGGCGAGGTCGCTGACATCGCTCAGCGCCTCAAGACGATGATGTTCCAGCATGTAGTCGACCTCGGTACAGAGGCCAGCCAACTCTGCGGACCGCCGCTTGAGCCGATCGACCGCCTCACGGTAGAGACGCGTCCCGAACAACTGGGCGAGGAGGGGGAGCCGCTCCTTCGTATCGGCCAGAAGGAACTGTTGAAATTTTCCTTGCGGCAGCAGCACCACCCGCTCGAATTGGCTGAGGTCGAGCCCAAGGATCTCGCTACATCCAGCGCTCACGGCCGTGGCCCTCGACTCGCGACCGACCCAGTCGTTCTCGACCCACTCGAAGAGTTCGGCCGTTGCCGGCTGCGTGGTGACGCCCCCGCCCCGCTTGGGCCGGTCCTGCGCCGGCTCCCGCCGCACCCGCCAACGCGTCCCCTCCATCTCGAACTCGAGGCTGACCCACGTGCGCTCGGTGGGTTCGGCGTGGTGGGAGCGCACCTCGCCATCGGGACGGCCGCCGGGCAGCTTGCCGTACAGCGCGAATGCCATCGCGTCGAACAGCGTGGTCTTGCCTGTGCCCGTCAAGCCCGTGACCACGAACAAGCCGAGTTCGGCGAGTGGCCGGAAGTCGATGTGCTCCTCGCCGGCATACGAACCGAACGCCGACAACTGCAGCGTGATCGGTCTCATCGTGCGACCGCCTCGGTCTCGCCGGCCTGGAGAGCGTCGCGGAGCAAGGCGAGCACCTCATCCGACGGTTCGGCGGTGGTGACGTCGCGCCAGAAATCCGACACGGTGTCGAGAGGCGTGTGGCGTTCGCCGCGCCGCTCGCGACCGTCGGTGCTGCCGAGATCCGACCCGTCAGGACGGGCGGGCCGCAATTCGATGTTGACGATGTACGGGAAGCGCTCGCGCAAGCGTGCCTTCGCATCGAGCACATAGCCGGGATCCGTGAGAATGGCCCGGACGTAGCGGTCGGTGATTGCCTCGTAGCGCGGGTTGTCGAGCACGTCGGCGATGGGTCCCTCGACGGTGGCGACGGCCCGCCCGACGGGAACGTCGACCGGCGTCACGCTGACCGCCCCGTCACGTGCGAGGTCGACGAGCGCGACCTGCTTCACGTGATCCTCGGAGAACGAATACGGGAGTGGGCTGCCGCTGTAGCGCACGTGGGGCTGCCCGCCGATGACCTGCGGGCGATGGAGGTGGCCGAGCGCCACGTACGAGAACCCGTCGAGCACCTCGGCCGCGACCTGGCCGGTGCCGCCGACCGTGAGATGGCGTTCCGAGTCGCTGACTGCTCCACCCACCACGAACGCGTGGGCAATGGCGAGAGAGCGAGGACTGTGACACGCCGCCCGCCCGGTGGCGAGCGCTGATTTCAACACCGATTCATGGGTGGGTCGCCGCGGTGCGGCCTCGTCGCTGTCCTCGTCGCCGTTGGCGCTGCCGTTGGCGCTGCCGTTGGCGCTGCCGTTGGCGTTGAAGTCAGCGCGGCCGTTGGCGTCAGAGGGCCGGGGGGCGAGTACGGGGTCGAGGTAGGGAACGGTCACGATGTCGAGTGGACCGTCCGCTCCGTCGAGGGTGAGCACGTGGCCCGCCCGCCCGTAACCACCGCGTACGTACACCCCGGCAAGGTCGGTGAGACCGTCATAGGCCGCGAGTCGTTCAGGGCCGTCGTGGTTGCCCGCGATGGCCACGACCCGGGCCCCGGCGATGCGCAGGCGTTGGAGGGCATCGCGCCACAGCATGACGGCGTCGCCCGCCGGCACGGCACGGTCGTGGACGTCGCCAGCCACAATGACGAGTTCGACCCGTTCCCGCGTGACGAGTTCGACGAGCCAGTCCACGAACTCGTGTTGTTGGTCCAGCAGCGACAGCCCGCCGAAAAGACGGCCGAGGTGCCAGTCGCTGGTGTGGAGGATCCGCATCGTCAGCACAGTACCCAAGGGGTGTGGCGAGGCTCGGAGGTCGCGGCTGTGGCCCGTTCGGCGGCGATGCCACACCCCCTGCGTAGTGTCCCTCGCAGGATGCTTCACCTTCATCACGCCGACCACCTAGACCCGCTCATCGACGCGCTGGCGTCGGTGCTCGCCGCGCCCGTCACCGACCCGTTCACGCCCGACGTGATTGCGGTGCCGACCGCCGGTGCACGCGACTGGGTCACTGCAGGGCTCGGCCGTCGATTGGGCACCACCGGCGCCGGCGATGGTGTCGCCGCCAACCTCGAGTTCCTGTTCCCAGGGGCGCTCGTGGCGCGGGCACTCGGGGTGAGGCGTCGGCCGGGCGAACCGGACGACGACCCCTGGTCGCTCGAGCGCATGACGTGGACAGTGTTGGAGGTATTGGCGCAAGGCAAGGTCGCGGTTCCCCGGGGCAGCGGGTCGGGTGGGCCAGAGCGCCCGGTGGACCGCTGGGCGCTCGCCCGTCGCATCGCCGACCTCTTCGATCGCTACGCCACGCAACGGCCCCGGCTCGTGGAGGCCTGGGCCGAAGGTCGCGACACCGATGGCACATCCATGCCGGACGGAGCGCCCGCCCCTCTCGACGACGCGCACCGTTGGCAGGCAGAGTTGTGGCGTCTGGTACGCGAACGTATCGGTACTCCCAGCCCGCCGGAGCGACTGCCCGGCCTCTTGCAGGCCCTGCGCCGGGGTGAACTCGAGCCGGCCCTCCCCGAGCGCGTCGTCCTGTTCGGGGTGGCGTCCCTGGCCCCCGCCCCACTCACTGCGTTGCAGGCACTCGGCACAGTCCGCGACGTTCACGTCTTCGTACGTCACCCCTCGCACGTCGCCTGGGCATCGGCGCCGAACCGTCTGGCCGGTGGGCTCGTTCCTCGCAACCCCGTCGATGTCAGCGTCCATACCCGTCACCCTCTTCTCTCGTCGTGGGGGCGGCCCGCCCTCGAAACCCGTGCACTCGTAGCGGGCCTCCCCCATGTCGTCGAACTCGGCCACGGCACTCCACCCGGTGGTCTGGCGGCGGTCGGACAAGACGGCCGTGAACGCACGCTGCTGATGGCGTTGCAGCAGGGCATTCGGGAGGATCGGGCAGTGGTGGCCGATCCCCGCATCGTGCCCGGCGATGGCAGTGTGCAGGTGCATGCCTGTCATGGCGCGCAGCGCCAGCTCGAGGTGTTGCGCGACGCCCTCGGTCACGCGTTCGTCGCCGATCCCACGCTCGCCGCGCACGAGGTGCTCGTGTTGTGTCCCGATCTCGAACGGTTCGCGCCGCTGGTTCAGGCGGTTCTCGGGCGTGGGGCCTTGCCCGTCCCGGTACGGCTCGGCGACCGCACGCTCACCACCGAGGAGCCGGTGGTGGGCGCGTTGCAGGCGGTGTTGGCCCTCGTCGCCGGGCGGTGCACCCTGTCCGACCTGCTCGCTCTCTTCGAGCGCGAGCCGGTGCGAGCACGGTGTGGTTGGTCCATCGCTGACATCGAGCGCATCACGTCCTGGTGCGGCGAACTCGGCACACGTTGGGGCCTCGATCCCGCCCAGCGCACGGCGTGGGGGCTGCCTGGCGACCTTTCCACGGGCACCTGGCGGGCGAGCGTCGACCGCCTCCTCGCCGGTATCGCCCTGCCGGCTCCCACGCCTCGGGCGGTGCTCGGCGACGTCGCCCCGTTTGACGACATGGGCACCGACGAGGTCGTGCCGGTTGGTCGTCTCGCCGACCTTCTTGCCCGCCTCGTCGATCTCCATAGCGTCGTGACCACTCCCCGACCCGTGGCCGACTGGGTCGAGGTGCTGCACAGTGTCGTCGACGCGTTCTGCGCCACGGCGGCTGATGAACGCTGGCGGCTGCACGATGTCCATGGCACCCTCGACCACCTCATCACGTCGGCCACTACCGAGGCCGGTCCCTGTGCGGTGCCGCTCGACATCACCGACGTGCAAGCCCTTCTCATCTCGCAATTCGGCGACACGCCGGGTCGGCTGCCGCTGCGGTCCGGGGCCGTCACGGTCACCTCCCTCGTCCCCCAGCGCGGGGTGCCCGCCAGGGTGGTGTGCATACTCGGCCTGGACGATGGCTCGATGCGCGCCGTCCCGTTCGACGGCGACGACGTGCTCGGCACCCGGCCCTGCGTTGGCGAGAGCCATCCCCGCTACGAGCAGCGCCACCTTCTGCTCGACGCAGTGTTGGCGGCGCGGGAGCGGCTCATCGTGACGTGCGATGGGGCCGATCTCACCACGAACCGCGAGGTCCCCTTCGCGGTGCCGCTCGTCGAACTGCTCGACGTCATCGGCGACATTGCGTCGCTTGACCCGACCCGTGCCCCCGTGGTCGTGCGACACCGTCGTCATGGCTTCCATGAGGCGGCCCTGCAACCGGGTGGGCTCATCGCGGGGTCGTTGACACCCTTCACATTCGACCCGGCCATGCTGGCGGCCGCGCAGGCTCACCGCAGTGTGGTCGCGAGGAGTGCTGAGCCAGATCGGGGGGTGGTGTCGTGGGCGCTCCCGGCCGTACCCGTGACGGCGTTCACGGTGGCCGATCTCGTGTCCGCCGTCAAGAACCCGGCACGGGTGCTCCTGAGGGACCGGCTCGACGTCCGCCTCCCGGGCGAGATGGACGTCGTCGACGACGGCCTGCCGCTCAGCGTCGAGCCGCTCGAAGCGAGTGCACTCGGTCGATCGCTGCTCGATACTCGTCGCGCCGAGCGGCCTCAGGAGGAGTGGATGACCGCCGCGCGGCTCGATGGGACGCTTCCTCCTGGCGAACTCGCCACGGCCGCCCTCGCCGATGTGAGCGAGGGCGTCCTCGAACTCGAGGCGACTGCCGCCACGTGGACCGTCCCACTCAGCGGGATCGAGCGGCTCAGCATCGACCAGGCGGTATCCGTCGACCCGTCGGTTGCCGCACACGGCCGATTGGCGCTCGGCGGCGAGGTCACGGGCATCGACGCCGCCCGCCTCGTGCGGGTGTTCTACACACGCCCCCAGGCGACCCAACCGCTGGCGGCGGCGGTCGAACTCGCGGCAGCCCAACGGCAGGAACCGCTCGTCGAGTGGTCGGCCGTGATCATCACTCGCCACCAGACGGGGACCAGGGCAGACGGGGTGGGCCTGCGCCTTCGCGGCACCGGCGAGATGCGCCTTGCCCACGCGGAGGCGCTCCTCACGCTCGCCGCCGAGTTGCGGGCGTGGGCATCGCGCGACGCGGTACCGCTGTTCCGCGAGACCTCGCCGCTCCTCGCCACCGGTGACTGGGCCGCCGCCGAGGCCGCGCTGGCCAAGGACCTGCTGGATGCACACACGGCCAAGCTCTGGGACGGCACGTCGCTCGAATCGCTGAGCCGCGATCCCGTTCGCCTCACCGATCCAGCGCCGGTCCGGGCTTTCTCCGGTGAGTCACGAGCCGTCGCCACTGCGCTCTGGGTGTGGGGCACGTTCCGTCGCGCCGTCGAGATGTTCGATGCCCGGGGCGAGTTCGTGGCCCAGACTGGTGCTACGGCCGACGACGACGCAGACGCCGATGGCGAAGGGGGTGGGACGTGAGCCACGAACTCGACCTCAGTGGCCCCCTGCCGACCGGCCGTGTCGTCGTCGAAGCAAGCGCCGGCACCGGTAAGACGTATTCGCTCACGGCACTCATCGTGCGTCACGTGGCTGAGCGCCACATCGTGGCGTCGGACTTGCTGGTCGTCACGTTCACCCGCGCCGCTGCCGCGGAGCTGCGAGACCGCACTCGCCAAATGCTCGTCGACGCTGCCGCCGTGCTGCGTCACGGCGAAGTACCGACCAAGTTCCCGTGGATGCAGGTGCTGCTCGAGACGGACGATGACGAGCGCGCCCAGCGACGCCACTGGCTCGATCAGGCCGTGTCCGGGTTCGACGATGCCACCATCACGACGATCCACGGGTTCTGTCAGCAGGCGCTGCGGCAACTCGGTCTGCGCGCCGGGACCCGGCTCGGCAGCGAGTTGGTGGAGAACACCGCGGAACTGGTGGACGAAGTGTGCCGCGACATGCTCGTCACGGCACTCGTCGACGACCCGCACGCACTCAGCTGGAGAGCAGGCGGCCCGAAGACACCGCTGGTGCCTCCAGCCAAGGTCCTTGATCTTTTGTCGACCACGGTCACGATGCTGCTGGGGAACCCTGGGGCGAGCGCCGCACCGGATCCCGTCGTCGTCACGCCGGCCAAGGGCGATACGAGCGAGCGCCTCGTTCGCTGGGTGGACCTCGTCCACGCCGCCACCGCCGAGGTGCGTCGCCGGCGAGAAGCCCGTCAAGAGTTGGGCTACGACGATCTCGTCACCCGGCTACGTGACGCCGTTATGCACCCGGGGGGTGGCCCGTCGGTGGTGGCGGCGCTCTCGGCGCGGTACCGGCTCGTCCTCGTCGACGAGTTCCAAGACACGGACCCAGTCCAATGGCAGATCTTCGACACGGCGTTCCGGGGCGACCTCGTGGTCGTCGGCGATCCCAAGCAGGCCATCTACCGATTCCGTGGCGCCGACGTCCACGCCTATCTCGCGGCCACCCGGGGCGCCAGCACCTTGCAGCTCATGACGAACTACCGCAGCGACGGCGATCTCGTCGAGGCCGTCGGCTCGCTCGTCACGGGCGTGGCGCTCGGTCACGAGCGCATCGTCGCTGCTCCGCTCCGTCCGGCGCCCACGGCGGCGGCGCGGGCACTCACCCCTGGTTCACCGGTTGAGTTGCGCTGGTTACGACGCGACGAGAGCCTGCTCACGGCGAAAGGCGCGGTGTCGACCCCGCTCATGCGTCGAGCAGTCCTGAGCGACCTCGTGGGCGTGGCCATCGATCTGCTTGACCACCACCGGCTTGAGACGGGCGAGGGTGAGCGGTCGCTGGACCCCGGTGATCTTGCCGTCCTCGTCCCCACCCACACCTTGGCCGAGGCGGTGGTCGAGGCGCTCGATCGAGCGGGCATCCCTGCGGTGCGGACGCGGACCGGCAGCGTGCTCGAGACGTCGACGCTCGGTGAGTGGAGACTGCTCCTTGCCGCCCTCGAGCGTCCCTCGCACGCGCCCACAGTGCGCGCCGCCGGGCTTGGCTGGTTCCTCGCAGAGCGCATCGGGCGGCTGGACCCGTTCTCCGAGGAGTCCACCGATGTGGTGGCGGCGCTCCAGCAGCGTTGCGCCCGCTGGGCCGACGAGCTGTCCACTCGCCCTTTCGCCGCGTGGTACGACTCGGTTCGCGCCGAGAGTGGCCTCATCGAACGGCTCCTCGGCTGGCCCGGCGGCGAGCGCGAGCTCACCGATCTCGACCACGTCGCGGAGTTGCTCGCCGCCGATCTCGGGGGTCGCGGTGTGTCGGCGGCATCGGTGCGTCGCCGGCTCGAACAGATGGCGACGGACGTTGCCGCGGGCGACTCGGACGGTCAGATGCGCCGCATCGACTCGGACGCGCGTGCTGTGCAGGTCACCACCCTGCACAGCAGCAAGGGCCTCGAATATCCGGTGGTGTTGTTGCCGTTCTCATGGCACAAAATGCACAACAAGGGCCCGCTCGTCTACGACGACGAGGGTCACGGCCGTGTCGTCGATGTGGCCACCGGGCAGGGCTGGTCGGGTCCCGCGCCCGTCGGTAGCAGCGCCCCTGCCGACACCGAGAAGCGTCGTCAGCACCTCGCCGCGGTCGACCGGCGTGGCGACCTCCTACGGCTGCTCTATGTGGCCCTCACCCGGGCCAAACACCGCACCGTGGTGTGGTGGGCGCCGACCACTGGTTCCGAATCATCGGCGCTTGCGGCCGTGTTGTTCGACCGGGACAGCGCGGGGGCTCCGCTGAACTCGCTTCCTGACCTCGGCGTGGGCCCCAGAGGCGGATTGACGCCGACGCTGCCAAAGTTCAAGGTCGACGATGGGAACACGGCACGCCGCCTGGCGGACCTCGCCACGGCGAGCGCTGGTCACATCGGGGTGGCGGAGTGCCCACCCGAGTCGACGCCCGCGCCATGGTCCGGAGCCGATGGCGGCGGGCCATCCGCCACCCTCACGGTCGCCGACCCCGCCGGACGCGCCCTGGCCGACCCGGCCTGGAGGCGGTGGTCGTTCACCAGCCTGACTCGTACCCGCGACGCCGCGGGAGGCGACGTGGTCGACCTCGTTCCGCCGGCGCCTGCCATCGGTGGCGGCATTGACGAGCCGGAGGCCACCGACACGGAGGCTGGGGTCACGGAGGCTGGTCTCACTGAAGCTGGGGTCACTGAAGCTGGGGTCACGAACGGTGCGACACCTGACAGTGCAGTTGCCGGACCGGGCGTACCGAACGCGCTCCTGGCCGGTTTGCCCGCCGGCACGGCATTCGGCACGTTCGTGCACGCGGTGCTGGAGGCCATCGACCCAACCTCGCCGGTTCTCGAGAGCGCCCTCGCCAACGCGGTGAGCCGGCAGTGGCGGCGAGACCGTCTCGATGTTGACCAGGCGCTGCTCGTCGACGGTCTCGCCGCTGCGGTGCGTACGCCGCTCGGTCCCATCGCCGACGACGCGCGCCTGGCCGATCTCCCGCCCGCTGATCGTTTGGCCGAGTTGACATTCGACCTCCCACTCGTGGACACCCGCCGCGCGTTCGCCGCCCGGTCGGTGGGGGACGTGCTCGTGGCCACGCTTTCCGTCGACGATCCGTTGCGGCCGTATGCCCTGAGTCTCGCCGCCGGCCGCTTCGATGTCGACCTCGCCGGCTACCTCCAAGGATCGATCGATGCCGTGTTGCGGGTACCGGCGAGCGAGGGTGGCCATCGCTATCTCGTGGTCGACTACAAGTCCAACCGACTCCATGTCCCGGGCTCGCCCAACCCGTTGGCGGCGTACCATCCGGACCTGCTCGTGGCGGCCATGGAACATCACGACTACCCGCTCCAGGCGCTCCTCTACAGCGTGGCACTGCATCGATACCTGCGCTGGCGACTGCCCGGCTACCGCCCCGAACGTCACCTCGGCGGTATCGCCTACCTGTTCGTGCGCGGCATGGCCGGCCCGGCGACGCCACGCCACGTTGGTTGCCCGGCCGGGGTGTTCGCGTGGCGGCCTCCGGCGGCCACCATCGAGGGTCTCGACCGACTGCTCTCCACTGGGGTCGCAGCATGAACGGCTCGCTCTCAGTACGGGTACCCGACGAGGTCGCAGCCCTTGCGGCATATGTAGAAGCCGGTGTGTTAGTGGCCGGCGACGTCCATCTGGCGGCATGGGTCGCTCGGGCGTCGGGCATCACGGACCCGCGTGTGGCGCTCGGGGTGGCGATGGCCACGTGGGCATCGCGGCACGGGCACGCGTGCGCAGTGCTCTCCGAGGTGCCATTCGCGGTCGCACGTGAGCGGGCCGAATGGGCCGAGGCGGCGGCCTCGGTCGCGGTCGCGGTCGCTGGCGCGGAGGAGCCGGTACCCCTCCACTGGCCGGCCACCGAGGAGTGGGGCGCGGCGCTCCGAGCCGCTGAACTGGTGGTGAGGGTCGTCGACAGCTGGGATCTCGAGCCGGTGTTCGATCCCCGTCCGCTCGTGCTCCACGGAGGCCGGCTCTACCTGCAACGCCACTGGATTGACGAGTGCATCGTCGCCGCTTCGTTGACGGCGCGAGCAGCCGCGCCCCCCGAGCCGCCGATGGCGCCGCACGCCACCGTGCTGTTGGGCGGACTGCTCCCAGTCACGGAGGATGAGGGCGCGGTGAACCTGCAGCACACCGCCGCTGAACGGGTGCTCGGGCATCGGCTGGCGCTCATCGTCGGGGGACCCGGTACTGGCAAGACGTACACCGTGGCCCGGTTGCTCGCGGTCCTCATCGCGGACGCGCAGGAACGTGGTGACGCGCAGGAACGTGGTGACGCGCAGGAACGTGGCGTGGAGCTGCGGATCGCCCTCGCCGCTCCCACGGGGAAGGCCGCGGCCCGTCTGCAGGAGGCGATCACGGCAACGATCACGGCAACGATCACCCCTGGCAAGGGCGCCATTCCCGAGCCGGTTCGGGTGGCCCTCGCCGCCTTGGTGCCCACCACCATCCATCGGCTGCTCGGGCCCCTGCCCACGCAGCGCCATCGCTTTGCCCATCACGCCACCAACCCGTTGCCGCACGACGTGGTGGTCATCGACGAGACATCCATGGTGTCGCTGCCGCTTCTCGCCCGACTCATCGATGCGCTGCGACCGCAAGCCCGACTCGTCCTGGTGGGTGACCCGGACCAACTTGAGAGCGTCGACCTCGGGGCCGTCCTTACGAACCTTGTCACGGCCGGCTCGGCGCCCTCCGGTGTCTTGCAAGGCAGCGTCGTGCGCCTCGCCCGAGGCCATCGCTTCGGGGCCTTGTCACCGATCGCCCTCCTTGCCGACGCCGTCCGTGAAGGCGCCGACGGTGATGCGTTGGTGCACCTCCGAGCGGGCGCGGCGGGCGATGCCGAGGGCGGTGAGGTGCGGTTCATCGAGACCGACGACCCGCTCAGTGCCGACTCCGTCGCTGCGGTCGAGGCGCTCGTCGCCCCCGAACTGACGGCCCTCGTCGACGCCGCCCGGTCGGGCCACGCGGAGGATGCGCTCGAGCACTTGTCCAGGACGCGGGTGCTGTGTGCCCACCGACTCGGCCCGTATGGGGTGGCCACGTGGAACCGGCAGGGGGAGCGCTGGCTCACTGGGTCCGCCGCCGCGCCGCCGCGCTGGTACGCCGGTCGGCCGCTCCTCATCACGCGCAACGACCCTCGGCTCGGACTCGTGAACGGCGACACGGGCGTGGTGATCATCGAGGGCGGCCGCCTCATCGCGGTGTTCCGGGCCGCTGGCGGGCTCGTGCGCTGGGAGCCGGCGCAACTCGAGTTCGCCGAGACCGCGTACGCCATGACGGTCCACAAGAGCCAGGGCTCGGAGTACCCGGCGGTGGCGGTCATCCTCCCGCCCGCCACCTCCCCACTCGTCGGGCGCGAGTTGGTCTACACCGCTGTGACCCGGACGAAGGAGCGTCTGCTCGTGGTGGGCACGGAGGAGGCTGTGCGCCTCGCGGTACGCACTCCCGCCCGGCGCATGACGGGTCTCGCCGATGCCCTGCTTCGAACTTCGGCACACCTCAACAGGGGTGACACTCGATGACCGTCACGGTGCTGCACGCCGCCGACTTGCACCTCGGAGCCCCACTCGATTCCCTGGGATCGATCATGGCTGTCGAGAAGAGCGCCTTCTTGCGCACCCGTGCTGACCGTGCCTTCGGCAACCTCGTTCAGGTGGCGATGGACGAACGCGTCGACGTCATTGTGCTCGCCGGAGATGTCTACGACGACGCCAATCGCGAGGTCCGCGCCCAGGTCCGGTTGGCGAAGGGCCTTCGCGAACTCGACGAGGCCGGCATCCGCGTGTTCATCGCCCACGGCAACCACGATCCGCCAGCGGCGTCATATCGACCCGCCGCCGCCCTACCGGCGAACGTCACCGTCTTCGGCCCGGGGGATGTGCAGGTTCACCTGGTCCAGTCCTCCGGCGGTGGTGAGGTCGCCGTCGCCGGAGTGAGTTTCTCGACCGCTCACGAACGAGCGAACCTCGCCCAACGGTTCGCCGTGATCGATGCTGCGGGCGTGCCGTGCGTCGGCATCCTCCATGCCAATGTCGAGGGCACGATCGGCCACGATCCGTACGCGCCCTGCAGTGTCGAGGACCTGCGCGCTGCTCCGGTGGCGTATTGGGCGCTCGGGCACATCCACCTTCGGACGGTGATGCCGCTGGCGGCCGGGCGATGGTGGGCCTACCCCGGGAACCTGCAAGGGCGCAGCGCCAAGCCCGCCGAGTGTGGCCCGAAGGGAGCGCTCGTAGTCCCGATGACGGAGTTGGGGGTGGGCGAGCCCCGGTTCGTGGCGTGCGACGCCATTCGGTTCGTGCGGGCCGATGTCGATGTCTCGGCCGCCCACGACATCGCCGAGGTGCTCGAGCTCATCGAGACACGCGCCGCACATGAGGTTGAGTCGGCCGAGTCCCGTCCAGTGCTCCTCCGCCTCCGCCTGTCAGGGGCCAGCGCCGCTCACGACACGTTGGTGGAGGAACGAGTGAAGCTGCTCGAACTCGTTCGTGAGCACGGTGGAGCGGTACTGGGCGACGGCGAGTTCTTGAGGGTCGAGGTCGCCACCCGCCCCGCGGTGGAACGTTCCCAACTCGTCGCCCGCCGCGACCTTCTCGCCGCCCTGCTGGAACGTCTCGACGCCCAACGAGCCACATCGGACGATGAAATCGCCGCCGTGGTGGCAGCCTCGGTCGGGTCGCTCGACAGCGCGACGAAGGCCATTCTCACCTCGGCCGCACGGTCCGATCCGCTGCTCTACCGACGCCTCCTCGACGAGATCGAGCAACTGTTCATCGAACAACTGGTGGAGCGTTCGTGATGGATCGCCTCTCCATCGCGTCGCTCGAAGTCGAGCAGTTCGGGGGGTGGTCACACCGCCGGCTAGTGCTGCCATCGGACCAATTCGTGGTCGTCCACGGCCAGAACGAGACGGGGAAGTCGACCGTGGCGGAGTTGATCGCCTGGCTGCTCGCCGGGCCCCGTGGGTCGGCGGTCGACGCCCAGCGATTCGGAGCGGCGGGCGACACCATCGGTGGGGTGCTCAACGGGCATCTCGGCGCCGATCGGTTCGAGGCCACGGGGCGCTTCAAGGTGCTGAAAGCCGGGACACCGAACATCGGCGGTCTTTCGGTCAGCATGGGTGACACGCTCACCGCCGCTCAGTGGAGACAGCGGCTCGGCGGGGTGGACGATCAGGTGCTGGCCGCCGTCTACCGGCTGTCCGGTCACGACCTCCACGATGGCACAGGGGTCGAGCAGCATCTGTCTCGGGTGGCGCTGGCCGCGCTCGGCAGCCGGATCGACCCGCGGTCGCTCGTGCAGCAACTGACCGAAGAAGCGCGCAAGCTCACCACCGCCAAGGCGGCCGAAAGCGACTCCGTTCTGCGGTGCCGGGGGAGGGTCCAGATCGTCGAGCAGCAGATCGCCGCGGCGTCGAGGAACGCCGATGAGTACGCCGCCGTCGTAGTCGAGATCGAGCAGGGCGAGCGCCGGCGCCGGGCGGTTCACGAGCGTCAGCAGGGAGTCGCACGGCGGAGGGGAGCAATCGCGACAGTCCTCGGCACGGTCGAGTTGCGCGCCCAGGCCGCGGATGACGAGGCCACGCTCGCGGCGCTGGAGCTGGTGCCGGCCGAGTGGGTGGCGCTGGCCGCCGATCCGGACGGGGTCGAACGTGCCGCCGCGTCGGCTCGCCGGAGCGAGCAGGCGTGCCTCGAAGCCGAGGCTCGACTGGCGGCGGCGCGGCACGAGTCGGGTATGCACGAGTCGGGTATGCACGAGGAGTCTGTGGCCGGCATCGTCATCACGGACGCGGTGCTGGCCGAGGTCAGCCGGTTGTCGACCCTCCTCGGTCAAGCGGACGACGCAGCGGCGAAGGCAGTGGACGACGAAGTGCGGTGGCGGGCTGCGCTCGCAAACAGCACGCATCGGGCTGACGCTGCTCTCGGGTCCGCTGGGGGCGCCGATCGTGCGGGCGTGCTCGCCGCGCTCATGGACGCGCAGCCGCGGGCAGATCTCGCCCAGGCCGTTGGCACGTGGCGGTCGGCGATCGCGACCGGCGATCAGCGTCGGCGGATGCACGAGGACAGTGAGGCTGCCGAGCGTCGGGCGCGCCAGGAACTCGACACCGCCGAGGCGGCGTGGGAGCGCTGGATCCAGGGGCGCACGCCGCAGGAGTGGCAGCTCGCCCATCGCACCGCGGTGAGGTCGGCCTTGAGGCCAGGTCGGGGGTGGCCATGGTGGACGCCAGCCGCCGCCGTTGGCGTCCTCGCCCCGGTAGCGGTCGTGCTGAACGCGCCGGTCGTCGCCGCCCTCGCCGCGGTCGTCGCCGTGATCGTGTTGCTGCTGAGTCGGCCACGGTCCACCCACCCCGATGTAGCGGCCGATGCGGACCCGGATGTCGCCGCCGCGGCCACCGCGCTGATCGCCGCGGAGCTTCGACACGCGGACACGGCGACTGCGGTCGTCGGCGCGGCGGGAGAGGTGAAGAGTGCGGCCGACGATCTCGCCCGCGTGCACCATGAGTTGAGCGATCTCGCGCGGAGCCTGCGCCTCACGATCGCCG
>JBKJJS010000380.1:0-4232 GCA_046597895.1 Ilumatobacteraceae bacterium
GCTTCGCCCAGGCGCCGTCGCCGGCAAAGGGTGCAGCCACCGTGCAGTACCCCCACGTCAAGGAGACACCCGCGCCCCGGGCCCGTGGCGTGATCGCCCTCAAGTCGGAGAACTGCACGGTGTGCATGCTCTGCTCGCGCAGCTGCCCCGACTGGTGCATCTACATCGAGGGTCACAAGACCAAGGCCCCGCCCCGTCGCCCCGGCGGCAAGGAGCGCACCGTCAACGCGCTCGACCGCTTCGACATCGACTATGCGCTCTGCATGTACTGCGGCATCTGCGTCGACGTGTGCCCGTTCGACGCCCTCTTCTGGAGCCCGGAGTTCGAGTACTCCGAGCCCCGCATTGCCGACCTGCTCCACGACAAGGTGAAGCTCGGTGAGTGGATGGAAACCGTCCCCGAGGCGCCCGAGCTGGAAGCCGGCGCCGACAAGAAGGGCAAGAAGTGATGTTCGCCGCCGACGGGCTGGTCGCCCAGAACATCGCGTTCGGCATCGTGGCGTTGCTGATGATCGTCGGCGCCCTGCGCGTCGTCACCACCAAGAACGTGGTCCACGCCGCGCTGTGGCTCGTGGTCGTACTCAGCGGGGCAGCCGCCCAGTACCTCATCCTGTCGGCTGAGTTCGTGGCCATCACCCAGGTGCTCGTCTACATCGGCGCGGTCACGGTGCTATTCCTGTTCGGCACCATGCTCACTCGGGCACAGCTCGGCAAGGCCATCGACCTCAATAACAAGAACTGGGCGATGGGTATCCCGGTGGCCGTGCTGCTGCTCGGCACGCTCACGTATGCACTTGTCGATACGTTCGGGGACGACAAGCTCATCAACGACCCGAAGGACGTCCCTCAGGTCAACACCCTTCAGATCAGCGATTCCATCTTCTCGCCGTACCTCATCCCGTTCTGGGCCCTCTCGTTCGTCCTTCTGGCCGTGCTCGTCGGAGCCATCGTGTTGGCCAGGAAGGACTGACCGATGTTGATCAACCAGTTCCTCCTGCTGGGCGCCATCCTCTTCTCGATCGGCGTGTACGGCGTCATCGCCCGCAAGAACGCCGTGCTCGTGTTGATGTCCGTCGAACTCATCCTCAACTCGGTGAACATCAACATCCTGGTGTTCGCGCTCCGCAATGGCGGAGACCCGGCGGGGCACACGTTCGCGCTCTACATCATCGCGGTGGCCGCAGCCGAGGTCGGCGTAGGACTCGCCATGATCATCCTGGTCTACCGCAACCGGCGATCCATTTCGCTCGACGAACTCTCCGAGATGAAGGGCTGACGTGTTCGCCGCCTCCTCACCCGGCTGGTTCCTGGATCACGCCTATCTGATCCCGCTCATTCCCGCCATCGGGTTCGCGCTCATCCTCTTCTTCGGCAAACGGATGCCGGAGGTCAGGCTCGGGCCCATCACCGTCCCGGGCGGCGGCAGCATGATCGGCATCGCGTCGATGACGACGTCGCTCGTGCTGGCGGCCGGTGCGGCGATGCAGTGGATCCAGTACACGCACGACCACGAGGAATTCGCCGCCCCCATTCGTAAGAGTTGGGTGTGGTGGCAGGCCGGTGGGATCGAGATCGGAATCGGCCAGCAGGTCGACGGTCTCACGATCATGGCCCTGTTGCTCGTGGCGTTCATCTCCACGCTGGTCCAGATCTACTCCCTCGAGTACCTGCGGGGCGACCGGCGCTACACGCACTTCTTTGCTTCTCTCACGTTGTTCTCGGCCGGCATGCTCGTGATGGTCTGTGCGGAGAACATGATCCAGCTCATTCTCGGCTGGGAGATCATGGGTCTTTGCTCATTCCTCCTCATCGGGCACTGGTGGGAGGAGGAGGCCAACGCGAGGGCGGCGTTGAAGGCGTTCTTCACCGTTCGAGTAGGCGACGTCGGCCTCCTCGTGGGTACCGCCGTCGTCGGGCTCAGCGCCCAGAAGTGGATCGATGCCAACGGGTTGCGGGACCAGTACTCCGGCTTCAGCATCGAGGGCATCTCCCGCTGGGCACTCGCCGGCGACCCTCAGTACAAGACCGTGCTCACCGTGGGCGCCGTGGCGTTGTTCATCGCCGCCATCGGCAAGAGCGGTCAGTTCCCGCTGCACACCTGGTTACCCGATGCCATGGCTGGCCCGACGCCGGTGTCGGCGCTACTCCACTCCTCCACCATGGTGGTGGCTGGCGTGTTCCTCGTCGCCCGGCTCTACCCGGTGTTCTTCGAGGGACTGGACATTCTGGACAGCGGCGTCAACCTCATCGCCGTGATCGGTGGGATCACCATCATCATCGCCGCGGTGCTGGCGTTCGTGCAGACGGACATCAAGAAGGTGCTGGCGTACTCCACCGTGAGCCAACTCGGTTACATGATGATGGGTTTGGGGATCGGGGCCTGGACGCCCGCCGTGTTCCACATCTGGACGCACGCCTTCTTCAAGTGCTGCCTGTTCCTCTGTGCAGGGTCGGTAGCCCACAGCGGTTCCCACCACTCCTTCGAGATGAAGCGCGACATGGGCGGGTTGCGCAAGAAGATGCCGGTCACGTTCGCGTGTTGGGTGTTGTCCTCATTGGCGTTGGCCGGCGTGCCGTTCTTCTCCGGTTTCTTCTCGAAGGACGAGATCATCGACTACGCCGGCGGGAACGGCTACACGGTGTTCATGATCGTCGGCCTCGTCGGAGCGTTCATGACGGCGGCGTACATGACGCGGGCGACCTACCTCACGTTCTTCGGGGAGCCGAGGGGGGCGGCGGCCGGTATCCACCACGACGACCACGCCGATGCTCATTCCCCGGGCGAAGTGGACGACGCTCACGCCGTTGTCCCTGCCGCCGCGCATGTCGGAGCCCATGACGACCACCACGCCCCAGCGGGACCACACGAGTCACCCTGGCTGATCAAGGCGCCGCTCATCATCCTGGCCACGCTGGCCGTCGTCGCGGGGTATCTCAACGCCGCCCCGTTCAAGTGGCACAGCTTCGAGGAGTGGGTGGAGCCGAAGGGTGCGCCGGTCGAACTCGTCGTGGAAGGCACGGGCGAGGGCCCGAGCCGCGTGTCGTCCCTTGTCGTGCCGCGTTCCGAGGGCGAAGGCGAAGGCGAAGGCGAGGGCGAAGGTGGCGCGGCGGCTACCGAGGGTGCAGAAGAAGGCTACGAGACCGAGGGCTATCCCGGTGGGCGCATCGACGAAGGCCACCTCACCGGGAAGTGCGGCACTCCCGGCTTCGTACCGGAGGAGGGCACCACGTGCATCGCCCCCGGCATCGTCCACCATAAGTTCAAGTGGATCAAGGCCGTGCCGTCCATGTTGCTCGTGCTCGCCGGGTTTGCCGTGAGCGCGTTCGTGTGCCTGCAGTTCTATGGGAAGAAGCACCGCAAGCTCGTCGGGCTCACCGAACGCAGCAGGCTGGCCCGCGGTGGGTACGCGTTCCTCTGGAACAAGTACTACCTCGACGCGCTGTACGAGAACGTGATCGTCCGGGGCATCGCCCACCCCATGGCGCGGGCGATGAACTGGATCAACCAGCACCTCATCGACGGTGTCGTTAACGGTGCGGGTCGCACCGGACGCAAGATCGGTGAGATCACATACAAGTACGTCGACCAGGGCGTGGTCGACGGCGTGGTGAACGGGTCGGGCGCCGCGGCGCGCGGCACCGGTTCGGCATTGCGGCCCACCCAATCCGGCAAGGTCAGTCAGTACGGCGCGCTACTTTTCGGCGCCGCCGCCTTGGCTGCCCTCATCCTCGTCCTCGTGAACAGCTAGGGAGCAGACCGAGATGTTGACTGATCAGAACTGGGTGCTGAGCGTCGGGGTATTCCTGCCCCTCGCTGGTGTCCTGGTCATGATGTTCATCCCGAAAGGTGACGACTACACGGTGAAGCTCGTCGCCGTGTTGACGGCGCTGGCCACACTCGGTGTCGGCGTCTACACCATGGTGAAGTTCGACTACGACCAGGCTGAGAAGCTCCAATTCGCCGCGAACACGAAGTGGATCGACGTCATCCATTCCCGGTACATCGTCGGCCTGGATGGCATCAGCTTGCCGCTGTACAGCCTGTCGATGGTCATCACGCTGCTCGTGATCGTCTACTCGTGGAACCACATTCCTTCACCGGGGAACCCCAAGGCCTTCATGTCGCTGATGCTCGTCCTGCAGACGGGCATGGCCGGCACCTTCGTTGCCCAGGACCTCATTCTGTTCTTCGTGTCAGGCCGACGATGTACCGGGAATGGATGACGTCGATC
>JBKJJS010000076.1:0-6500 GCA_046597895.1 Ilumatobacteraceae bacterium
GGCAAGACCGAGCTGGCCAAGGCGCTCGCCGAGTACCTTTTCGACGACGAGCGGGCCATGGTCCGCATCGACATGGGCGAGTACATGGAGAAGCACTCGGTGTCCCGCCTGATCGGCGCCCCTCCCGGGTACGTCGGCTACGACGAGGGTGGCCAACTCTCGGAGGCCGTGCGTCGCCGTCCATACTGCGTCGTCCTGCTCGACGAGATCGAAAAGGCCCATCCCGACGTGTTCAACGTCCTGCTGCAAGTCCTCGACGATGGGCGTCTCACCGACGGTCAGGGTCGCACGGTGGACTTCACGAATGCTGTGTTCATCATGACGTCCAACCTGCAGGGCGATCCGCTGAGCTTCTTCAAGCCAGAGTTCATCAACCGGGTCGATGAGATCATCCGCTTCCGGTCACTCACCGAGGATGACCTCAAGCCGATCGTGCGTATCCAACTCGGCCATCTCAAGGCTCGGCTTGCCACACGACGCGTCGTCCTGGTCGTGACCGAGGAGGCGATGGCGAAGCTGGCACGCGACGGGTACGACCCCGCGTTCGGCGCTCGTCCTCTCAAGCGGGTCATCCAGCGCCAGCTCGGGGACCGACTCGCCAATGTGATCCTCGAAGGCAAAGCCACTGATGGCGACACCATCACGGTCGACGTGGCCGACGGCGACTTCGCCATCGCCGTCACGGCAGCCTGAGCGCTACCACCCCACGGGGTCCTCTTCCTCGGCCCGTGGGTTCCTGAATCTCTCGTAGGCCTCGTTCTGCTGGCGCAACGCCCGCTCGAATGCCGTCTCGCGCGGCCCAGGCGCCGGCCGCGCGATCACGGCGGCGAATCGTTGCCGGACTGCCTGACGGCTCCGCCCCATCGCTCGGCCTATGTCGGTCCAGTTGAGCCCATCGCGCCGAGCGAGCGCCACGACCCGCTGTTCCAGCCACGGGAGCTGGCGGTCGGCCAGATCCCGATAGGCCGCCAACGCCGCCCGAGCGTCATCCCCCAGCACGGCTTCCACCAGCCCGCTCCAACTCCTTGCGCACCACGTGAATTCCTTGCGAGGTCGAGCCGTGGGGAAGCCGGTCCGTGTCACGCTATCCGACGGCCCGCACACACGGCGCTGGGTCTGCCCCGGCTGCGGGCGGGCGGCGGTGCAGTCGGTAGGCTCCCCGCACGTGCCGGTCACCGTCGTCGTAGGTAGTCAATGGGGAGATGAGGGCAAGGCCAAGGTCATCGACCTGCTCTCCAAGGAACACGACTATGTCGTGCGCTACCAGGGGGGGCACAACGCCGGTCACACCATCGTGGTGGACGGTGAACGCTATGCGCTGCAACTCGTGCCGTCCGGTGTGCTGTACGACCATGTGACACCGGTGATCGCCAACGGGGTCGTCGTCGACCCGATCACGCTGCTCGACGAGATCGGCCGTCTGTCGGCCAGGGGCGTCGACTGCTCGCGTCTGAAGGTCAGCAGTCAGGCCCACCTGATCATGCCGTGGCACTTCGCTCACGACCGGATCAGCGAAGCACGCAGAGGCGACGACAAGATCGGCACGACGTTGAAGGGCATCGGTCCGGCCTATGCCGATAAGGCACGCCGTGTCGGGTTTCGTGTCGGTGATCTCCTCGACCGGTCCCGCTTCCGTGAGCAGATCGCTCAGATGGCCACGCTCGAGAGTGAGCAGATCCAACACCTCGGCGGCGAGCCGCTCGATGTCGACGCCATCGTGGAGCAGTACGCCGGCGAGGTGGCGGACCGCATCGTCCCATACGTGACGAACACCGTGGCGCTGCTCCACGATGCGTTGGCGCTCGGTCACCACCTGCTGCTCGAAGGGGCCCAGGCGACGTTCCTCGATCTTGACCACGGCACATACCCGTACGTGACGTCGTCGAACCCCACGGCCGGTGGCGCCTGCACGGGGACCGGCCTCGGGCCCCGCGATCTCGGACGGATCGTCGGGATCTCGAAGGCATACACGACCCGGGTCGGGGCCGGGCCGTTCCCCACCGAGCTCATCGGCGAGCTGGGCGACCGCCTCGTCGACATCGGCCGGGAGTTCGGCACGGTGACCGGTCGCCGGCGGCGCACGGGCTGGCTCGATGTCGTGATGTTGCGCCAGGCCGTGCGGCTCAACAGCCTCACCGAGTTGGCCCTGACGAAGCTCGACATCCTCGACACGTTCGAGACCGTTCGCGTGTGTACCGAGTATCGGGTGGGGGGCCGTCGGCTGGCGGAGTACCCGGATCGCCTCGTCGTGCTCGCGGAGGCGGAACCCGTGTACGCCGAGCTACCCGGTTGGCAGACATCGCTGGAAGCGGTCCGCGAAGTACAAGACCTGCCGGACCGCGCTCGGGCCTTCGTGGAACTCGTTGAGCGTGAGGTGGGTGTTCCGGTCCGATACGTGGGAGTCGGGGCCGACCGCGACGCCGTGGTGCAACGCTCGTGATCCCCCGGTACAGCACACCGGAGATGACCGCGGTGTTCGACGACATCGCCAAGTTCTCCAAGTGGCTCGAAGTGGAGTTGCTGGCGACTGATGCCCAAGCCACGCTCGGTGTCGCACCGACAGTCGCTGCGGTGGCGTGTCGCGACCGCGCGCCTGTGATCGACGCTGGCTTCGTCGTGCGTGTGCTTGCTCGCGAGCAGATCACCGATCACGATGTAGCCGCCTTCGTGGACATCGTGCAGGAGTCGATCGGCGCGCCTGATGGTGCGTGGATCCACTACGGGCTCACGTCCACTGACGTGGTCGATACGGCACTCGCGTGGATGTTGCGAGATGCCTGCGATCTGATGCTGGCAGCGTCGGATGAGTTCGTGGCCACGCTCAAGGCGCTGGCGCTGGCCCACCGCGACACCGTAATGATCGGGCGCACACACGGCATTCACGCCGAGCCGACCACGTTCGGCGCGAAAGTGGCGCTGTGGTGCCTACAGGCCGACCGGGATCGGAGTCGACTTCGCCAGGCTCGTGAGACCATCGGGGTGTGCAAGCTGTCGGGCGCCGTTGGCACGTACTCCAACATCGATCCAGCGGTCGAGCGCCATGTCGGCGCGGCGCTGGGGCTCACACCGGTGCCGTCGACCCAGGTTCTTGCCCGCGATCGCCATGCCGAATTCCTCTGGGCGTGCGCTGCGGTCGGCGCCACGGTGGAATTGGTGGCCGTCGAACTCCGGCATCTGCAACGCACCGAGGTTCGCGAGGTACAGGAAGGGTTCAAGGTGGGCCAGAAGGGTTCATCGGCAATGCCCCACAAACGCAACCCGATCTCGTCGGAAACCTTGTCTGGACTGGCGCGCGTGCTCCGGTCGAACCTACTCGCCGGCCTTCAGGACGTGGCGTTATGGCATGAGCGGGATATCTCGCATTCCTCGGTCGAACGGGTGATCCTGCCCGATTCGGCGCAGCTCGCGTACTACGTCCTACGGCGGTGTTCGAGGCTCCTCAGAGGGCTGCAGGTCTTCCCCGAACGGATGCTCTCGAATCTGTGGTCGAGCCACGGATTGGTATTCAGTCAGCCGGTGTTGTTGGCCCTGGTGCAGGCAGGAATGACCCGCGACAACGCCTATCGAGTGGTACAGGAACTCGCCATGAGGGCATGGGACGAACAACGCAGCTTCCGTGAGCTTCTCGACTCCGACGAACGAGTGGCAGTCGAACCCTCCGTGCTCGACGGAGCGTTCGACCTGCCGTACTCGTTGCGCCACATCGGCGTCACGTTCGACGCCCTCGCTGCAGTGTCCTAGCCGGCGGTCAGTCGGCGCGACCGATGCCGGCGTCCTTGAGCAACGATGCCTCGACGCCGACCTTGCGCCACGCTGCGTAGGAGATGCCCTGGCGCTCGCTATAGGACTTGACCACGCTGGCAAAATCTCGCTCGAGCGCGCTGATATCGACGGTCTCGCCCATGCCGGCCACTTCGGCCTTGAGATCCATCTGCTCTTGGACGAGCCGCAACTCCGTCATTGCGTCCGCTCCTGCGAGTTCTTCCGCGATGGCGCTGAGCCGCTTGGCAATGGAGTCGGGCGTGCGCTTGCGGCCCCGCTTGGGTTTGTTGGCGCGTAGCGCTTCGAGATACTCCCGCACTGCTTTGCCCTCGGATCGCCCGACGGCGAGTGCGCTCTTGTGTTCGTCAGTCATGGGGCTCTTGGGCCCGCGCTTTGATGCCATGGACAGAGATTCAATACCGCGCGGACGTCAATTTCAATTCAACAGCGGAACTATTTCGCTGGCGATCAGATCGAGATGGTCGAGGTCGTGCAGATCGAGGATCTGGAGATAGATGCGTTGAGCGCCGGCGTCGACGTACTGTCGAATCCGATCGGCGGCCTCGGCAAAGGTTCCGGCGGCGCCATTTACCCTGATCTCGTCGGGTTCGCGACCGATGGCCTCGGCCCGCCGGCGGAACTCGGCCTCGGTGGAACCGACAGCCGTGGTCTGGGCGACCGAATACACGAGGGATGCCGGGTCGCGCCCGATCTCCTCACACGCCGTCCGCACCCGCCCGCACAGCATGACGAAGTTCTCGACGGGAGCGAAGGCCCGGTTGAACTCGTCGGCGTACCGTGCCGCCAGGTTCGGCGTGCGCTTCAGGCCCTGCCCGCCGACGATGATCGGTGGGTGGGGGCGTTGAGCGGGCTTCGGGAGGCCCGGGGAGTCGACCACGGAGAGCGTCCGGCCCTCGTAGTTGAACAGCCCGCCGTCCGGAGTTGCCCACATGCCGGTGATGACGGCCAACTGGTCCTCGAGCACGTCGAATCGGCGGCCGAGACCAGGGAACGGGATGCCGTTGGCGGCGTGCTCCTGGTCATACCACCCAGCACCAAGGCCGAGTTCGACGCGACCACCGCTCATCTGATCGATCTGGGCGACGCTGATGGCGAGGACGCCGGCATGGCGGAACGTGGCGGAGGACACGAGCGTCCCGAGCCGGATCGTGGACGTGTCGCGAGCCAGACCGGCGAGCGTGATGAGCGCATCCGTCGGGCCCGGTCGACCGGACACTCCACCCATCTTCAGGTAGTGATCGGACCGGAAGAAACCTCCGAAGCCGAGTCTCTCGGCGTGGAGGGCCATCGCAAGCAGGTCGTCGTAACTCGCTCCCTGTTGGGGTTCGGTGAAGATGCGTACGGCGCCGATGTCCATCGCGCCGAGGTTACGGGACGGGCCGACGACTACCGTCGGTCCACCATGGATCTTGTGACCTCCAGCGCGCTGCGGGACCACGTGCTCGCACATTCGGTGAAGACGGGCGAGTTCACACTCAAGTCCGGCGCCACGAGTACCTGGTTCCTCGACACGAAACAGACGGCCTGCCGGCCCGAAGGCATCGTGCTCGTTGCCGACGCCGCGCTCGCGGTGATACCCACCGATGCCACCGCGATCGGTGGGCTCACCATGGGGGCCGATCCTGTCGCCTTCGGTATCGCCGCCATCGCGGCAACGCGGGGTCGTCCTCTGCGCAGCTTCAGCGTGCGCAAGGAGGCCAAGGACCACGGTGTCACGGGCCGTATCGCGGGGGCGCTCGTGCCCGGCGACCGCGTCGTCGTCACGGAGGACACCGTGACCCGCGGTACCTCGATCATGGAGGCGGTCGATGTGGTGACGGCGTTCGGCGCAACGGTCGTGGCCATCGTGGTGATCGTGGACCGTGGCGGTACGTGCGGGGCCATGGCGGCCGAGCGTGGCATCCCGTTCCTGCCCCTGCTGACGGCCCCGGATCTCGGGTACGGATACGGCACATAGTCGACCGTCACGACTGGTTGACTGGCAGGCATGGGGTATACCGCGCTCACGCCCGAGGAGTTCGCCACGCTCGACGGTCTCGGTGACTGGCGCTACGGGCTCGGCGCCATCCGTGCCGACTTCCGTGCCGGCTCGTTCCCAGCGGCGGCATCGCTCGTGTCGACCATTTCCTCTGCCGCCGAAGCGGTCGAGCACCATCCCGACATCGACGTCCGATATCCGGATCGTGTCCGCGTCGTGCTCACGACGCATGCCACGGGCGGCTTGACCACGCTTGACAGCGACCTTGCCAGGCAGATCTCGACGATCGCCGCCGCGTCCGGTGCTCGCTCTGAACCGATGGTGCCACAGGTCGTCGAGATCGCCATTGACACCATGGACGCCGCCCGCATTCGCCCGTTCTGGGCCGCGGTACTCGGCTACCTCGAGGTCGGCGGCTCACTCGTCGACCCGCTGCGGAGTGGCCCGCCGATGTGGTTCCAGCAGATGGACGAGCCACGTACCGACCGTGACCGGTTCCACCTCGATGTGTCGGTTGCTCACGACGCCGCCGCCGCACGCGTCGCCGCTGTGCTTGCCGCGGGCGGCATCCTTGTCACAGACCGCTTCGCCCCCTCGTGGTGGGTCCTCGCGGATGCCGACGGCAACGAGGCATGTATCTGTACCTGGCAGGACCGCGGACCCGAGTGACGCATCTCGAACTCGTGACAGTCATCGTCGACGACTACGACGACGCCATTCGCTTCTACGTCGATGTGCT
>JBKJJS010000163.1:0-32625 GCA_046597895.1 Ilumatobacteraceae bacterium
CCGCCCTCACGTCGAGCGCTCCCCGCCTAACCGCCAGCAGGAACGGAGCATCGAGCGGGTTGTCGATCGTGTTGGTCATCAGGTATGCCGTGTTGAAGTCCGGGGTGGGCACCGTGAGCGGAGTGGTCTCGAACGACGGGTGGGTGATGTCGATCCGGTAGTAGCCGGGGAGGCCACCCACGCTGAACGTCCCGCCTGAGAGCGTGGCCGTGATGGCGGGCTCACCGCTCACCGCGCTCTGATCGGGAGCGAACACGCGAGTGGCGGTGACCACCACACCTGAGCCTTCACCGAGCGCTTCAGAGTTCGCCCCGACCTGGCCCCGCACTGATCCGATGATGGAGCCCTGCTTGGGCAGCTTGATCTCGACGACAGCGTGCGTGCCAGCACGCAGATCAACCGGGATACCCGTCGATCCATCGAACGGCACAGCCGTGCCCGACGCGTCCGTGATGGTGACTTCGGCCTTCGCGTTGTCGTAGCCAGGAACGGTCGTGCTCACCGTGTAGCGGGTTTTTGTGGTGAGCGGGGTGGTGCTGTTGACCCTCTGATCAGGGAAAAAGGCGAGCGTGCCAGCGACGTTCACGGTGGAAGTGGAGGAGCCCGGTTCGCCGACGGCGCCACCGTCAGTGTGGTCGACGTCGACCTCGATCGGGGTGAGCGGAACGATCGTCCCGCCAGCGCTATCCGTCACGATGACGGAGATATCACCGAGTTCGTAGAACGTGGTGTCGAAGCCACTCGCGGGGGGAGCGACAGGATTAACGAAGTGCTGCACGGGGGACTCCGCGCCATCGAGCCTCGAGAAGTGGTCCGGCTCGGTGAACGCAACCTGCCACATGCCAGCCGCCGCGGGGTTCACGGTGAACGATCCGTCAGGTGTTGTGGGCTGCACGACCGTTCCCGCCCCGCCGGGTCCGGTCGCCGCGATACCCACCCCAGCGAAGTTCGGGGTGTGCGTCAGGTCCGTAGTGAGGAGGGTCACTTGCCCGGTGAGCGAACCGGGTAACGCCAGCAGTTCGACATCGACGGGATCCAAGGTGTCGAGCGGGTTCAACTCCACCTGCGGGTTGGGGACGAGCGTGAGCGACCCGAGGGCGCTGACCGTCCGGCCCTGCTCATCAATCTTGACCGTGAGCGTGCCGGTGTTCGTCTGCGGGTGGACGAAGCGGTACGTCGTCTGACCGAAGACCTGCCCCGCCAGAATCCACACCCCGTCGTCGCTCGAACTCGACAACGGTTCGGTGGCGAAGATCGGTGTCGGAGCGGTATCGACAGTGCCGCCCTCACCGGCCGCAAAGTCGGTGATGACCGGCGTCACGGTCGAGATCTCCACGAGGTCGAGGTACACCGGATTGACACCGGCAACACCTCGGTCGAGCCAGTACACCATGCCGCCGAGCGAGTCCAGATCCCCGAGTAGCGCCACGCTCACGAACTGGTCGGACGACGTCAAACCATCGCTGGGAGCCAGGGGCGTGGCGAGAGGAACTGTGACCGTCTGGAACCCGGCGAGGGATACCCGAAGGGTGCACGCACCGAGACCATTGGCAGTCTGCCAAAGCTCGTCACGGGAGAACGTGTACCCGTCGATGCCGGGGAACGGTGCGACGTTGTCGTCGAGCGACGTCGCAGGGATCCACGGTGTGAAGTCGGAGGTGTCCGGGATGGGGCAGCGGAGTTCGACAGTGGGCGCGGCCCCCACCTCTCCGAAGCCCACCTGGGTTGCACCGGCGAACGTCGGGATGAAGAGTCGACCGCTCAACTTCGGATACGGGTCAGCGGCCACCGGGGAGGTGGTGATCTGCCCCTCCTCCTCCGCTGGCACGATGAAGGTCAGGAGCCGTGGCGAGGCTTCCGGGTCGATGACCTGATCGCCGGCGACGGCATATCCCTGGGGCGCCACGATCTCGACCCGGTACGTGCCGGGCACGAGCGAGTTCGGGCTGGTCTGCCACTCCCAGCCCCGCAGAGGGTCGTCCGTGGGCCCGAGCGGCCCGTGCACGACCAGCGTGGTTCCGTTGGGAAGGACCCGCTTGATCGTGACCTGGTAGCCCGACAGCACTTCGCCGGTCAACGAGTCGACGACCGTGCCGGTGGCGCGACCGAGGCGTAGGAGGTTGAACTGGCGGGTCTCCGTACCGAGGCCGATGGACACACGCTGGGTGGCACTCTGATACCCGTCGCGCTCCACCTCCACCGAGTAGGTCCCAACATCGACGGGGGAGAACCGGAACGTCGAGTTTTCCTTGTCGGTATCCGTGATCGATTTGAAGACGGTGCCGTCCGTGACGTCGACCATCGTCACCGTGGCCCCCTTGACCTCGGCGTTGGCAGTATCGAAGAGGCTGATTTCGAGTTCACCCGTCTGCGCCAGCAGACCCCGCTTCTGGTACGTGAGCTGAATCGTGCCGAGGGAGCGAACCTCGCCCGCCGCCAGCGACACGATCTGCGACACCGGGACATGCTCGAAATCAGCGATCTCCACGACGTACTCGCCGGGTGGTAGGTCCTCGACCGTGAACGAACCCGCATCCGGGGAGACGGCCGTAGTCGTCTTGAACGCGAGGCCGTCACGACTGATTGTGACAGCGGCTCCCGTGAGCGCACCCTTGGTGTCACTCGTCGCCAGCCCCGTGATGGTGCCGGTCGTCTTGACCAGGTTGAAGTCGACGCTGCTGACATTGCCGTTGAGGGACACCAGCCGGGTCTGGGTGGTGAACCCGGCAGCCTCCGCTGTCACGGTGTAGCCACCGGGAATCGGCAGTTGCGGAATGTGGTACGAGCCGACCGGTGTCTGGGTCAGCGTCGACGTGGACCGACTGATGTCCGCTGTGCTCGCCGTGACCGTGGCCTTGTCGACCCCTCCCCCCGCAACAGTTCCATTGATCGACCCCACGCCCGGCACGAGCGTGACTCGAACCTGATCCAGGTCTTCGCCGGGACTGAGCGGGATCTGCAGCACCTCGGTGCCGAAACCCCGCCGCGTGGCACTGAGCGTGTACTTGCCCGGTGTGCTGACACCGGCGATCTTGAACTCACCGACCGAGCCTGACGCCGTGGAGGATGTGGTCGTGTACGTGAGCGTGCCGTCCGTGACGACGATGTCGACATCGCCAAGTGGGCCGCCTGGTCCGGTGACGGTGCCCTCCACCTTGCCGCTCCCGGGTTGGAGGTCCACCTCCAACTCGACGGGCTTGCCGTCCTCCGTCGGGATGACGATGAACGATTGCGTGTCGAAGCCGTTCTTGGAGAAGCTGACCTCGTACGTGTCGCGGATCGCCACGTCCGGGAAGGCCCAGACGCCTTCTGCGATGGATTCCGTCTGGCGAATGGCCGGTAATCCCTCGCCGCGGAAACGGCCGTATCGCGCCGGCCACACCTTCGTTGCAGTCAGGTTCTTTCGGAGCCCTACGACCTTCGTACCCTCAGGTGGCGCTCCTGCGCCCAGTTGGCGCGGCGCCAACTTCACGATGACACCCACGTCGTCACCAGTCTTGCCTGCCTTCACCTTGCCCCCGATGGCCGTGAGCGTCGGCTTTGGGTCGGCCGGACCCTCTGTGGCGCCGTCCTCCTCACCCGCCTCGTCTGGCGTGGCCCCCGGCTCGGCTGCACCGTCTGTGGAGCCCTCGGTGCCAGCATCTCCTGGCACCCCGGATGGTGACTCGGCCACGCCGGGCGTCGTGGTCTCCGTCACCGTTTGCTCGGCCACCGGGGTCTCGTTCTTGTCGAGGTGGCGGAAGTAGAGCACGGCCCCTGCGGCGATTCCGACCCACAGGCCCAACAGCGCAAAGACGGCGAAACCGCTGCGCAGCCGACGCGGTAGCACCGGATGCTGGCGGAAGGCCGCCGTGGCATACACCGGCACCGCACCGCCTGCCGCCTCGAAGGTGACGACGTGCTGAATGGGATCGCGTACCCACAGCCCTGCTCCCTTCACCGAACCTTTGATCCGAGCCCGTTCGCCCGGTCGCAAGACGACCCTTGCGGGGTCCAAGCGGACCCTCAACTGCGGCCCGTTCCCGGCTAACCGGAGGTCGACCGTTTCCGATTCGCGGTTGTCGACGTAGAGACGGAAGCGGGTGCTGCGGCGACCCTTCAACATCGACGGCTCGACCGTCATCACGACTCGCTCGGTCGAGTCGACGCAGAGCATCAGGTCGGTGAGGCGCGACCGCTCTCCGTGGCGGGTGGAACTGACCTCGAGCGCAAGCGTGTGGTTGCCGACGGCCCACGAGTCCGGAACGTCGATGTCGACGTCGACGTCGGTGGCATGCCCGGGAGGGACCGGCCCGGCGAGCGGTACCGCCACACCATCTCCGTCGAAGCCCACGACGCGCACCCGGTAGCTCGTGGTCGCTGTTCCGTCATTGACGACTCGTACGCGACACCGCGCCGTTTCGCCAGGGGCAGCCGGCACGACCGGAGTGAGGGTGTTGACTCTCACAGGACGATCTCGAACGGATCGAGGCTGAGCGCGAAGCTCGGTTGGGTGACCAACAGCCTCGACTCGAGCGGGTTCAAGCTGATGTCGTTCACGTAGATCGCAACGACGAAGTCGGCCGGCGCTTCGAGTTCGAGGAACTCGTATGCGCCAGTGGCGCCAGTGGTGAACTCCTTGAATGCGAGCCCGGGAGAGCCGGGGAAATCGCCCGCGCGGAAGAGTCGGACCGTGGCGTTCTCGAAAGGCACGAACTGGGCCAGCCCAATGTCGAACTTCATGACGAGCCCGAAGACGGATGCCTGCGGCGCGAGCTGGATGTCCAGCTCCTTGATCTCGGCGGCGGAGACATTGACGAGGACGACCGCCGATGTCGTGCCCGGGAGGCTGGCCCCGAGCGTGTACGTCCCAGGAGGCACGGCGGCGAACTCGAACTCGCCGAGTGGAGTGTGGGCAGTCGACAGAACCCTGGTCGTGGTGCCGTCACTGAGCACCACTTCGGCCAGCGCCACCGGCTGACCATCCGAACCACGGATGACACCCTTGACGACAGCCGTCGCCGTAAACATCGTGGCGTCGAGGCCCGAGGCGTCGGCGGTGCCGTTGAACGGATCCAAGTCTTGGAGGCGAACCTGTGGGACCAAGCCGGCGCGCGAGAACGAGATCGTGTACGTGGCAGGGATAGGCAACCCCTCGAGAAGGTACGTCCCGATGGCATTCCCCTGGCTGATTGTCGTGGTCGAAATTTCCACGTCACTACCCGTCACAGTCACTTTTACGCCGCCCAGCGGGCCTGCACCGGCGAGGTTGACCGTCCCCCGCAGCGTACCGGTAGCGCGCGCCAAGGTGAACAGCACGTCCGTCACTCGTTCGGCCTGGCCAAGGGTGATCGTCCGCGACGCGCCGACGAAGCCCGCCCGCCGCACGGTGACCGTGTAGGTGCCCGGCGTCGGTAGGCCGCGGAGCACGAACGTACCAAGGGCGCCTTCGGTGAGGCTGGCAGTGGAGATCCTCGTCGTCCCGTCGGTTGCCTCGATCAGCACACCGCCAAGCGGGCCGCCCGGCGACGTGACCTGCCCGAGAATGGCGCCGTTTCCTTGGCGTAGCGTCACCTCGATTCCCGTGATCACTTGGGCTGGCAACAGCACGATCTGGCGCACGTCCGGTGCGTAGCCGGGTTTCTCGACGAGCAGGGTGTACGTGTTGGGCGACGCCACGTTCTCGAATGCAAACCCGCCCTCCGCTCCCACCTTCACCTTCTGCACCACCGCGTTCGTATCGACGTCGATCTGCCCTTCCAGGAACAGGGTGGCCGTCACCCCCTTCGGGTCGTCGATGATCACCAGTCCGCTGATGCTCCCCGGGCGGCCACCGATCTCGACGGGGTCCAACTCCCCGGGTTCGTCAGAAGTGAGCGTGATGACGCCAGCGTCTGCCGGCGCGGCACCGTCGGGGTACCAGATGTCGGCGAAACCCGCACCGGAGAACCGGAGCACATACGTGCCGGCCGCCAGCCGCCCAAAGGCGTACGAGCCGTCGTCCGTCGTCGCCGCCTTGAAGAGCGGCACCGCGATGTCGCCCTCGAGGAAGAGGTCGGCCTCCACTCCTGCGATGCCCTCGCCCGACGTCCGCGAGGTCACCATCCCCGTGATGGACAACGGATTGAGCGGGACCTTCGCCCCACCCGCCTCGCCCTGATCCAACGCCCTGTTGAGCACATCGTCGTCGACCGACGCCTCGTCCACCACCGCCTCGAAGGAGTGGCTCAGCACCGCGGCAAAGACAGCTGCCGCAGCGACGAGGCCCATCAGTGACAACAGCCACCGACTGATGCGCGGGCGCTGTACGAACGAGGCGACGGCCTCCACGCGTTGCGGCGTCGTGACCGCAAATGACAGCACCCTGGCTTTCGGACCACCGAGCCACGGCCGCTTGCCGACGACGCGGACCTCGACCGTCTCGCGCCGGCCGGGCTTGACGTCGACCGAAGGTGGCACGAACTCGAACGTGGCCGTCTCCTCGGGATCGACCCCCTCAGGAATGGCGTGGATCGGCGCATTTCCGTCGTTGAACACGATGAGGCTGAACGTCGCCCGCTTGCCACCGACGACCGAGACCGGGTCCATCTTGAGCCGGGCCCGCGGTTGGTTGGCGATGTTGGCGGAGAGCTGTACGAGCGAGAAGTCGTCGGGGTCGTTTTCCGAGACGACCTGAACCGTGAACTGACGCGCCCCTGCCGGGAAGAGCGTCGGCAGCGACAGCGCGATCTCGACGGTGACGGTTTCACCCGGGAACACTGCGACGCGCGCCGGAGTCACGGTGACCCATTCGGGGTCGAGACCGAAGACGCGAATGCGATACCCATCGATGGTCGATGACGAGTTGGTGATCGACACGGCCACCAACCCGGCGGCCCCTACCGCGAGGTCCAAATACAACGGGCGGATATCGACGTACAGCGAACTCATGGCGCCACCGCGGGGAGATCGACGTCGAAGATGAGCGCGTCGCCCGCTACCACCCTCACGAGGAGGATCCGCACGACGTAGCCGGACTTCGTGAAGGTGAGGGTGTACGTGCCGGGCATCACCTGTGTGAAGGAGTACGCCCCGGCCGGTGTCGAGGCCGTCTCGGTGACCCGCGTGTCCACGCCATTGCGCAGCTTCACCTCGACCGCGCTCGATGCGACGCCGCTGGTGCTCACCGTGCCGGTCAGCGTTCCCGTCGAGGGACGCAACACGACATCCACACCACCTTGTGTACCCGGTCCGCCGAACGTCACGAGCCGGGTCTCGGGGAGGTAGCCGTCGGCGCTGAACGTCAGGGTGAACGTGCCGGGCGTCGGCATGCCAGCGACCAGGAACGACCCGACCACGCCGGTGGTGAGGGTCTCGGACTCCGCCGTGAACAGGCCCCCGGCCACCGCGATCTTGATACCACCGAGCCCCAGGCCGTCGACCGAGACGACGGTCCCGGTCGCGGTCCCGACCCCGCCGGTGAGACGAGCGTCCACGCCAGTCGGAGTGGCACCAGCGGGAAGATCCAACGCGAGCGAGACGGTGGCGAATCCCTCGGCGATGAACGTGACCACGTAGGTGTTCGGCGTCTCCAGGCCATCGATGACGTAGGCACCCACCTGCCCCTCCGTTGGGGTAGTGGCTTCCTTGACGAACTCGCCGCTGCTCACGACGACTCGCACGCCTCCGAGCGGATTGCCGTTGCCGTCGACCGTCCGACCGGTGATGGATCCGAGGGCGGCGCCGAGCGTGACCGTGTTCAGGACCTTCGTTTCGCCCGCCCCAAGTTTTTCCTCGAACTCGAGATCCTCAAAGCCGTCGCTCTTGACGAGGAACCGGTACGTCGCCGGCGCCACCAGACCCCCGATGTCGATCGGGCCTGAGGTCTCGATCTCCGCTGTCGGCTGCTCGGTCCCCTCGACGGCGCCTTCGACCACCATCGTGAGAATGACTCGGATGGTGACGGTACCGGCCCCTTCAGGAGCGAGAATGGACCCGAGGAACGTGCCGGCCTTGCCGCCGATGGCGACGTCGAGGCCGGCTTTGGCCACCTGGGGATCGATGGCGACTACTTCGGCCGCGTCTTCGCTCGTGGCGGCCGGGTACCAGATCTCGTTGAAGCCCTCGCCGGTGAAACGCAACTTGTACGAACCCGGGAGCAGCGTCTCGATGAGATACGAGCCATCGTCACCAGTGGCCGCTGACGCGATCAGCGTGGAGCCATCGGCGGTCTGGCGCAGCGCCTCGACCGTCACGCGAGCCACGCCTTCTTCGGTCGACACTGCCGTCACGCTCCCAGCAGCCGAACCGGCGATGGCCTTCAACGGCACATCGGTGACGCCATTTTCGAAGTGTTCCGGAACGGCCTTCTTCGGGGTGGCATCCGAACGAAGCGCGGCAATCACGACAATGAAGATGAAGGCCCAGAGGGCGATGATCCCCGCGAGAATGACGAACGTCAGCAACCCCCGCGGGATGCGGGGCTTCTGGGTGAACGTGGCGAGGACGGGAAGTTCCTCCGTCGGTGTCGCAGCCGTGATCACGATCGAGCGTGAGGCCGATTGTCCGAACCATGGCCGCGGCCCCTTGACGGCAATCCGCACCATCTCGATGGTGCCCGGCGCCACCGTGATCGCTGGCGGTTCGACGAGACAACTCACCGCCCGCGTGTCCTCCTCGGCCCGCACGACGACCTGGGTAGGGACATTGCCGGTGTTGGCGATGAAGGCGGCGAACTCCGTCTTCGTTCCGCCCGTGACCGAACTCGGTCGCACGCGGATATCGCAGCCGGTAATCGGCTCGACGGTCAACCAGAACTGGTGCGTCGACGAACGCTCGGGGTCGATGGTCGACGCCACCCTGACCGTGATGAGATAGTCGCCGGCAACGCAGTTGCTCGGGAGGTCGAGTCGGGCGACGATCGTGCCGGTGCTCTCGGGGAAGAGGCTGACGACTGGCTCCACGAGTTGGACCCACGCCGGGTCGAGACCGTCGATCACTGCGGTGACACCGTCGATGACGTTCGCCGTATTCGTGACCTCGACCTCGAAGATGGTCGGGACGCCCGGCGTCACTCGGAGGTGCTCGGTGGCGAGTGCGGTCCTCATCGGCTCACGTGAAAAATCGGCTCACGGGAAGACGATCCCACCCTCGGCGGGCACCACCGCCACGCGCGGGGGATCCGTGTGCAACACCACTTCGTCACCGGCCACGCCGGCAACTAGGAAACGGCCAGCGGCATTGACGGTGCCCTTCCCGCGCGCCGTGGTGACGGCGCTCCCTACCGCCGCCGGGTCGTTCACTTCGCCAGCCACTCGACGCGGCGGCCGATCCGTTGCCCCGCTGACGCGGTCATTCAGGCGGAAATCAAGCGACTCGGTCGGCGGGCCGACCGGGGTCATCGCATCGGTTTCGATCGCTGTCGTCACCACGATGTTGAGCCCGTTTTTGTAGCGGTCGGACAGACCGAAGATGTCGCCCCGGCGCTCGTCGGAACGAACCATCGACATCGTCATCAGCGGCAGAGAGTGCAATGCGGGCGGCACGAATTCGAACGGGATCTCGTGATAGGACAACACGGTCCTCAGCAGGCCGCCCATCAACGATCGTTCGTCGTTGTGATCGGAGGTCCACACCGTGATCAGGTACCGCAACTCGATCCGCGGCAGCGCGAGTCGCCGGGAGGTCACACCGTCACGCTCGACGATCTGCGTGCCGGTTCGCGCCCGGACGATGCTCAGGCGCATGTCCCAGAGGTAGAGATTGATCGTCGGGCGATTGAGTTTGGCGCTCCACTCCTTCTCCGGAGCCTCGAAGGACACGTCGACATCCTGTGCGCCGAGGGGAACGCCAGCGCGCAGCAGACCCTCGAGTGCCTCGTCGACGAACTCCAGCACCACTCCCCCTCCCCGTACTCGGACGTGATGAATCAAACGTGATGTTAGGTCATCGGATCGGGTTGTAGATTCTCGGGATTCGCGTCCACCGGCTTCTCCTCACGCTCGGCGCCGCCGTGCTCACGTTGGGCGCGGTGGGCTGTTCCGATGACTCCGGCGATCCCTCGAAACCCCAGGAAGAGAAGGTTTTGGAGGTCGGGGTAGACGCCGAGGGCAACGGGGCATGCCTGCTCGTAGACGACGCGCTGCCGCCGGAGATCGACAAGCTTCCGGTGATCGAGTGCGCCCAGAGCCATACCCATGAGATCTTCGCCGAGATCGAGTACCGCGATCCCGCCAACCCCGATCAGGTCGCTGACGTCTTTCCCGGTCTCGTGGCCCTCGAATCGTTCGCGGAATTGGCGTGCTTCAAGGCCTTCGAGCCGTATGTCGGTATCAGCCCGTTCGACTCGCGACTCGCCCCGACGTGGCTGCTGCCCACCCTGGACGGTTGGAACGGCAAGGCGAAAGACCGCATCGTGCTGTGTGTCCTGGCCGATCCCACGCAGCCATCCATGACCGGAACGATGCGCAACACCGCCGTGTAGGGCACCACCCGCTTCCGGCTGATCAGGGGCCGTCCCACTCATGCTTGTACCATGCAACTGTCATGCCGAACTCGAGTGTGCAGAGCCCCAAACAGGGCGTCGACCTCAGCAACGAGGCCGAGCTGGCGATTGCTTCGCGTGTCGGTGTGGCGTGGAAAGAACTGCGTCGGGGGGCTGCGATGAGCGCCCTTCGGGACCACCTCTTCGGGGCGGGCGACGACTCACTCGAACCGGGTCAGGTCGACACGCTCGAACTGCTCGTACAGCGCGATGCGTGGCGGATGAGCGAACTGGCCGACGCGCTCCGAGTCGATCCGTCGACGGCCACACGAGCGGTACAACGCTTGGTGAAGTCCGGACTGGCCGAGCGCACCGCGAATCGTGACGATGGCCGTGTCGTCATGGTGTCCGCCACCGCGGCGGGACGTGAGCGTCACACCGCCATCGTCGGGCTACGCCGCCTCACGCTGAGCACGATGCTGGCGACCTTCGACCGCGAAGAGCGCCGGCTGTTCGCCGACTTGCTGGAGCGGTTCGTCGTTGCCCTCGACGAACTCGTCCACGACCTCGACGACGACGTCTAGCGGATCGGCGTGGCGCTCGACGGAAGGTCGGCGTACTCCGTACGGAGTTGACGCTTCAACACCTTGCCCGACATGTTGCGCGGCAGTGGCTCGTCACGGGTGACGAGGTAGCGCGGCAGCTTGAAGTCGGCCAGCCGATCGGCGCACGCCGCCAACACCTGCGCGCCGGTCAACGGAGCCCCGCCGTGACCGGCGATGACGGCCGGCGTCCAGCCACGTCGTGTCAACGCCCTCGAAGTGCCGCGCGACATCGTCGGGCTGCCACCTCGCCCAGTAACGCAGGATGTCAGCCAGCATGAATCCCCTCCGTCATCCGATCGTAGGCGCAGGGGGCTTCGAGGAAGTGCGGAGCCCCGTGCTGGATCCGTGAAGAAGCACAGGAACGCGTAGTTCCCCGGGGCGAGCTTGATATCCATCGCCGCTGCCCGTGCCGACCGACATGCCGGCCACGCCGCCCGACGGCTCAATGGGTGGCGGACCCGTTGGCGCCGTGGTCGACGTCAGGAACGCCATCACATCGGCGAGCGCTTTGCCGTCGGCAATCTTGTAGATGGCGATCTCGTGAGTACCTGGACCCTTGTTTTCGACGCGTACGGGCTTGCTCCAGTCGATGTTCGCCGGGATGAAGCAGAGGCCGAGGTACTGGCCCGCCGTCCTTCAGGCGGCCGATCGACACCTGGTGCTCCTGCAGGCCGGTGTTCTTCGCGGTCCAATGAGTGGGGCCGGCCTTGAATGTGGCCAGCATCTCGATCTTGAAATCGGACCACTTGACAGCCACCGCTGTCGGCGAGCTTCCGCCGCTACTGCTGTCATCGCCACAGGCGGGCGAGGAGGGTGAGCCACCAAGCGTGGCGGCAGCCAATGGGAGCAGGATCAGATGGGCACGTCGCACAGCTCGTATTCGCATCAGAACGCGACGACGGATCACGACGGATCACGACGGGGCCGCAGGACCATGCGCCGCGAGGTCGGTGACGAGCTGCCACTGGGCGCCGGCCTCCGGCCCGGCCGTCGGCCGATGGTTGCGCACGTGGTCCAGGGCGCCGTTCAGCCCCATGCCGAGACGCAAAAGAATCGCGACAGCGGTGGTCCCCGCTCGGCCGATACCTGCTCCGCAATGCACCAGCAATCCCTCGCCCGCCTCGAGGCGCGTCAGCAGCACATCGACGAACGGCTCGACGCGCTCCGGCGGTGGAGCGTGCAGGTCGGGGATCGGGAACCAGACCGCGCCGAGCCCGTCGTGGAGGCGCAACCACGTGACGTAGTCCGGGTAACGACCGCCCAGTTCCTCGACCTCGTTGAGGCACACCACGGTGGTCGCTCCCACCCGAGCCAGCGCGGCATGGGGATCCGGACCGACCACGTGCTTGCCGCACAGCCAGAGCCGACCGAGCGTCATCGCCGCGGGGAGCGGGATCTCGTCGATGCCCCCGTCGAGGGAGCGGGGAGCAAACGGGGCCACCCAGGTATCTTGACCGGCTGGGGTGGTCAGAGCGAGATCGTCACGCCCTCGCGGGCCGCGTCGACGATCACGTCGTCGTTGCCCTGCAGCGAGCGCTCGATCGCCGCCACCTCGGAATCCGTCCGATCAGGATCGTGGTGGAACAACAACACCCGGGCCGCCCCGCACAGTCGTGCCAGGGCCACCGGGTAGTCGGCGGCGGAATGGCCGAAGTTCGCCCGAGCCGGAAGTTCACTCGCGGTGTGCTGGGCGTCGTGGATCAAGAGGTCCACGCCGCGGCACAGGTCCACTGCTGCCTCGTGATAGGGACCGAAACCATCTGGGCCCGGCCCCATCTCCGCGGCGGGGCCGTGGTCGGACAGGTAGGCGATGCTCCTGTGGCCATCGCTGATCCGGTAGCCGAACGTGCGACCACCCTTGTGCGGTATCTCTCGGGCCATCACCGAGAAACCCTCGATGGCGTGCTCGCCCTCGTCGATCGATTCGAACGACCACTCGCCGCGTAGGCCGAGCGGGTCGATGGGGAACGCCGGAGGAGACATGAAGCGGCTCAGCAACTCGATCGGTGGCACGCCTTGCTCCGGCAGCAGCAACCGCGTCGCGGCGTCTGGGCGATCGGCGGAGCGGAAGAACGGCAACCCGTGCGTGTGGTCCCAGTGCAGGTGGCCGAGCAGGATCGTGCCACGAAAGGGCGCTCCGTCGAGCAACTTCGAGACGGCCCGCAACCCGGTCCCGGCATCGAGCACGAGACGCGGTACCTCCTCGTCGTCATGAGCCACGGCGACACACGAGGTGTTCCCGCCCACGCTGGCGAACTCAACCCCGACAGCGGGAGTAGAGCCTCTGACGCCGCAGAGATGAACTCTCACTCCCCGCGCTGCTCCTCGCGGCGGTGTCCGCCGGACAGTTCCGCCAGCTTCTCGCGGTCGATGTGATCGGCCTTGACCGCGGCGACCTTGCACTCGGTCACGGCTCGAAGCGTGGCGGTGCGCTTGCCTCCCTCGAGCACGGCCCGCTCGCCGATCACGGCGCCCGGCCCGAGCTCGGCGATTTTCTCGCCGTCGACCTCCACCACGAGAACGCCGTTCAGCAGCAGGAACATCTCGTCACTCTCCGAGCCTTGCTCGACGAGCGTCTTGCCCTCCTTGATGCGACGGATGTCGGGCTTCTTCCCGCCCCGCATGATGGCGCCCTGCAGCTCCTTTTCGATGAGGGTCTCCACCTCGGTCACAAGGGCCGGAGAATCCTCGTCGCCCCACGGTGTGCGGCGGCCGAACGAATCACTCATCCACTTCTTGTACTCGGCCACGCTGCTCTTGGCGACGAGCGTTCCGGCGTCGTCGAACACCCAGTGCCGGGGGAACCCGGAAGCGCCGGTCAGCTTGCCCTCGTGAGTGCCGTCGGCCCAGATCGTGAGCTCGAGCGTGGTCCACACGATCGGGGCGTGATACTGGATGAAGGGAGGGTGCTTCACGGCGCGCGGCATCGGCGCGCCCGTGCGGCCGCCGACGGTCTGGGTGAAGCGTACGTAGGTCAGGTCGACCTCGGGGTCGCCTTGACGATCCGGCAACTTCACGGCGGGGATCGTGATGGACCCCACTCCGAGGCCCACGGTGGTGGCACCGATGTCGCCGCCGCCGCAGTAGCCCTGGCCCGTGATCCGTCCGGCCTCATCAACCTCGATGTACGCACGGAGCTGGTTGGCGAAGCGGAAGCGGTCGTTGACGCGTAAGTCGTCGATGGCAGCGGGCACGTCCGTGCCGAGCGCGTCAGGCGGCGGGGGGTCGTGATGGGCCATCTTCATACGAGTGGCGATCTTGCCCATTCCCTCCAATAGATCTGATGGGATCCACGACACCGTGTTGATACTGCGTTCGATCCTCATTACGACTCTCCTCGCGCTCGCGTGGTTACGGGTCCCAGCGTGCGCTCCGGCGAGCGCGCGCTCCAGGGCACTGACTGGTGTCCGTTGGTGTAGCTGGCACCCCTCGCGCCGGGGTGCTCGCGCCCTGTTTGTTGCCGCGCCCGCCGAGTTGAATAGCCACGATGCGGGCAGCGAACTGGCTCATGGCGCGACGGGAGTGGCGCCAGCGGTGGGGTGCGCTGGCGCTTTTGGCCATGATCGTCGCCGTTGGCGGCGGGGCCACGATCGCCGCCGCTGCAGCGACCAAGCGCACGGACACGGCGTTCGAGCGCCTGGTGAGCCAGCACAACACACCAAACCTCTCCATCAACCCGCCCGAGTACGCGGGCTTTGCTTCGCTCGACCCCAGCCTGGTCGGTGCCGTTCGAGGTATTGACGGGGTTCGCGGTGGGTGGTCACTGGCGTTCATCTTCGTAGCCCCAGACACCTACCCGAACTACTTCGCCGTCGCCGTCGTCGACACATGGGGGGAGTCACCCCGCTTCAGCCCCATCGCCGGGCACGGGTCGGACGACATTGGCGCGCTCGGTCCAGACGAAGTGCTCGTGAACGAGGCCATGCGCGACGAACTCGGCAAGGACGCCGGCGATGCAGTCATCCTGCACTCCCTCACGAAGCAACAGGCCATCGACTCGCTGTCCGGGCTGGACATCGGGTCGCCCGCCGGACCCACGATCCACGCCACCATCGCTGGAGTGGGGCGGACTCCCGACGAAGTGAGCGACGCCCCTGATCCGTTCTTTCTCCTGCCACCGGCCTTTTACGCGAAGTACGGCGATGTCATCGGAAGTTGCCAGTGCGTCGTCGAGCTCAGCGTCGATCCTGAGAAGCTTGACGAGGTGTCGGCCGCCATCACCGAGCTCTACCCGGACGTGAACGTCCAACCGGCGGAGGACTACGAGGCACGCATCAGCGACACCGTGTCCCTACAGAGCAGAGCATGGTGGTTGATCGCGCTAGCCGCGGCCGCGGCCGGGTTGTTCGCCCTCGCCCAAGCGATGACCGGTTTCGTGCGCACGCTGGCGGCAGACGATGACACCCAGAGGGCCATCGGGATGACGACCAGGGAGCGTCGGCAGGGCCGGTTTCTCGTACTCGTGCCCCCGCTCGTTGTCGGCACCGTCGGAGCCGCCGGCGTCGCACTCGCCCTCTCACCGTTGTCACCGGTCGGGGTGACGCGTCGGGCCGAGCCCGACCCCGGACTCCGCTGGGACTCGACCGTGGTCGTACCGGGCATTCTCGCGGTCCTCCTCGTAGCGTTGGCGGTGGCCGCTGCTTCGGCGACGCTCGTGCGCCAGCGTCGTGAGCGCCTCCTCAGTCCAGTCCGAGTCGGCGGACCGACCTCGACCCTCGGTAGCCGCCTTGCGTTCGGACCGGGCCGGGGTGCGATCGTTGGTGTGTTCTTCGCGGCGGTCGGGCTCGCAGGGGCACTCACGCTCGAGCGCTCGATCGACCACGTGCTCGCCACGCCACGCCTGTATGGGGCCGACGCCGACGCCAGCGCCTTCATCGACAACGGAGAAGGCAAGGAGGTCCTCGCCGCCCAGTTGGCCAACGATCCGGCCTTCGAGGCCGTGGCATTGGTCTGGGTCGAGAAGCAGGACACCCAACAGAACGTCCTCCTCGAAGGTCCCGACGGGTCGGTAGAGGCGGAGGTCAAGGCGTACGAATCCGTGGTCGGCACGGTCGATCTCCTCGGCACTCAGGGCCGCGGCCCCGCCCGCCCGGACGAGGTGGCAATCGGCTCGGCCGTCCTGCGTCAGCTGGGTCTCCGGGTCGGCGACCGGGTGACAGCGACCGGCTCGCGTGGTACGGCGCTGCTCACGATCACAGGCAACAACATGGATCCGGGGGTCGACGTTGCCGGACTCGGGGTCGGGATGACGCTTGCGGGTCTAGAGACACTCGTCGATCCAATTCGCGTCGGCGTGGTCGTGCGCTTCGCCCCCGGCGTTGACGACGAGGAGGTACTCCTTCGCTACGCGGATTCGTTCCTGCGGCCAATGATGCCTCCATCCGAGGTCGACAACATCGGCGAACTCGGCGGCCTTCCGCTACGGGTCGGTCAGTTGCTGGCGCTGCTGGGGCTCGCCGCCGTTGCGAACGCGCTCGTCCTCACGGCGAGGCGAGGTCGCCGCCCGCTCGCCATCCACCGAGCACTCGGCTTCACGAGTCGCCAGATGCTCGGCGCCTACCTCTGGCTCGGGGCGATCACTGGGGCGATCGGCACGGCACTGGGAGGGATCGTCGGCTTCGTCATCGGTCGAGCCATCGTGCGTCAACTCGTCACGAACGTCGGGGCCGTGCCGCACACGATCCTCCCCTCGATCGCGTGGGCGGTGGCCGCCGCCTGCGTGGTGGTAAGCCTCCTCGCCGCCACCGTCACGGGTTGGCTGGTACTGCGCCGCCGACCCGGCGCCGTCCTGCGCACCGAGTAGCCGAGCACCCGCGGCCGCCCGTGAGCGCCGGGCACCGCCGTCCGCCCCGACCTGCCGCCCGACCCGCCCCGACCTGCCTGACCGAGGAAGTGGAGCCTCAGCGCACGCTTCTCGGGCGCTGGAGCCTCAGTTCGTCGGCAGGGTGACGCCGAGATCCTTGGCGCGGCGGGCCACGGTGCGCTCGATGAACCGCCGAACCTGGCGTGGTGTCTGGCTGGTGTCGGCGTACCCGAGGTACCGGATGTCCCACCCCTGCTCCGCCACCCGGTTGTCGCGATGTTCGTCGTACGCCTCGACCACCGGGCCCGTGTGGTGCTTCCGGCTGTGCGCCTCGATGCCGAGTCGCACGAGCGGCACGGCGAGGTCGACGCGCGCCACCACGCTTCCGTCGCCATCACGGATCTCGTACTCCTCCTCAAGTCCCGGGATGAGCGGGGACGTCAGACACTCCCGCACGAGTTTCTGAAACCAGGAGCCCCGGACCCGACCCCGGGTTCGCCGGCGCTTCACCTCGGCGAGGGCGATCTTGGTACCTCGCTGGCCGGGCCGGTGGACGCGCTGTGCTGTTTGCTCGATCCAGGTCAGGCTGAAACCTCGCCGCTCGAAATCGTCGAAAGCCCGTTCGAGCACGTCGGCGGGTTCGGTGCCGGCGAGATCGACCAGCGTCCGCGCCAGCGACGTGCACCGGATGCCGTCGATCTCGACCACGTCGTCCTCGCTGATGGCGTGAATCACGAGATGCCTCTCGACCCCCGGGACGTTCACGCGATGGCCCCTGAGCACGGTGACGGCGACACGCTCGTCGGTGTCGAACCCGTCAACCCTGTGCAGTCGGGCGGCCGTCGGATGGGAGGCGGTGGGTAGATCTCCGCGAAACAGCGTGGCGATCGCCACGCGCTGGTGCCAGGTCTCGGGGGCCGAGGCCACGACCAGCACTCCCGGCGCCGGCTCGCGCCAGAACCCACGAGCCTTGAGCCGAGCGACGACGTTGCGGTTGAATTCCACCGAGGCAGCCTGGGATCTGGTGACGACGCCGTGCTGTGAGGCTGCGAACCGAGCCACGGCGCCGAGTGACCGGCTCGTGGACATGTTGGTCCCGAACGCTACGGCGAGGCATCCGCCGAGCCAACCGGCTCCCCAAACTGCGGCCTCAGCGCCCGCCTACCGTGCGCTGAGGCCCCACTTCGCCGCTCGGGGCGAATCCGTGGGGCCAGGCAGGTGAGGCTGGCACCCCCTGCCTGGCGCAAGGTACCCACCTGGCGCCCTCACCCGATCGGGCCTTGAATGGTGCGGGTGGGGGCGCGACGACGATGTGGGCCTGCGCCCACTGGCGACGGCGGTGGGCGGCGCTCGTCCTTGCGGGGCTCGTGCTGGCATTGACCGGCGCCGTGGCGCTGGCGGCGGCGACGGGTGCGCGGCGGGCGGTCAGCGCCTTCGACCGCCTGCGCCACCAGACCTCCGCCACCAACGTCAGTGTCTACAACATCAGCGACGAAGCCTTGTCCGAAGACCCCGTGGGCACGCTGCATCGGCTCCTTCCACTGATCGGGGCAACGGGTGCCACGCTCGAGGAGCGGTACTTCGTACGCCCTGTCAGCTCGGAACTCGTACCGATGTACGACATCTACCCCGTGGCAGTTCGCCAACTCCTCGACCAACCCGTCAACGTGCCCGTAGCGATCACCGGACGCCTGCCCGACCCCGGGCAGGCGAGTGAGATCGCTCTCAGCGAGCACCTGGCCGAGGTGTTGCACGTGAGGCCGGGCGATCACCTCATCCTCGAGTCGGCGACACAGGAGTGGGTCGAGCGGCTCTACACCGGAGGCGACCCGAACGAAACTTCAGACGGGCCAACTCTCGACATGACGGTGACGGGCATCGTCGTGAGCCCTCTCGTCTTCGTCGCACCTGTCGGCGTTATGTACCTGACCCAGGCCTTCTCCGACACGTACCGCGACAAGATCGCCAACTTCCCGAGAGCAGACATCCGACTCGACGACGAGGCTCGTGCGGAAAAAATGGCCGCTACCGGGCAACTGGAGTCGGGCGATCCCGAACTCGACGCCGCTATCACGATGGTCTCGACGCCGTGGGGTGCCGGTGAGCAGGTCACCGACGGCCTCCGGGTCGTCGGGATCGGACTCTGGATCTTCTGTTCAGTGGTGGCGCTCGCCGGACTGGCCGCTGTCGTACTGCTCGTGAGACGCCTCGCCCGATCCATGGCCACCGACTTCGAAGTGCTGGGAGCCCTCGGTCAGGACCGCTCGGGTCGGGCGTCCTGTGGCCTGGCTCTCGCCGCTCCGGTCGTGGCCGTCAGCACGGTCGGCACCCTTGTCGGCGCCATCGCGCTCACCCCGTACACGCGGATCGGTCTCGCCGGCCAGGTCGAGCCAGACAGAGGCCTGTTCATCGATGGACCCTTGTTGTTGGTCGGCATCGCCGTCCTCGCCGTCGTGGCGTTGGCCGGCACAGTCCCGTCGTTCATGTCGAGTGGGCGTCGGGCCGTTCGGTCGCCCGGCGGACAGCGATTCCCCGCCGTGAACCACCCGCTGTCGCTGACCCTTGGGGTGCGTCACGCCCTGAGCGGGCGCGACCGAAGGGTGCCCAGCCACACCACCCTGGTCGTCGGCACGTGCTTGATGACGACGGCCGTGGCCAGCCTGGTCTTCGGTGCCTCGCTGGCCCGGCTGCCCGACCGACCCGACTTGTGGGGCGGCGGGTCCGACGTGGTGATGGACTTCGGCGAGGGCGATCAGGGCCAGCCGAACGAGCCCTACGACCAAGCCCTCCAGGCGCTCGGCGACGACGAGCGGGTGAGCGCCCTCACGGGGATGACGAGATTCACTCCCGAGATCGATGGGCTCTCCATCTGGAGCGTCGCCCTGGACACTCGCCGAGGTGAACCGATCTACACCGTGCTGGACGGCCGGGTACCCCGCTCGCCGGACGAAATCGGATTGGGGCGGGGCACGATGGAGCGGCTCGGGCTCCAGCTCGGCGATGAGGTGCCCGTCGACCTGGCCGGCACCACCGAGTTGTTCCGCCTCGTCGGCCAGGTCGCCTTCCCGATCGGCGAAACCGCCATCGATGAAGGGGCGATCATCTCCACCGAAGGCAGTCGCCGTTTCCCCGGCTTCACCGACGCGATCGAGGGCTACCAAGCCAGCCTCACGTGGGCCACCGGCGTCGACGAACAACCGGCTGTGGACGGCCTGGTCGAGCAGGGCTACCCGGTGCTGTCGCCTCGCCCGCCGCCTGTCGTGGCCCACCTCGGTCAGGTCGACCGACTCCCGGGGCTCCTCGCTCTGTTCTTCGCCGTCCTCGGGCTGGCGACGGTCGCGTACCTGCTGAGCGTGTCGGCACGGGTCCGGCGACGTCAGCTCGCGGTTCTCACCGCGCTCGGGTTGCCCCCGCGGCACGGGCCAGCCACCCTGCGCTGGCAGGCGGTGACCATCGGCGTGATCGCCTCGCTCGTCGGCATCCCGGCCGGCGTCATCCTCGGACGAGCAGTGTGGGCCGCAGTTGCCCACGGAGCGGGCGTCGTGGTGGCCTACGACCTACCGATCGCCGCGCTCTTCCTGGCTCTCGGTATCGCCGTCGTCGGCTCGCTGGTCATCACGGTCGTGGTAGGCCTCAGCGTGCGGCGCCGGCCCGTGGCCGAGGCACTCCGCGCCGACTGACCCACCCGCCGGCCGACTCGGCTCGCTCCGGGCGGGCCGCGAACTGGGGCTCCAGCGCACGGATATCGTGCGCTCAGGCCTCACTTCGTCAGTCGGACCACCCCCGTGGTGCCATCCACGGTGATGACGTCGCCGCTGGCGATGCGAGAACAGGCATCCGGCACCCCGACCACGGCCGGGATGCCGTACTCGCGGGCGGTGATCGAGGGGTGGGACGTGGCGTCGCCCGACTCGGTGACGATGGCGGCCGCCAAGCCGAACAGCGGCGTCCACGCCGGCGTGGTGAACGGGCACACGAGGATCTCGCCCGGCTCCATGAGATCCCAGTCGTCGAGGTCGCGGATCACCCGTGCCGTGCCCGTGAACACACCACGGCTCGCCGCCAGACCGCCCAGTTCGTCAATGGTCGACGACGGCTGTTGCGTGAGCTCGTGATCCAGGAGGCCGATCGACCATGGCGGGGTGAACGTCCGCCACTGGTCGTACTCGGCCCGCCGCCGGTCCGCGATCGCACCGAACCAACCGGGCGTGGCGTCGATCTCCGGCGGCGTCAGGAACAGGACGTCGCCGGGCCGAGCGAGACGTCCTTCGGCGACGAGCCGATCGCCCAGCCGGAGCAGCCAGCGTCGCAACTGCCCAGCCAGCACCATCTGCCAGTACGCCCGGCCCTCCCGGATCTCGACGTTGCCGTCGACCGACGCCGCCAACTCGTGGAATCGCTCATGGTCGGCCAGCGGGAGAGCAGTGAGCGCCCGGTCGATGGCCGCATCCTTGAGGCGGCGGGACCGGGAGGCCACCTCGGCCGGAGCCATCGCGCCCTCGTGCAACTGCGCCCGGACGAGCGCCATCGCCAGGCTCGGGCACTCACCCCAGGTGAGCCGGTCGACGCTCCACCCTTCCGACCGGACGTCGTGGCGCGCCAGCAGGGCGGCGAAGCCCTCGGCGACCCGCCGAGTGGCTGGCGCCGGGGCCGGCGCCGGGGTCGAGACTGACGCCATCAGCGCATCCACGGCCTCGGCCGGCGTGCCCCTCGTGACGAGCCGATGTACCTCTTCGTCGGCCCGGACCAACTCGGCCAGGGCCCACACCTCCGCGTCGATCGCCTGTGAGGCGTTCGTTCCACCCTGCGCCACTTCGTTGGCGAGCAGTTCGGCCCCGTCCCCGAAGGCGGGCGTCAACAACTCGATCAGCGCGCCGAGCTCGAAGAAGAGCGGGCTCAACGACGTGAACGTCTGATGCCAGCCGTAGGCCCACCGTTCGGCAAGATCGATCGGGTCCGCCTCCGGTGGGGCGGCGGCGATCCCCTCACACACCGCGATGATCCGCGGCTCGCAGAACTCCCTCCAGAAGGCCAGCGGGGTCCCGTACCGCTCGCGCACCAAGGTGATCCTTCGACCGGCCTCGGCCACTCGCTCGGGCGGGTTCGACGTGACCCGGAAGTAGAGGAAGGGGCCGGCGAACTGCCACCGGGCGAGGGACGCACTGGGGAGCAGATCCGCTTCGGTCCACGCCCGGTCGATGCCGGGGCCGCAGACCGCGTAGCACCACAGCTCGGCCGGCAGAATGGGATCGCAGAAGTGCTCGGTGTCACGCATCCATGTGCAGCCCCCCGCCCCGGGATACACCCATTCGATGGCGAGCGGCGTTCCGTCCGGGGCCGTGATGCTGTCGATCCGCCCGGTCCCCTCGGTCCGCCCGGTCATCTCGGTCATCTCGGCACGTTCTCAGGCCTCGAGCGTGACAGTGCCGGTATCGCCGTCGACGGTGATCGAGGTCCCGTCGGCGATCGCACTGCCGGCACCCGTGACGCTCAGCACGGCCGGGATGCCGTACTCACGCGCCGTGATTGCCGGGTGCGAGATCGAGTTCCCCGTCTCGGTCACGACGGCGCCGGCGAGGGCGAACAGGGGTGTCCAGGACGGTGTGGTCATGCGGCACACGAGGATGTCGCCCGGCTCGAGCCGGTCCCCATCATCGGGCGACAACAACACTCGGGCGATGCCCGTCACGCGTCCCCGGCTGACCCCGAACCCGCGCAGTTCGGTGGCGCTGGTAGCCGTCGGCGGGGCGAAGTCGGCCGACACCGTGCCGATCTGCTGCGGTGGCGCCAGAGCGGTCAGCCGGTTCCACTCCGAGCGGCGCTCGGCCACCAGGCGGCGAAGGTCGCCGGTCGTGCCCTCGAAGTCCGGCGGCACCAGCCACAGGATGTCGTCGGCTTGGGCGAGGCGACCCTCGCCGACCAGTCGGCGGCCCTGGCGGAGCAGCGCCAGGCGGGCCGCGCCGCACAGGACCATCTGCCAGTAGGCCCGATCCTCCCTGACCCCGACGTAGCCCTCGCCCGCCGCCGCCAACCCTCGGAACTGGTCGTGCTGCTCGGGCGCCAGGGCGGCCAAGGCCAGGGCCATGGCTTCCGCTCGACCTGCCCCGGACCGGGCCTCCAACTCCTCGGGCCGCAGGGCGGTCCCGGCCAGATGAGCACGCACCAGGGCGAGCACCGACTCGGGCCGCTCGCCCCACGTGAGGAGGTGGAAGTCCCAGCCTTGCGAGCGGCGGGAGTGACGGCTGACGAAGGTGTCGAAGTCGGCCAGAAACGCCGAGGCCACCGGAAGTTCTCGCAGACCGGCGAGCGCATCGTCCGGCGTCCCGGTCGCGGCCATGGCGGCGACTTCGGGATCAGCCCTCGCCAGGTCCGCGAGCCTGCAGATCTCGGCATCGATCTCTTGCGACGCGTTGCGCCCACCCTGCACCACCTGCTGAGCCACCGACCTCCCATCGAGCCCGACGGCATCGAGCATCATCCCCATCGGCATGACGTTCGCGAAGAGCGCCAGGATGGACGTGAACGTCTGGTGGAGGGCGTACTCGAAGTCCTCGGCCACCCGTTGCAGAGGGGCATCGTCGGGCACGTCCTCCAGTTGACGACAGACCTCCTCCACTCGGGGCAGGCACCACTGCGTCCAGAACGGCACGCACCCGCCGTGCTCACCGAGCACCTGGCCGAGCGCGGCGAAGGCCAGCCCCATGCGCTCGGGCGGGTCCGGGGTCACCCGTGCGTAGTGGAACGGGCCAACGACCTGGAACCGGTGGAAGTACGACGGGGGCGGGATGCCCGGCTCGTCCCACGCCCGATCATGGCCCGCCACGCCATGCTGCTCGAACCACTGCTGCATCGGCGTGCGCCCATGCTCGTGGTGGGCATCGTTCAGCTTCCACGCAGAGGCCGCGCCGTCCGGGAGGACCCAGTCGAACGTCAGCACCGTGCCATCGCTGAGGACGGCCCCTCCCGTCGGTGCTGCCATCGCGTTCCCCTCCCGCATCGCTGACCGTTCAAGCGTAGTTCACCGACCGTTCACCTTCGACTCTCGAGGAAGGGGCCTGGCGCGGGCACGTGGTAGCTACACCACGGGTTCGCCTGTTGGCCCCCTCGCCAAGGTCAGCCAGCCGCCGTACGGTGGTCACCGGAGGTCCAGGTGCAGTCATCCGGCGCCATCGCACTGTGGGTTCGCTCACACGTCAAGCGCGACTGGCGCGCGTTCGCCCTCATCGCCGCGGCCGTGGCCCTCGCCGGTGGATTCGCCATGACGGCCGGCATCGGCGCCCGGCGCGCCGCATCGGCCTGGGAGGACTTCCTCGATCGAACCCGCTTCCCGGACTTCGCGAGCGAAGTACCCGCCACCGCCACCCAGGACATCGTCCAGGACGTGCAGTCGCGGCCGGGCGTTGAGGGTGTGGTCGCATTCGGGTACATCACGGTGTCGCCGGAGCAGTTTGGGCTCGCGACCCCGGAGCAGCCGATGGGCGCGTTCACCGGTCTCACGCCCGGTTTCGGGACTGACTTCTACCGTCCGATCATTACCGATGGGCGAGCTGCCGACCCGACCCGGGCCGACGAGTTCACGATTAACCGCGTGATGGCCGACGTGACGGGCCTGCAGCCTGGGGATGCAGTCGTCCTCGTCTCGGTGCCGTCAGCCGTGCGTCAGCCCGCCACGATGGTCGGTATCCACGTCGGCGTGCTCGACACGGGCCTCAACACGGGTACGCCATTGTCGCTGCTGACGCCGGCCTTTGGTGCGAAGTGGTTCGGGGTGTACCTCGCTGCCCTCTCCCCTGAGTTCCGCGAGGGCTACTCCGCCGTCGTCATGGGCAACGTGTCGTCGGAGACCACGCGAGCCCACTTGTTGGCGGAAGGCGTCCGACCGACAATGGGGTTCGCTCCACAGATCGCCACCAGCTTGGACACACTCGCCACTGCCTATGCGGTGCTCGCTGCGGTGGCAGCCATCGGGGCGGCCGTCGCCATCAGTCAGGTCGTGTCACGGCGGATTCGACGGCAGGCGGGGAGCGCTCCGACACTGGCCGCGTTGGGCTTCCGGCCGAGCGGGCGCCGGCTTGCTCTCGCGGGCTCGGACCTGGGCGCAGCAGCGCTCGGCCTTCTGATCGTACCCCTCGTGGCCTACCTCGCCAGTCCCCTCACCGGCCGCGGTCTCGTCCGCCAAGTGGAACCAACCACCGGCCGAGTCGGCGATCCCGTGCTCATGGCGCTGGGCGTCTGCGCCGCGGCCATCGTCACGTTCGCCATTGCGGTGGGGGCGGCCTGGCGCGCCGACACCACCGCACCAATATCACGAGCACACTCGCGTGCGGCCCCTGGGTCGCTGCCGGGGCCGGCCGGGATGTTCGGCGCCCGCGTCGCCGCGGGATGGGCGTCGCGTTCGGACCGAACGGTGGCCCGTTCTCACATTGCCGGACTCTGCGTGAGTGTGGCCGCCGTCGTCGCCGTGGTCACGTGGTCCGCGGCCGCACGTCATCTCGTCGAGACACCGGCGCGATACGGCGCCACGTGGGACGCCGTGGTGTCGTCGAACGACGACGGGTCCTCCGAGTTCAACCCCTCGGTGCTCGACGAGGCACAGGCCGCACTCGATGCCGACCCGCGTCTCGGTCGGAGCCTCGGCCGGGGGATCACCGGCATGGTTGGGATCTCCTTCGGACGGGTCGAAGTGTTGCAAATCGACCCGGCAACCGGTCCGTGGTGGCCTGATCTCCTCAGCGGTCGGATCCCGCGCGACCCCCACGAGATCACGGTGGGGAGTGGACTGCTCGACGCCGGACAACGACTGGGTGATCAGCTCGACATCGGCGGGGTTCGGCCGTTCACGATCGTCGGTGAGCATGTGGTCACCGTGTTCTCCAATGGCGAGTTCGGTGAGACAGTCGCCATGTTGGCTGGCACCCTCCCGCCAGCGTTCATGGCCACACCTCAGGCCCTCATGTGGGTCGAACTCGGCTCGGGCAAGACCATCCAGGACCTCGAGAATGTCACCCGCGACTTCTTCTCCGTACGCAGCGCCGTCGACGCTCAGCCCGGCAACGTCTCGAACCTCGGCCGCATCGGTGGACTCGACGAACTGCTCCTTCTGGTGTGCATCGTTCTCGCGCTCGCCACCTTGGCGAACGGGTTGATCCTGGCGACCAAGGCCCGGCGGCGGGACCATGCCGCGATGCGCTCCCTCGGCGCCTCTCGATCCACCGTTGCCGGCTCGGTGCGCTGGCACACCGGAATCGTCACGGCGATCGGTGGAGTGGTGGGGATCCCGCTCGGCCTCATCGTCGGCGCGGCGTTGTGGCGACACACCGCCAGCGGTGTCTACGTCGATGGCACGTTGCGCCGCCCACTCGCAGTGGCGGTCGTCATCGCCATCGGGCTGGCCGTGGCCGGCGCACTTGTGGCGTGGTCGACTGGCTCGGCGGCCGCTCGCCGCAGCCGTCAGCGCCTCGAGGTGGAGTAGGCCTCCACCGCCGACTCGTGCTGGCACCACCATGACACACAGGCTCGCGCCCTCGCCTCCGAGACCCGAGTGGTGTTGAATCCTCTCCATGGGAGCCATCACGGTGTTCGTCGCCGACGACAGCGTCTTCATCCGTGAAGGCGTGAAGGCCATGCTCTCGCGCCAGAAGGACATCGAGATCGTCGGCGAGGCCGAAGACTTCGACGGGCTCGTGGCCGGGGCCGAGGCCGCCGCCCCCAACGTCGTCGTCAGCGATATTCGCATGCCACCGAACTTCCATCGGGAGGGCATTGAGGGGTGCAAGCTCATCCGCAAGCGCCACCCCGGCACCGGCATCGTCATCCTCAGCCAGTACGACGACCCTGACTACGCCATCGCCCTGCTGTCCGAGGGTGCTGCCGGGTACGCCTACCTGCTGAAGGATCGCATCGCCGAGGGCGACCAACTGGCCCGGGCGATCCGCGAGGTCGCATCGGGTGGTTCGATGCTCGACCCGGCGGTGGTGGCCGCCCTGCTCAACCCGGTGCGCCGTACCGGAGGCCTCGACGCCGACGACGACGCCTTGCTGGAAATGGTGGCCGAGGGCAAGCCGATCAAGGCCATCGCCGCCGCCACCCAGTCGACGCCCGCCGCCGTGGAGGCCCGGATCGAGAAGCTCTTCGTGCGCCTCGCCGAGGGCGTGTCCGCCGGTGCCGCCGGAGCACTCGACCGGCTCAAGCGGTTGCACGGCGCCATCGTGTCGCGCGAGGAGCAGGGCGAGTCGCTGTCGCGCATGTTGCCGACAGGCGTCGCCGCCCGCATCAAGGCCAGGGGTGCTCGTGCGGGCGACAGCGAGCAACTCAATGTCACCGTCCTCATGAGCGACATTCGCGGCTATTCCACCATCAGCGAGCACACCGATCCGTCGAAGCTCGCCCAGCAACTCAACCGTCACCGTGCCGAGATGAACCGGGCGATCCTCGACGCGGGTGGCACGGTCATGCAGTACGTCGGCGACGCCGTTCTGGCCGTCTTCGGCGCCCCGGAACCGACGACCGATCATGCCGACCGCGCCCTCGTGGCGGCGCATGCGATGCACGCCGCCCAGGTCGCCGTCAACGTCCAGTGGATCGCCGAGGGTTTGGAGCCCTTTCCGCTCGGCCTCGGCTTGTCCACTGGAGATGTGGCCGCGGCCATGCTCGGTTCGGAGGAGCGCATCGAGTACACGGTGGTCGGAGACGCCGTGAACCTCTGCCAGCGACTCCAGCAGTTCGCCGCCGACGGCGAAATCGTCGTCAGCGACCTCACTTGGGACCAGTTGTCCGTGAAGCCGGAGGCCGAGGATCTCGGACCCCACCTCGTGAAGGGCCGCACCACACCGGTACGGCCCCGCAAGATCGCATCCATCAACCCGCCCGCGGCCAGTCCGGCCGCCAGCCAGGAGGCCCCGTCGTGACCATGAGCGACTCCATCGTCGATACCCCCGCCGTCGCCAAGGACCTCGTCGTCGATGTCCGCCAAGTGTTCCGCACGTTCGAGCAGGACACCGCCCCCGTCCGCGCACTGCGCGGCGCCGACCTCGACATCGGTCGAGGCGAGTTCGTCGCCGTCATGGGGCCGTCCGGTTGCGGCAAGTCGACGCTGCTCAACATCGTCGCCGGCCCCGACGTGCCCGATGAGGGCGAGGTGTCCGTCGCCGGCATCTCCCTCGTCGGCAAGTCCGAGAGCGAGTTGGCCATCATGCGCCGCTCGCACATCGGCATCGTCTTCCAGTTCTTCAATCTGCTTGAAGGCATGACGGCGCTTGAGAACGTGCTGATGCCCGCCCTTATCGCCGGCCGCAAGCGCAAGGCCGCCGAGACCAGAGCCCGCGACCTTCTCGACCTCCTCGGCATCGGCGACAAGGCGAAGCAGTCGCCCGCCGCGCTGTCCGGTGGGCAGCGCCAACGTCTCGCCATCGCCCGTGCGCTCGCCAACGAACCGACGCTGGTGCTGGCCGACGAGCCGACGGGCGCGCTGGACTCCGAAGGCGGCGAGGAAGTACTCGAACTGTTCACCCGCCTGCACTCCGGAGGACAGACGATTCTCCTTGTCACCCACGATCAGCCGGTGGCCGACGCCGCCCAGCGCATCGTGCGCATGAAGGACGGCCGGGTCGTCGACGACGGTCGCCAGCCCTCCGGCGACTGAGCGAGGGCACGATGGCGGCGACACTGCTCTGGGTGCGCAGCAACCTGCGATCCCACTGGCGTTCCGCCGCGCTCGTCGTGCTCATTGCGGGCTTGTGCGCTGGTGCCGCGATGGCCGCTGTTGGCGGCGCCCGCCGTACCACCACCGCGTTCACACGGTTCGTCGACGACTCAAAGGATCCGCAGGTCTTCGTCGTCAGCGGCGATCGCGAAGCAGCGGAAACTGCCGCTGACGTGATCCGAGGCCTCGTCGATCCGGCGCGGGTGGGTGAAGCGGTCGTCTTCGCCGCCAAGCCGGCCACCCTGGATCGCAGCCAGGAGATCGACTTCCAGGTGATCGGCGTGCGCTCCGCGAGCGTTACCCAGAACTTTTTGGTCCCGAGGGTTCTCGCCGGGCACCTCCCGACCGGGCCGGACGAGGTCGCGTTCAACGAGATTGCGGCCAACATCCTCGGTGTCCGCTCGGGCGACAGCGTCCCGATGCTCGGGTATTCGAACGAGCGACTGGGTGAATGCCAATCAGGGGGTGACTGCACTGCTGACGTCGACCTCGGCGAGGTGACGGTCAGCGCCATCACCCGCTCACCGTCGGATATCACACCGGAGGCAACCGGTTCGGCAACCATCGAGCTGTCGCCTCTCGTGACCACCTCGTGGCTGCCTCGCGTCGCCGGGACACTCTGGGCCGTCCTGGCGCGCCTCGAGCCGGGCGACTCCGGCACAACGATCTCCACCGCCCTCGTCGACACGTTCGGGGCGGACCGGATCGAGGGCGCGTCGGCCGACGTGTTCGTCGAGACAGCCTCCGACGGCGACGCGGACCGCACCAGCGACGCGCTCCACATGGAACGCAGCGGCCTGCTGATCCTGGCCCTCCTGGCGGGCGTGAGCGGGTTCGTCGCCGTCCCCCAAGCACTGACCCGCCAACAATCGGCCGTCCGTTCCGACGAGGATCGGCTACAAGCGCTGGGGTTCACCCGCCGCCAACACCTGGAGACCGTCGGGCTGTCGTCCCTCATCATCGGCGTTGCCAGCGCGCTGGCCGGCGTGGTCCTCGCCGTCCTGGCATCGCCCCTCTTCCCCATCGGGCTGGCCCGCCGAGCCGAGCCCTCACCCGGTGTGCACGCCGACTGGCTCGTGCTCGGTCTCGGTGGGCTCGCCGTCGTGCTCTTCGTCCTCGGCACTGGATTGATCTCGGCTCGCTTCCGCAGCACGCGCCCCGCGGCAACGCGGCCAAGCCGGGTGGGCCGGCTCTTTACTGTGAGCCGGCCCGTACCCGCCACCGCCGGCCGGTTCCTCCTCGACCGCGAGCGGCTCTCGTCGATCGCCCGTACCAGCCTCACGGCCTCGGTGCTCGGTGTCGCCGTGATCGTGGGCGCTGCCACCGTCCTGCGCAGCGAGGATCACCTCGTCGTTACCCCCTCCCTCTACGGAGCGCCCTGGGATCTCCAGGGGGCACTCCTCACCGAGGACATGAGTGCGTTACAGACACTCGTGGTCAACCCCCTGATCGAGGCCGCGGCGGCGGCGACGGGTGGCCGCATCGAGGTCGGCGGGATCGAGGTCGGGGCGGTCGGCCTCAAGCCGGTGAAAGGCTTGATCACACCGACCCTGTTCGAAGGCCGGACCATGGTCACCGACGGCGAGATCGTCCTGAGCCCCGACGTGATGGGCCAGTTGCGCCTACAGGTCGGCGACACCATCAGGGCCGGGACCGGCGGCCATGAGCGCGACTTCACAGTGGTCGGCCGCGGTCTGCCGATCGAGAACGGCTCGTACGCGACGACGAGCGGTGCCACCCTCGGATGGGACGACTTCGCCGAGTACGCGTTCGTCAACGACATCCAGAACGAGAACAGCACGGACCTCCTCGTCCGGGCCGTGCCGGGTGCCGACCTTGCCGCCGTGCGCGCCGAGATCGCCCCGTTCACGAACGGCTACGACCGGGAGATGGCAACGTCGTTCCGACCCGCCCGCATCCTCAACCTCGACCGGGTCAGAACCGTCCCTCAGCTGATCGTCGTGTTCACCGCGTTACTCACCCTTCTCGTCGTCGCCCACTCGCTCGCCATCGTCGCCTCTCGCCGCCGCGGCGATCTCGCAGTGCTGCGGGCGCTCGGGATGCGGGCCAGAGACGCTCGGCGCGTGTTGTGGTGGCACGGCGGGTTCCTCGCCGCCATCGCCATCATCGTCGGCATTCCCCTCGGCGTCATCGGCGGCCGATTGCTGTGGCACCTCATTGCCGAGTCCCTCCAAGCGATCTCCGTTCCCCGCTTCCCCTCGGCCGCCATCGTCGCGGTGACGGTCGGACTGATCCTGTTCTCCGTGGCGGAGGGTGCAGCCCTCGCCCGCCGCGGTGTTCCCCGCTCTCTCGTCAAGATCCTGAGGTCCGAATGAACACCGAGGCGCGAATGAACAGTGACGTCCTCTCCATCCGTAGCGCTAAGACCGACGACGCCGACACGCGTTCGCACGGAGCGACGCTCGGTCTGGCGGTGTGTGTGGCGAGTGCGCTCGCGGCGGTTGGGGCCCTTGTCGTCGCGGGAAGCGAGGCGGCTGCCAGCCTCACCGTTCTCGCGTGCCTCGCGCTGGCGTGGGCGATGGCGGGCGTCGTCATCACGGTTCGCCACCGCTGCCCTGCCGCCGCAATCGTGCAGGGCTTCGCCGCCGCCACGGCGATCGGAGCGCTGTCCTGGAGCGTCAACGCCACGCAACAGCCGTCCGGAGCCGGCGCGCTCCTCGCCGACGCCGGCCAACGCTTCGCCGTCGCCATCACGCCGGCCCTCATCTTCCACCTACTCATGACGCTGCCCGACGGTCGCCTGGCCCGCCCCATCCAGCGGCGCTTCGTGATCGCTGGATACATCGTCGGCATCACCACCGGCGTCGCCCTGCTCGCCGACCGTGACGAGGTCCTCGTGTGGCCAGTGGTAGTCCTGTGGACGCTGGCACTCACGGCGGGGCCTACGGCCCACGCCAACTACCGCGCCGGCGGTGTCGTCGACCAGCGCCGCATGCAGTGGATCGGTTGGGCCACGGTGGTGGCCGCCGAGGTCGCTCTCGTCTCGGCCGCCCTCTCCCTCGTGGCCGACTGGCCCCATCACAGCTGGGAGATCGCACTCGCCGCGTCCGGCCTCGTCCCGCTCGCCATCGCCGCCGGCACCGTGCCGCGCCTGCTGGCCCGAGTGGACCGTCTGCTGACGCACACGGTGTCGCTCACCGGCCTCACCGCCTTGATCGTGGCGGCCTACCTGCTCGCCCTGGCGGCGTTCGGCCGAAAGCCGGACGGCAGTGAACGCTCGCTCCTCCTCCTCTCGATGCTGGCGGCGGCCGGAGCAGCCATCGCCTACCAGCCAGCGCGGGCGTGGCTCACCGAGCGGGCGAACCGCGTGGTGTACGGCGAGCGGTTCTCGCCGGACGAGGCCCTTCGCACCTGGGGCTCGCGCCTCACCCGAGCCATTCCGATGGACGAACTCCTCCTCCAACTGGCCGAAACGTTGCGCAAGTCCATGCAGCTCCGCAGCGCGCAGATCTGGACAGGAGCCGATGGTCACTACGAGGTGGCCGCCATGGTCCCCCACCGGCAGATGACGGTGTATGCGGTGGGTGACAAGGAGCGTGCGGTGGTGAGCAGGGCCGGTGTCTCGGGCGGAACCTGGCTCGACATCTGGCTGCCGGGCTTCGTGGCGCCGGCCATGACGGCCTCCACCCGAGTGGCGCCCATTGCCCACAGCGGCGAACTACTCGGGATGATCTCCTGCGAGCGGGCCGCTGACGGGGCCGCCTTCACGGAGGAGGACGACCGAGTGCTCACAGAGCTGTCCCGCCAGGTCGGCCTCGCCCTCCACAACGTCCAGTTGGACACCGCGCTCCAGGCGTCGCTCGACGAGTTGCGCGAGACGAACGAGGAACTGCGCGCCTCGCGGGTACGCATCGTCGCGGCAGGGGACGCCGAACGCCGCAAGCTCGAACGAAACCTCCATGATGGTGCGCAGCAGCATCTGGTGGCTCTGGCTGTGAAGCTGCGCCTCGCCAAGGACTCCGTGGTCGACGATCCCGCCGACGCCGAGGCCATGATCGATGAGATCCGCGGCAACCTCCAGGAGGCCAGCGAACGCAGCTCCGTGATGGCCTCC
>JBKJJS010000245.1:0-2521 GCA_046597895.1 Ilumatobacteraceae bacterium
TCGATCCGACGCACCTCGGAACTCACGTCGGCCGGCGCACGGTGGTGACGACGCTCTATACCAACGGTGCCGAACTTGCGGACATCGCCCGCCACGTTGGCCATGCGAACACGTCGACCACAGCCGGCTACGTCAGCTCTCTCGGCGATCGACCCGAACGTACGGCGAGTCTCGCGGCGTCGCTCCTCGACCGACCGATTGTGCCACCTGGGTGAAGTCGATCGACGGCGGAAAGTCCACGACCAGGCTGCTCTGAGTTAAGTATTCCCAGGTCTCGCCCTCCTGAGCAGCAGGGAACGGGAGGGATTCCGCAGACTGCCGAATTCGGACACGTTTGTGCTGGTCGCAGGCGCGTGGTCCTCCTAATGGCAGCAACCGCGGCAGCAACGGCCACGACTCCGAGGCGACGGCTTGTAATCTGTCCGAAGGTGTCCGCTGATCGCCGTCCACGTGCCGCGGCCATTGGGTACGTGTTCGCCTGTCGTGCGCCAGCTTGATGGGACCACCCGAGTGCCAGTGGCATGGGACAGGTTCCCGGGTGTCATCGCCGGTGGCGTGATGGTTCGCTGCTGTGGGGGTGGCGGGTCAAGGCCGGGTGTGGCGGCGATGGTGGGCCTCTGGCGTTGTCGGTAGGACTCGCCGTCCAAGACGAGTTCGTGGGCGGCCCCGTCGGCGGCGAGCAGCACGATCCGGGCGCGCTGCAACATTGAGGTCCGCTTCCGCACCACGGCTTCCAACCGGGCACGCTCACCATCAACCAGCACGATCACGTACGGACTGGGCCGGGACATGCTGCGTCCCACGGCGACACGTCCACCCAACCGGACCGGTTCGCTCGCGAAGGACCAGATTACACCCATGTGATTCCGCGAAGGACCGCTAAAGGATCGCAACCTTCACCGAGGACTGCAGGTTGAGAGACCGAGCGGTTTGACAGCAGTTCGGCATCGGTCCGCCCAGATTCATCGACATCTGCACTACGCCGTCGACCGCGCCCGTCGATCGCTCGAGAGTCTGCTCGAACTGGCGCCCGACATCGCCTAGCGCCGCGTCGCCGGCCCTCCGGTGAGACCGCGGAACATGACGTCGCCGCCTCCGAGCTCGCCATCGGAGACCGCGTCAACGTCCGCCCTGGCGAACGTCTCCCTGCTGACGGCGAGATCATCGATGGCGCCAGCAGCGTCAACCAGGCGCCGATCACCGGCGAATCGATCCCCGTCGACAAGACCCCCGGCGACGGTGTCTACGCGGGCACGATCAACGGCGAAGGCCTCCTCGTCGTGCGGGTGACCAACGCACCTGGGGACTCCACGATCGCCCGGGTCGCCGCGCCGTCGCCGAATCACAAGCTCACGGTCTCCGTCGGAACGGTGGGTCGACAGCTTCGCTCGCATCTACACGATGGATCTACCGCGGCCTCCCCTTCTTGATCCTCGCCTGCCCATGCGCACTCGTCATCGCCACCCCCGTCCCCGTCGTCGCCGCCCTGTCACGCGTCTCCAAAGCCGGCGTGCTCGTCGAGGGCGGCACCCACCTCGAGACCGCTGCTCGGTCCGGGCGATCGCCACCGACAACACCGGCACCCTCACCGTCGGCCAACCATTCGTCACCGACATCGTCGCCGCCGCTGGCTACACCGAGAACGACGTCCTCGCTCTCGCCGCCGCCGTCGACTCCGCATCCGAGCACCCACTCGCCCGCGCCATCGTCAACGCCGCCGCCACTGCCGTCCTCACCCTTCAACCCGCCAACGGGTTCGAGGCTGTACGCGGGTTCGGAGCGCGCGCCGTCGTCGCCGGCAGCCAGGTCACGGTCGGCAACGAACGCCTCGTCATCGACCACCCTGAGTTCGCCGAGATCGAATCGGCCCTCAACGGCCTCACCGCCCGCGGCGCGCCATCGTCACCGTCACCGCCGACGACCAGATGGTTGGCGTGATCGGCATCGCCGACCGCCTCCGACCCGAAGCCGTCATCGCCCTCCGAGATCTGCGCCGGGTCGGGATCGAGCACACCATCGTGCTCACCGGCGAGCACAACGGAGCCGCCACCGCCATCGCTACCGAAGCCGGCATCACCGACGTACGAGCCGACCTGCTCCCCGGCGACAAAGTCACCGCCCTCGACGAAGTTCAGACCCGCTTCGGGCCGACTGGCATGATCGGCGACGGCGTCAACGACTCCCCCGCCCTCGCCAAAGCCGCACTCGGCATCGCCATGGGCGGCGCCGGCAGCCCCGCCGCCATCGAAACGGCCGACGTCGTCTTGATGGGCGACGACCTCCGCAAGCTCGCCGGGTTCCTCGCCCTCGCCCGCACCACCCGCCACACGGTGCGCCAGAACATCGGGTTCTCCCTCGGCACCAAGACCGTCGCCGCCGCCTTCGCCCTCGCCGGACTCCTCCCACTCTGGCTCGCCGTGCTCACCGACGTCGGCGCCACCCTGCTCGTCGTCATCAACGGCCTGCGCCTCCTCCACACCCCCCTCGACCCCCCACTCGAGACAACTCCGGAGTTGTATAC
>JBKJJS010000333.1:0-3343 GCA_046597895.1 Ilumatobacteraceae bacterium
GCGAGCACGGGCAGTAGGCGGGTGGGTTGCACCCACGGGCGCCCGAGCTCGGCGTCGGCCCGCTCGAAGGCGACCTGGGCGTTGGCGAACGCGGCGCGGGCCTTCTCGATCTCGCCCAGGCCGAGTAACGAGATGCCCTCGCGTGCCTGGTGGTTGCCCTCCTCCAGGTCCGGTCGGGCGGTCGCCACCCCGAGAACGAACCCGAGCAGGGCGACGCCACCGGCGATGCCGACGCCGGTCGCCACGCGCCTCACGATGAGCCGCTCTCGGCGGGACCGGCGCCGAGTACCGAGTACGGCGACAACGGCCGAGACGCCGATGGCCACGATCGACGTGAGCCCGAAGATCCCGGTGTTGCCCAGGCGGGCCAGGACGAACAACGCCGCGCCGGCGGCCAACGCCCGGGTCCAGGGCAGGCTCCGCCTCGCGAGCCCCACCGCCAGTGCGGTGCCGAGCGCGGCGAGCGCGATCGCCGTCAGCCACAACTCGGGGGCCAGCGCGGCGGCGACGCCCGCCATGATGACACCGGCCCACCAGGGAGCGCTGGCGGCGGCCCACACCGTCACGGCGGCGGCGAGGAATACCAGGGCCGCGTCGATGACGAGGGAGCCGGTGGGGGACGCGCCGGCGGCGACGACAGAGACACCGGTGGCCACGGCGATGACGGCGACCAGTTGGGCGTCTCGGCCCGCCACCCTGATTCGCCGCCGCTTCGTCACCGGGCCGAGACGCTACTGGCCAGCTCGTATCCCGCCGTGTCCAGGCGGCAATTCGTGGTCGGCGTTGACATCCACCAGTAGCTACCCTGGCGACGGTGCGTCGGGTCTGGCCGTTTCTCCTCGTTCTCTGTGTGGTCGGTGTGGCGGCGGGCGTGTCCATTTCCGGCCGGCCGGTGGCCAGCGACCCGTTCAGGGTGAACGCGGGCGCCATTGCGACGCCGCCGGTGGTATCGAGCGACCCGGTAACGACCGACCCGGTACCCCCGACGTCAGCGACGATCGCCGTCACCGCACCGACCAGTGCTGGATCCACCACCTCAACCACGTCGACGACCGCGCCGACGACGACCTTGATGCCGACGACCTCGCCGACCACGACGGTGCCGGCGCGGGACCGGGCCTTCGTGAGCGCCGTCGTGGCCAACGGGTCAGCGCGGGCTGGCCTGGCGAAACAGTTCGCCGACGTTATCCGGCCACTTGGGTACGAGTCCGTGTTCGCCACAAATGCCACGGGCACGCTGGCGGTGACCACCGTCTACTACCGCCAGGGTTTCGCACCGGAGGCTCGACAGCTGGCGGCCGACCTCGGCGTACCGGGTGCCGTCCTCGAGCCATTGGCCGACCTCGTGGTCTCCAACAACGACGGTGCCGGTGACGTAATAGCGGTACTCGGTGTGGACTTCCCCGGGAACTGAGGCCCAGGTGACCAGGCTGTCCCTCCTCACCTGGCTATCCAGGCCAGGAGCACCCCGGTAGTCTTGCCGCTGCATGTACCCCGCTGAGCGCCCGGAGAAGTCACTCCACGACTATTGGCGCGTGCTGCTGCGGCGGAAGTGGATCGTGGTGCTCGGTGTGCTGGCCGCCGTGGTGCCGGCGGCGGTGATGTCGCTGATGCAGGATCCGGTGTACGAAGCGAGCGCCACCATGCTCGTGCGCAGCCTCCCGGGCGACAACCTGTTCGGCACGAGCTACCTGGGCTACATCGACCCGGACCGCGTGGTGGCGAACGAGATCCAGGTGTTGCAGAGCCAGACCGTCTACCAGCGGCTCAAGCAAGACCTCGGGCTCACCACCAACCCACCCGGCGTCAGGGGCAGCGGTGTCGGATCCACGGACCTGATCAGCGCCTCGGTACGCAGCGGTGACCCCACCACGGCCCAGGTGCTGGCCACGGCCTACGTCAACGCGTACATCGGCCAAAAGCGCACGGAGATTATTGACGGCCTCGTGGCCGCCGGCGAGGAGCTCCAGACCAAGATCTCCGAGCTTCAGTTGCGCATCGACGACCTCAACGCGAAGCTCGAGGCGGCGCCTGAGGCCGAGACGTCGTTGATCGAGCAGGGACGGCAGCTGCTCGTGAGCCAGCAGGGCCTGTTCAAACAGAAGCTCGACCAGCTCCAGGTGGACACGGCGCTCAACAGCGGCACCGCCCAGCTCGTTCAGTCGGCCGCCAAGCCGACGGCTCCCATCGAGCCAAAGCCACGTCGTACGATCATGCTCGCGTTCATGGTGGGACTCCTGCTCGGCATTGGGGCGGCGTTCCTCGTCGACTTCCTCGACGACTCCATCCGCACTCCCGAGGATCTTGCGGACGTGGCGGGCAAGCGTCCGGTGCTGGCGGTGGTGCCGGTGGACCCGCCACCCGACAACCGGCCGATCTCCATCAGCCGACCCGACGATTTAGCAGTGGAGGCCTACCGCACCCTTCGCACGAACGTGCAGTTCCTCGGATTCGAGGGGACCATGCGGTCCATCCAGATCACGAGCAGCGTGCCGGGCGAAGGCAAGACGACGACTGCCACCAATCTGGCCGTAGTCCTCGCCCAAGCCGGTAACCGGGTCGTTCTCGTCGACGCGGACCTGCGCAGGCCCCGAGTGCACGAGGTGTTCGGTCTCGACGGAAGCAACGGCCTCACCACTGCCTTGGTCGGTGACGCGGCGCCCCTGAAGATCCACCGCATCGCCGAGTATCTGTCGGTGATCGTGTCCGGGGCGGCACCTCCCAACCCCAGTGAGATGCTGAGCGGAAAGCGCATGGCGCAGATCATGGAAGCGCTCAACCGGCAGTTCGATTTCGTCATCATCGATTCCGCCCCGGTGTTGCCGGTGAGTGATGCCGTGGCCCTGTCCCGTCAGGTGGATGGGGTGCTGGTCGTCGCCCAGTCCGGGCGTACGTCCCTCCCGCAGTTACGCCAGACCCTGGCCTCCCTGGAGCAGGTGTCGGCGCCCGTGCTCGGCATGGTTCTCAACAAGGCCAGTTCGGGTAACGGTGGTTACGGTCACGGATACGGTTACGGTTACCGATACACCAGGCCGTCGACGGAGGGAACGAAGGCTCCCTCGGCAAAAGTAGATGCACGCTGATGGTGTTGACGTCGGCTCGGAATGCTCGTGGTATGGTGGAGGGACGGAAGGTGGGTTTGAAATGAAGCGACTTAGCTTAGTGCTTGCGGCAATGGCGGTGGCTCTCCTCGGAGCTGCTTCCCCTGCGTTCTCCTACCCGATCAGCGTCGCCCCCATCGTGGGCCCGAGCGATGCCACGCCCGGGCCCGGCGCCGCCTTCACGGCCACGGCCAGCAACTTCTGCCCGCATACCACCGTGTCGTTCTACCTGAATGGCGTCT
>JBKJJS010000453.1:0-2759 GCA_046597895.1 Ilumatobacteraceae bacterium
CTCCATTCCGGCGGCTCGGCCGAGCAGCTGGACTGACCCTCGTTCTGTTGCTGCCCGCGGGTGCCGCTGCTGCCCAGTCGGCCGAGTACCCCGGGAACCCGCCGGGTGGTGAGGTCCTCGGTGCTGCCGATGAGCGCGGTGACACGGTCGTTGCCGGCGTCGTGACGGAGCGCGCCGAAGTTCCCGCCAAGGTCAACGCTGCCGCCGGTGGCAAGCTCAACGCCGCCGGCGGTCTAGCGGTCACCGGCACCGATGCGGTGCAGCTCGTCGGTATCGGCGTGGTGCTCATCGGCGGCGGCACAGTGCTGGTGCGTCGTAGCCGCCGCTCCCCCGTTCCTACCTAAGGTCACCGCCTACGGGCGACAGGATCTTCGAGACGCATCATCTGTTCGAACTCGGCCAACGCTGGCTTTGGAGTGAAATCGGACCGCACAAGTCCGAAGTTCTGTTCGACGTCATTTTTGTCGACCCCGACATCCCGCGCGGCATACCAAAACATTGGTCCCGCAAACGACCAGCCCGACCAGGCCAGCCACCCCTTCCTGACCATCGCAGCCTGATCTGGCTCGGAGACGGCTTGGGAGTCGGTACCCGTCGGCGCGCCGAACTCGGTAGCCCAGATCCGCTTGCCGGCATCGCCGTTGTCCACCATCACCTGATAGGTCTTCGGCATCGATTGGAACTGATTCCAGTCGGCAACAACGTCGACTCCGTAGGGGAACGCATAGGGATGCATGCCGACCGCATCGAACGACGAGCCGGCACCGGCACCGTAGAGACGACCGAGGAAGCTCCGAGGAGAGACGTACTGGCCGTCGTCGGCGTCGGCTGCAGGCGCCAAGCCAGCAGAGATCACCACCGCCTCGGGGTCGGCGGCCCTCACCGCAACGGCAGCCGCGATCAGGAGTCGGGCGTACGCCTCGGGATCCGGCTGCGGTTTCCAGAATTGGACGATGTTCGGCTCGTTCCAGATCTCCCAGTGATGGACGCCGCGCGGCGCATACCGTCGTGCGGCCGCACCGACGAACCGGGAGAACGTCGCAGGATCCGCCGGAGGGACCTTGTTCGACGTCGAGCCCGGCCTGGCCCATGCGGGGGTGTACGCCGGCGTGGCCAGGATGCGCAGGTCGCGGTCATGAGCGGCGTCGACCACGCGGTCGATCAGCGACCAGTCGTACCGGCCCCGCTCGGGCTCGGCCGACTCCCAATCGAAGTCGAAACGCACCCATCCGGCACCGGAGTCGGCGACGAGATCGAGGTCTCGGGCGAGGTCCCGGTCCGAGCCGCGCAACAGCATGCGCGAGGTCGGCGCGATTCCGGATCGATCGCCAAGCGTCGGGCGGTCCTCGCGGTCACCGAGAACGAACCAACCGACGCCGACCAGCACTACCAACGCGGTCGCCGCAATGGCATTCCGCAGGCGTCGACGGCCCCGACGGCTCGACCGATCGGCCGTCGTTCCGTGGCGGGTCACCCAAAGGAGGATCGTTGCGGCCAGGTTCGTCCGTCAAGTCACCGGGTGGCGTTCCGACGTCAGCGCCCAACCAGACGCTGCTCCGACTTCCGCACGTTCTGTGTCGTTGATGGCGTTCCGTGCCCCGAGGTCCGCGACGACACCTGCGAGGAACCAGAAGAGGAAGTCCATCGGAAAAATGTCGAAGTAGCTGGCGACGAAGCAGGCCGCGGCTGCGCCGAGCGACGCTGCACCGACGCCGGCGCTGAGCGCGGCGTCGGGGCCCCGGAGGGCCTTTGACGTCGCCCGCTGTTGGCCGAAGATGGCAACGAGTGTGAGCACGAACAACCACAGTCCGAGGATTCCCAACTCGAGAACGATCTTGAAGAAATAGTTGTCGGTTTGGTACGTGTTGGCCTTCCCGCCAAGGTTGACAACGGCGAGTGCAGCACTCCCTGTGCTTCCGATGCCCTCGCCCAACGGCCGCTCGACGACTCGGCCGAGGTTTTCCTGCCACCCCGCTGCCCGTTCAACCGAGCTCGAGGCGGAGAGTGCCGTGCTCACCGCCTCCGCGGGCACGACGACGAGCACCAAGAGGGCCAATGGGAGCCCGAGCAGTAACAGTCGGTACCGGTGAGCGCCGAGGTAGACGAGCCCGAGGATGACCCCGAGCCACGCCCCCCGAACGATGGTGCTGAAGAGGGCCAAGCCGTAGATGGGGAGCAGCGCCAGGAATAACCGGTTCCGCAGCCGGTCGGTGTCGCCCAGTGCCACAGGGATCCCGACCAGCAGGACCACCATGAGGAAGAAGCCGAAGCCGAACGGCTGTACGAACGTCGAGAACGACCGCATGAAGCCGCCGGCGAAGCGAATCGTGGAGTTGTACTCGTAACCCAGCGCGTTGAGTCTGGCCGGTCCGGCGAGCTGTTGGCCGAGCCCGATCAGGGCCGTCAGAAGACCGACGCCCATGAGAATCGAAACGACTCGATCCCGATCTGCCGCGTTGGGCGGGCAGCGCCAGACAGCCACGAGGGCGCTCACGTAGAAGAACGAGATCTTGAGCCCGACGACTGCTTGGACCGGTTGTACCGTCGCAGCCGAGACCACCCCGATGACTACCAGACCGATGACGGCCACGCGCCACGTTGGGAGCTGTCGTCGCGCATCGCCTCTGGCGGCGACTGGGGCAAAGAAGGTGGCGGCGAGAACACCGAAGACAAGGGCCTCCTTCCAGTAGTTGGCCAGTGTCGGTAAGGGAAGAATCTCGAGCAACCCGTCAAACGGTGTGAGCGCCACCAGTACGAGG
>JBKJJS010000052.1:0-4127 GCA_046597895.1 Ilumatobacteraceae bacterium
GTAGTGACGCGTGCTCGACGTGGTGTAAATCCGCTTGTATCCGGTCTGTGACCAAACCCCTACTCCGGACCCGGTGAGAGCCTGATGCATCGACCACGCCATCGCGCGATTCACCGAAGTTGTCACTGATCCGCAGAGCGAAATCGGGCGCACCTCAATGCTTGCTTGCGAACCCCACGAGTTCGATGAGGATGCCTCGGTGTAACCCACGGATGCCTGGATCCCCGCACAGGAAAAGCTGCTCGCGTTCGCACGGCCCGGCCCGATGTCCAGCGTGACGCAAAGCGCCGCGCCAACGACAAGGGCGTTGCGGACTCGCTTGGGAACCCTGCAAGGTGCCATCACTCCTACCTCCTATCTCCTCACGGCACCGTACGCCTCGCACACCGGCACATCAATCAGTGGCACCACCAGCACTCACAGCGTTCTTTGGCTCCTCGTCTCCTGTGGCGGGTGGATCGCTGAGGATCGGCGGTCACGCCGACGTACCGTTGCTGGGGACCACGCGGGTCTTGACGCCAAGTTCGCTGGTGGGGGAGAACTCTCGATGCCGGCCTTGGCCGGGTAGGGGAGCCTGATCTTGGCCGATGCGTCCTTGGCTTTGTCCCGGCCGACGCGCCCGACCGTGCACTAGATCGCCCGGCCGGCTGCTTTCCAGTACTCGTCCTTCAGGAGTCGCTTGTAGAGCTTTCCGGTCGGGTGGCGGGGGAGTTCCTCACGGAAGTCGATCGTGCGCGGGCACTTGATGTCGGCGAGTTGCGTGCGACAGAACGCGATGAGCTCACGTGAGAGCGCAGCGGCCTCCTCAGCCGACACCGGCATTGCCACCGGCTGCACGACGGCCTTGACCTCTTCGCCAAAGTCCTCGTTGGGCACGCCGAAGACGGCGACGTCGACCACCTTCGGGTGGGTCACCAGCGCGTTCTCGGCCTCCTGGGGGTAGATGTTCACGCCACCGGAGATGATCATGTACGCCTTGCGGTCGGTGAGGTACAGGAAGCCATCGGCATCGACGTAGCCCACATCGCCGAGCGTCGACCAGCCCAAATGGTGGCGTGAGCTCTTCGTCTTCTCGGCGTCGTTGTGATACTCGAACTGGTTGCCGCCTTCGAAGAAAATGGTGCCCGACTCGCCTTGGGGTACTTCGGTGCCGTCGTCGTCGCAGATGTGCAGCGTGCAACTGATGGGCATGCCGACCGTGCCTTCGTGCGCCAGCCACATGGAGCTGTTGCAGTACACGAATCCATTGCCCTCCGTGCCGGCGTAGTACTCGTGGACGACCGGCCCAAACCACTCGATGATCTGCTTCTTCACCTGAACGGGACATGGCGCCGCAGCGTGAACGATGCATTCGAGCGATGACGTGTCGTACCGAGTCCGGACCTCCGGGTCCAACTTCAGGAGTCGCACGAGCATCGTCGGCACCACTTGACTGTGCGTGAGCCGGTATTGCTCGATGAGCCGCAGGTACTCCTCCGGGTCGAAGTGCTCCATCACGACGACGGTGCCGCCCAATGCGTTCGCCGACATGCAGAATCGCAGCGGAGCGGCGTGATACAGCGGAGCGGGGGACAGGTAGCTCGACTCGCGTGTGAATCCGAAGAGCATCGTGAGGAGAGGGGTCACCGCACCGCCCGCAGTGTCGAGCGGCTCAGGCGTGAACGCGCGGGCTACTCCCTTCGGTCGCCCGGTGGTTCCCGACGAATAGAGCATGTCGGTGCCGCCGAGGCGATCCGGGAGCGGGCTCGACGGTTGCTCGGCGACCGCTGCTTCGTACGACTCGTACCCCTCCACGACACCGTCGAGCATGAGCCGCAGCGGGAGGGCCTGGATGTCGGGGAGGATCTCGGCCGCCTGCTCCGCCTTGTAGCGCGACGTGATGAACGCCTTCGCCTCGCAGTCGTTCAGGATGTACACGAGTTCGCCACTCGTGAGCCGGGAGGAGCATGCGGTGTAGACGAGACCCGCGTAATGGCAACCCCACGCCACCTCGAGGTAGCGGGCGTGGTTCTCCATGCAGAACGCCACATGGTCGCCGGGCCGCAGGCCGGCGGCGTACAAGGTCCGGCTGAGGCGGTTGGCGGCGGCATCGAGTTCGGCGAACGTGGTGACCTCGCCAGTCGAGGCCATGATCACCGCGGGCTTGTCAGGATGGTGAACGGCGTGCAATCCGGGGTACATGGCCGGGGAACGTAGCCGCGGCCGGGTACGGTCGGCACCGTGGCTGGCCCGCCGACGACACGCTTCCGAGAACTCCTGGCGGGTGAATCTGATGACCTTGCGCTCGACGAGGCGTGCCTCCTGATCGCCGCACACGCCCGCCCCGGCCTCGATGTGAACCAGTACCTTGCGAAACTCGACGAATTGGCCGGCGAGTTCCTGCCGCCCACACTCGACAAGTTGTTGACCCACCTGTTCGGTCCGGGTCGCTTCGCCGGCAACACCGAGGAGTACTACGACCCGCAGAACTCCTACCTGGACCGCGTGATCGACCGACGACTCGGCATCCCCATCACGCTGGCGGTGGTGGCGATCGAGGTCGGCCGCCGATGCGGCGTGCCCGTGGTGGGCGTCTCGATGCCCGGTCACTTCCTGCTCCGCGACAAGGCCGATGCCACCGTGTTCGCCGATCCCTTCGATGGTGGACGGCGGTTGACCGCTGCGCATTGCCGCCAGATACACCGAGCGCAGTCCAACGGCGCGACATGGACCGACTCGTACCTCGAACCGGTGTCCAAGCGAGCGATCGTCGCACGGGTGCTGTCCAACCTCAAGGCCACCGCCCAGCAGCAGGGCGACCTTTCCACGCTGCACTGGGTGATGCTGTTGCGCCAGGCCATTCCCGGCTTGGCCGAGCACGAGCGGTTCGAGTTCCAGCGCCTCGCTGCGTCACTCAACTGACGTTCGTCACGCCAGACTCGCGGTCGTGATCGACCAGACCATCAAGCGCTCCCTCGGCCAGATGATGAAGGGCGTCCAAGTCGTCGGCGCGACCCATGAGGGTGTCGTTCGCGCGTACACCTCTCACTGGGTGTGCCAGGTGAGCTTCGAAGAGCCGATCGTGATGGCGTCGGTCTCGCCGAAGCACGACACGTTTCCTCTCCTCGTCGGGTCAGAGCGCTTCGCCGTTTCGATTCTCGCGGGGGACCAGGTGGACGTCGGCCAGTATTTCTCGTATCCCGGTCGCAAGTTCCGCTACCTCGCCGACGAGTACCTGGAGCTCGTGGCGGGCGGCCTGCCCGTGGTGCGGAACTGCATCGCGTGGCTGGCCTGCGAGACATTCCAGCGGGTGACGATGCTCGACCATGAACTGTTCTTCGCCAGGGTCGTCGACGTCGGAGCGGGGCGCCTGCGCGAGCCGCCACTGCTGTACTCCTCGCGACTCGGCTGGCGGATCAGCGGCGACAAGGCGAGGGAACCAGGACGAAGTGTCCGCGACGAACTGCTGGCACGACTCGCTGCCGCCGGCTTCGACGCCGACGACGACGAACCCGATGCGGACGATTGACCCGCTGGTCAATATTCTGTGGCGGTGACCATGACCCACGATGCCGCGCCCACCAACACCGCCCCGGCTTCCGAAGAACAACGGGTGCCCGACCTCCTCGATGCGCTGCTTCGCGACGTGCCTCCCGCCACCTCCACGCCGACCGAATTTCTCGGCGCACAGTTCGATGCCGGTCTGGCCTGGGTGCACTTCCCGGTTGGCCACGGCGGACTCGGCCTCTCGCCGAGGTTGCAGAAGACGATCAATGAGCGGATCTTCGCTGCCGGGGGCCCGAACCCGGTCTACCGCAACCCCATCGGTCACGGCATGTGCGGGCCGACGGTGGTCGTGTGGGGGAGTGAGGAGCAGAAGTCGCGCTACCTGCGCCCGCTGTTCACGGGCGAGGAGGTGTGGTGCCAGTTGTTCTCCGAACCCGGCTCGGGCTCCGATGTCGCCGGCCTGTCCAGCAAGGGGGTCCGCGACGGCGACGAGTGGATCGTCAACGGACAGAAGGTCTGGACGACGCTGGCTCATGTGTCGCGCTTCGGCCTGATGATTGCGAGAACCGATACCGAAGCGGTCAAGCACGCTGGCATCACGGCATGGGTCGTCGACATGCACGCCCCCGGCGTCGAGGTGC
>JBKJJS010000066.1:0-11617 GCA_046597895.1 Ilumatobacteraceae bacterium
ACCAAGGCGGGCCCGGTGTCCACGGGCGGGACGCCACCGGGGTACGGGGTGTAGACGATCACCCAGCCGTGCGGGAGAAGGGCGACCCATCGCTCGGTGTGATCACGGGTGCCCGGCATCCGCGTCGTGATGCTGTCGTTGGCGGGATCGACGAGAAGCATGTCAAGGGCGTCAAGGACATCGTCCAGTTCGTCGTCAGGGCACTGATCGAGGCCGTGCGTCAGTCGGTGTTCGTTGAGCCATCGCCACTCCACGAGGGGTGACTCATCGGCCGTAGCGAGCGCGCAGCTCTCGACCGGTCATGCCGGCGCCGAGCTTCCCGGCGGCGAGCAGTTGAGAGGCCTCGCGGTCGGCGGCCAGGAATGCGGGGTCGTCGCGCACCTCCAGCTCCATCCACCAGGCCCCGATCCAGCGGTAGAGCTCGTTCACGTTCCCGTCCGAACGGTCGGTGCGCAGAGCGAGCACGCGCTCCGTGAGGCCTTGCAGGAACCGGCTCCGGTCTGCTTCGTCGAGTCGGGCCACGATGGTGTCGATGATCTCGTTCGGAGCCCGGTGGGCCGAGTGGGCCATCTCCTCGAGAGTTGCGCCTGCCATGGCTCGCATCGTACGCAAGTTGCAGGCATGTAACTCGTAGCGTTGCACAGCACCCGCTCATCGTGGCGTTGGCGGCCGCATATCGTGACGATTCACCGCTCGGCGCGGTCAACCAGGCCCCAGCTTGACCCCAACGCGCCAACCGGTGTAGAATCCCGAGTCGTCGCGCCAGGTCAGCGGACCGGTCGCGCCGGCGGTACGAACCCGGTTGAAGGTCTCGGTCAGAAAGCTCCCGGCGCCCCGTCCGGAGTTGGCGTTGCCGCCCCGGAGCCGGGAATGGGCGATGTCGCCGGTGCCTTCGATCACCGCGTACAACGGGTGATAGCCGCGCACCTTGGTGTGGGTGAACTTCGACCCACCCTGTTTGTGTAATCCGTAGGTCTCATGGATCGGCGAGTCGATGTCGATCGTCACCGGAACGACCGCAAGAACGTGCCGATCGTTGAGGGGGAGTAAGTCTTCAGAAGGCCGACACAGAGGCACCCGCCGCGAGCATCGAGCTCGAGGTGGGTGCTCTCGTTTGGGCCGTCACGGCGGCTCCTTGCGAGTTCTGTAGCGTCGATGTCAGCCGATTCGGCGGTGATCACCCCGTTTTCGCATGACATCGACGCGGAAAACGGGGCCCGAAGGCGGATGTTTCCATTCCCCTGCTCACCAGATGCCTGGCTCCAGCGCCCCGGACGCCCGCGTCACGCCGTGAGGGGGCGGCGGGGGCTTCAGTAACGCTCCGATCGCCGAAAAGTACGAAACGCTCGGATAGCGGACGACGTCGACCCGGCTGAGCAACCACATCTCGACGACCGCGTCATCCCGGGTCGATGCCGCCTCCTGCCACCGATGGAGCTCGCCGGCATCGGGCTCCCGATGGCGTTGGGGCGCACGATAAGACCAGGGATCCGGGCCCGCAGCATGAGTTCGGCGCCACGGCTGTCGGTGGCGAGATACACCGGCCACTTCCCGACCGCGGCCCGCACCTCCTCGACGACGGCGACAATGCGTTCGATGGCGACGGCGGGATCGGTCCACCACCTGGCATGTCCCATGATCGCGCCACCGTTGCCGTGGCGAACGTGCAGGCCGATCACCGGCCCACTGCCCCATCGAGTCGTTTCCCGGTCGATGGCCGACTGCACCGTCGGGCGGAGCCGCAATTCCTGAAGAAGTGCGCGGGCCACCGTCGGTGCTGGCGCGACGTCAGCCAGGCAGGCGTCGAACACGACGACATCGGCGTCGACATCACCTCCGTGCTTGATCAGTTCGAGCCCGAATCGCGAACTCGCTCGCCCCGCGACGGCATCGTACGATCGTGGAGCGTCGAGTCGATCGGCACTCCAGCCTTGCGGGTACCACGATGACGCTGTCCGAACACCGCCTGGCACCTCGTGGTCAACGCCAAGGCCGCCCCACTCATCGAGAGGTTCGAACACTAGGGGGAAGAGGTTCTCCGTCGGATCGGTCGTGTACTGCGTGAACCTCCAGTCGATGACCAGCCGACGCCCCGTCGCCGCGGCGTAAGCCCACGCCGCCATCGTCGTCAGCAGGATGTCTCCGAGGCCAGCCGCTCGCCGCACGACGACATACCGCTCACCCATCGGTTGGCCACGTCTCGGCCACGATCCTCGCCACGGTCTCCGGCGCGTAAACGACCACCGCGTGTCGGCGCGCCCGCTCGGCGATCTCACGGCACTCGGCGTCGTGTTCCCGGCACCACTCCAATCGCCTGCCGAGATCAGAGAAGTCGTTGGCCACCGGCACGAAGTGCTCCCACGGCTCGAACTGCCGTGAAAAGTAGGACTCCCACGGCAACGCCGGGGACAGGACGACCGAGCCGCTCATCATTTTCCACGCCCACGCATCCCAGGTGCGGGTGAAACCGTCGACATCGAGTAGATACCGGTAGCGGAGCTGTTCGGCCATCGCCACCCCTCGACCGAGGTGTACGTCGACGCCGCGCTGATGGCGTTCCTCCCACGGAGTGTCGTTGGCGACGACATCGGCGAAGAGCGGCGCGTAGTGCTGGCGGACAAGGTAGTGCGGGTCCGGCCACAGCACCGCGCTCGGGTCGCCGATGTGGGCCCCGAAGCAGCCGACGGCGGACGTACAACCGATGAGACACACGTTGCCGGGCAACGAGCCGACGGAGCACCCGAACAGCGCCGCGACGTCCGCAGGCTCACCGGTCTTCAGCTGTTGTCTCCACACCACGGTGTTCGGGGGTGGCCGCGTCAGGGACTGGCGAGCACGATGAGCTCGCCAAACCCGCCGCAGTCCTGGGCCTCGTGCCCCGTGAACAGCAACGTCACGAACACGCCGCGCACGTTCGGGAGCGCCACGACCGTCGGATCGGGCGTACCTGGCAGATCGAACGTTTGAGTGAACATCAGGTTGTTGGCAGCGTCATGGATCTCGATGGTCAGACTGTCAAACCCGAAGTTCTTTCTCACTTTCAGGTCCGAGTTCGCCCCGTTGCCGAGGACGGAGATGCTTGTGAGGAGGAACGGCTTAGCGTCGGGCGTCGTCCACGTGAACACTCCCGTCCCACCATCGGCCCTGGGACCGGCGGAGAACCACGACGTCGAGGGATCACCGTCGACCGCACGTGAAGCCGGGTAGTTGCCGCCGGGATACTCCGATGAGGCACCGTACGAAGCTCCTTGCTTGGTCACATCGGTGGGGGCGGCGACGGTGGTGGTAGGAGCGACGGTGGTGGTAGGAGCGGCGGTGGACGTGGTCGGGGCCACCGTGGTCGGTGGAGCGCTCGTCGGTGGCGGCACGGTGGTCGGCACCACGGTGTCGGGGGGCAATGTCGTGGGCGGCGGGTTGTCGATCGACGGTGCCAGCGGGCTTCCTGGCGTGACGGCGATGGGATCCCCGGTGAACACGTCGATGATGATGATGGTTTCGATCGGTTCGGGCGCCGGAGCCACCACGATGACGGTTTCCGGTGAGAAACCCGGCCACCGATCACCGGTGTACGTCGGCTTCTTCACCGGTGTCGGAGCGCTCAGCGGGTTCCCGCAGAAGCAACGCACGCGCGACACTCCGAAGACATCGATCAGTACCGCGGTACCAGACTGGAGGATGGCATTTTTGGCCGGTGCCTTGCCGTCCTTGAAGCCGTAGTTCGTCACGCGGGTGTCGTGGGCCAGGATCACCGAGGTGAGGCTGGCCACGTACGTCGGGATGTCGGCGACGGCAATCCCTTGCACGCCAGCCCACGCGGTGGCCTTGTCCAGGTTTGCGGCGAGGAAGTCGACGAGCTGTTTCACATCGCACAGTGTGCGATCCCGGGTGCCGCCGTACAGTCCCGGCTGACCGCCGGACGCCGTCGGCACGCCGACCGTGCCACTCGGCAGCGTGATGGCCGGCAGGGTGATCTCCGGGAACGTGATGTCGGGCAGCGTCAGACCGGGCACGGTGAAGTCCGGGAGAGTGAAATCGGGCAGGGTGAGAGTCGGCAATGTGATGCCGGGGGGCGGGATGGTCGGGAACGCCAAGGTGGCCAGATCTGGCACCGTGAAGCCCGCAGGCACGACCGAAGGTGTGAAGGGATCGAGCCCGGTGGACGTGGCCGGTTCGAGGAAGATCTCGGAGGCACTCGGGGCGTCGGACTTCCCGCCGGTGGCCAGCACCGCGAATCCGGCGACGGCGCCCGCGAGAACGATTGCGGCCAGCCCGACGAGCAGGCCGACCCTCTTCCTTTTTTTGGGGCCGGGGCCGGGGCCGGGTCCACCTGAGCCGCCTGAGGGCGTGCCGGATGGCCCGGCAGGTGGACGCGACGGCGGCGGTGCACCGGCGACCGCTGCTCCCGTCGGGGGCGGGGCGGCCTGTTGCTCGTAGTACGTCGCAGGGCCGAGAGTGGGCGGCGGGGCAGGCACCGGCGACGGTGAAGGAGCCACCGGCGAGGACGGAGGAGGAGGAGGCGGCGGCACGGATGACGCAGCGGCTGATGCCATGGCCGGTGGCGCCAAGAGCAACGGCCCGGCGGCGGCGACCAGGGGGGCGGATTCCTCCGTCGACCCGTCGGCACCCGTGATGACCGCAGCGGGCGCCACCCCGGTGGCACGCGCCGCGCCAAGGGCCACGGAGGTCTTCGGCTCGCCCCGTTGGCTGATGGAGACACCGGGGAACGCCGCCGCCGCCAGGCGTTCGACGATCGGCGCCCGGCTGGCCCCACCGACGAGAGAGATGGCCGCCAACTGGTTCGGCGTCAGCCCGGCGTTGGCAATCGTGCGGCCGAGTAGCGAGACGGTCTCTTCGATGTGGCCCTCGATGAGCGTCTCGTACTCCTCCTGGGTGATGCGTACCTGTACGAGACCCGACGGCAGCGGGAGCACCACATCGGCGTAGGGATGGGCCGACAGCGTCTCTTTCGCGCGTCGCGTCTCCGTGCGCAACGTGGAGGCGACGCGCTGCCACGACCAGTCGCCCGCCACTTGGATCTGTTCCCACGCCGCCGGGTCGAGTCGTTCGCCGATGTGGTTGGCGAGCATCTCATCGAACAGCTCGCCACCGATCGAGACATCGCCGCCCGGCCGACCGACGACCGCAAAGCCGCTGCCTGTCGCCGTCACGACCGCCGTGTCAAAGGTGCCACCCCCGAGGTCGTACACCGCGACGTACGCGCCCGGCACCATGCCGGCCTCGCTGGCATATGTGAAGGCGGCGGCGACGGGTTCGGAGACGAGCGTCAGCGCCGGGAGTCCGGCCTTGGCCGCCGCTTCGACGAGGCGGTTGACGCGTAGCCGGTTCCACGTCGCCGGGTGGGTGAGGCGGACTTCCTGCGGCGGGCCCTCCAGTTGGGCCACCGCCTTCAGGTAGACGTGACGCAGGAGAGCAGCCACCAACGCCACCACCTGGTAGGGCCGACCATTCAGTACGACGGGGGCCTGGTCCCCGAGACGGCTCTTGGGGGCGCGCAGCGTGGATTCGGGATTGGCGGCCGATAACTCGTCGGCGATTCGCCCGACCACGATGGAGTTGTCGCGTTCGACCATGACAACCGACGGCACCCGTCGATCGCCATCGATCTCGATCACCTCGGGCGAGCGGCCCTCCACGAGCGCGGCAGCGACCGTGAAGCTCGTACCGAAGTCGATCGCCAGCACCCAGGGTCGTGAGGCCACGGGTCAATCCTCCCAGGTTTTGTGAATGGTCACGACTCGCACCGATCATCGCGGCCGCTCAGGTCACCGATCACCGGCAGGTTCGCCGTCGCCAGCCGGATGATCTGGGCCCGCTGCGCGGCGATCAATTCGACCTGCCCGGCAATCCTCTCCCTATCGGCGTCGGTCGCAGCCGAGGCCATCGAGCGACCATTGGCGTACGACTCCTCCCTCCACGCGGTGATGAGCGACTCGAAACTGGCGCCCCCGAACAACCCGAATGGAACAAGGGCGGTGATGGTCGGGTCATAGGTCGTGCGAAGTGTCTCGAGTATCTGGGGCCCGGCTCGAGCAACGAGGTCGTTGAAGTGGAGAAAGTCGCGTCGACGTGATTCATCCCCCACCGGGATCGTCTCGGCCACTACGTAAGCCAGGTCGCGTGAGATGTGGGCGTTCATCCCGAGCAGAAGATCGCCGACGCTGCTCACCCGCCGATCATCCGAGGCCGCAAGCGCCACGACCCACGCTTGTGGGATGTCGGCAGTGCGTCCGTCGATCCACGCGTCACGGGACTCGAAGTACCGCTGGGCGAATGATGCGGCAAAGTCGCTGATGAACTCCGGGCTCTCGAACTCACCGGCCACCGCCGCCGTACGTACCGTTCGCGTCGTCACGATGTAGGTAGCAGCGAACAGAGCGTTGTGGTCGCACGTCGTGGTGAGAGGACCGTTGCGCCGCTCCATCTCCACGATGATCTCGTCGACCATCGCGGGCCATTCGACGGTGGCCGTCGTGCTGGTTTCACCGTTGGGCTCACTCGAACAGGAGGCGACGGCCAACACGGCGACCAGCACACCGGCTCCTCGCCGGTGGCGCCCAGAGCCGTGCGCCCGCACGAGCGCCACGCTAACTCAACGGCGATCTATGCTGCGGCTCGCGGTCTTCCCGGGGGGAGTGAGGCGTTGCCAGGACCAACGTTGGTCATACACGTATCGGGCCAGTCGGTGCGCTTCGAGGCCGATGCCACGGTCTCCGTCGGGCGCGATCCGTCGAACTCGGTGGTCGTCGATCATCCGATGGTGTCGCGATTGCACATCTCGGCGAGGGTGGAGGACGGCCAGTGGGTCGTACGTGATGCCGGCAGCGCCAACGGATCCTTCGTCGACGGCACCCGGTTGAAGGTCATCAGCGTCGACGGGCCGCGCACGCTCCGGCTGGGCGACGCCCGCACTGGCGCGCTCATCGAGATCACGGTGGAGTGCGACACCGTGACCCTGCCTGCGGCGGACCACACCGTGCTCGGGACGCGAGTGCGGCTCGGCCGGGCACCGGACAACGACATCGTGGTCGACGAACTGCTCGTCTCTCGCCACCATGCCGAGTTCCGACGCACGCCAGTCGGATTCGAGGTTGCTGACCTCGGTAGTCACAACGGCACGTTCGTCAACGGCCACCGCATCGACAGGGTAAGCGTCTCGAGCGGCGACATCCTGGCGGTCGGGCTTCAATTGTTCGAGGTCTCCCCGGCCGGACTCGTCGCTCGCGGTGAGGCCACGGCTGTCGAGTTCGCCGCCTTCGATCTCCACGTGCAGGTACGCGACAACGGGCCAGTGCTGCTCGATGGCGTTTCGTTCGCGCTCCCGCCCTGCTCGATGGTGGCGGTCGTCGGGCCATCGGGGGCCGGAAAGTCCACGCTCCTCGGGGCGCTCACCGGCGCTCGTCCGGCGACCACGGGCCACGTGCTCTACGACGGCCGAGACCTGTACGACTCGCTCGACGAACTCTCCGGCCGGATGGGGATGGTGCCCCAAGACGACATCCTCCACCCCGAGCTCACGGTCCGCAAGGCGCTCGAATACGGCGCCGAGTTGCGGTTTCCCCCGGACACCGAACCGGCGGAGCGGGCCGCCCGCGTCGAGGAGGTCCTGCAGGAGTTGGGCCTCGCACAACGGGCCGACGTCGTCATCGCCCGGCTCTCGGGCGGGCAGCGCAAGCGGGTCAGCGTCGCGCTCGAACTGCTCACAAGACCGAGCCTTCTCTTCCTTGACGAGCCGACATCAGGGCTCGACCCCGGCACCGAGCGCAGCCTGATGGAGCAGCTGCGGGTGCTGGCCGACAGCGGCCGCACGATCGTCGTGGTCACCCATAGCCCGCAGAGCCTCCACCTGTGCGACCAAGTCCTCTACCTCGCGCCAGGCGGGCGGATGGGTTGGTTCGGTCCGCCTGGTGGGGCGCCGGCGTTCTTCGGGTGCACCGACGAACAGGAGGTCTTCCGGGCGCTCGCCGACGACCCAACCGGCTGGCCGGAACGCTTTCGCGAACACGACGACTTCCGGCGGTATGTGGCTGACCCGCTGAACGCCCAGGACACGTCCTCGCTGACGGGCCTACCGCCTGGGGCGAAGGTGGCCGTTGGCGACCGAAGGGTGGGAGGCTGGTGGCGCCAGGCCAGCACGCTCTCGCGCCGCTACGTCAGGGTGCTCACCGCCGACCGGCGGAACCTGGCGATCCTCCTGCTGCAGGCGCCGTTTCTGGGCGTGCTCCTCCTCGTCGCCCTTCCGCCAGGAGAGCTGAAGGCCATCCCCATCGGCCAGTTCCGGTTGGTGTCGCGCGCCCCGTTCGTGCTGTTCCTCGTCATGTTGTCGGTGACATGGTTGGGTGCATCCAACGCCGTGCGAGAGATCGCCAAGGAACTGCCGATCGTCAAGCGCGAGCGAGCCGTCGGGTTGTCGCTGTCCGCCTACGTCGCCTCGAAATTCATCGTCCTCGGGGTGATCACTGTGGCGCAGTCGATCGTGCTGTGCGCGCTTGCCCTCGCCCGCCAACAGGGTCCACCTGACGCCATCGTGCTGGGCTGGTCGCAGGGCGAGATCATGGTGGCTGCGGCCGCCACCGGATTGGCCGCGCTCGGTCTCGGGCTACTCATTTCGGCACTCGCCCAGACGCCGGACCGGGCCATGACCACCCTGCCGCTCGTGCTCGTCCTGCAGATGATGCTGGCCGTCGGCGGCATCTTCCCCGAGGTCATCGACAAGCCGATCCTGAAGCAGGCCAGCTATCTCTCCAGTACCCAGTGGGGCACGGCGGCGGCGGGGGCCACCGCCGAACTGAACACGCTCTCCGTGGTGAACGACGTCGCCCGCAACATCCCCATCGTGAACGTGAGCGACCCGCTCCCGGTGTTGGAGGCGTTGAACGACGCCGAGCTCGGCGACCCCCGGTTCAACCACGAGCCTCGTGCCTGGTGGGCCGCCATGGCCGCCATCCTGCTGATCGGCATGCTGACGCTGATCGGTGCGTGGGCGGCGCTCGCGCGCATGGAGTGAGCAGGAAGGGCGGAGTCGGTCGGTACGGTTCGGGATGTGACCTTCGCAGAGCTGCAACTCGTGATCGAGACCACATACGGCGACCGAGACCGCCAGCGCGGCGTGCCGTCCAGCGTGGCGTGGCTGTGTGAGGAAGTCGGCGAGTTGGCCCAGGCCATCCGCAAGGGCACTCACGCGCAGCGGGTGGCGGAGTTCGCCGACGTGTTGGCCTGGGTGGCGACGTTGGCGAACCAGGTCGGTGTGGATCTCGAAGTGGCAATCGCCCATTACGCCAAGGGGTGCCCCCGCTGCGCCGCCCAGGTCTGCGCCTGCCCCTGACCACTCGCCCGCGCTGGTCTACCGGAGGAGCAGTTCGGCGATCTGGATGGCGTTCAGGGCCGCGCCCTTACGCAGGTTGTCGTTCGTGACGAACAGCACGAGCCCGCGATTGCCATCGACCGAGGAGTCCTGGCGGATGCGACCGACGAAGCTCGGGTCGCGCCCGGCCGCCTGGAGCGGGGTCGGGATGTCCGACAACTCGACACCCAGGGCGCTCGACAGGATCTCGACGGCCCGCGCCGCGGTGATCGGCCGCTCGAACTCAACGTTGATGCTCAGCGAATGGCCCGTGAACACCGGTACGCGCACGCACGTCCCGCTCACCCGAAGATCCGGGATCTCGAGGATCTTGCGGCTCTCGTGGCGCAACTTCTGCTCCTCGTCGGTCTCGCCCAGGCCATCGTCCACCAGTTGGCCGGCCAACGGCAACACGTTGAACGCGATGGGCCTGGCGAACTTCTGCGGCTCCGGGAACTCCACAGCGTCACCGTGATACGTGAGGGCGGCGGCGCCATCGACGACCTTGCGGGCCTGCTCGTCGAGTTCGTTCACGCCGACGAGGCCAGCCCCACTTACCGCCTGGTACGTGCTCGCCACCAACCGGACGAGCCCGGCCTCGACGTGCAACGGCTTCAGCACCGGCATGACGGCCATAGTGGTGCAGTTCGGGTTGGCGATGATGCCTTTGCGGGCGTCAGCGATGGCGTGAGGGTTGACCTCGCTCACCACGAGCGGGACATCCGGGTCCATCCGCCACGCCGACGAGTTGTCGATGACCATGACACCGACCGCGGCAAACCTGGGGGCCAGTGCACGCGATGACGTCGCCCCCGATGAGAACAACGCGATGTCCAAGCCGCTCGGATCCGCCAACGCGGCATCCTCGACGACGACGGGGTGTCCCTTCCAGGGAAGTGTGGAACCAGCCGAACGGGCCGACGCGAAGTACCTGATCTCGCTGACCGGGAAACCCCGCTCTTCGAGGATGGCCCGCATGACCCCACCGACCTGACCAGTTGCTCCAACGACACCGACGCGCATGGCACGCCAGGCTATCGGCGACTCCGCCGGAGGTCAGGCCGATGTGGACGGGCGAGCGCCGCGGCGGCGCACGACGAGCATGCCGAGACCGGCGCCGATCAGTGCCACGGCTGCCGGAACCAGCGGCCCCGAGGCACCCCGACCACCACCGAGCGGGGGAAGCGTGCTGCTACCGCAGACGATCTCCCGCAGGGTGACCTTGCCGTCTTTCTGGTCGTTGATCCCATCCGCCGTCTTCAAGAAGCCGTTGCCGATGGTGTTCTGGCCACCGCTGCCGCCAACGGCGGCACCGACGGCGTACGGAGCGTTGTACGAGTTCGTCGAAGATGGCGGGGGCACCAACGTGGGCGTCACGGACGTCGTGGTGCTCGTCGGGTAGAGGATGGTGCCGGCGCTGCCGGCATCGGCATCGGCGCCACCGCTGTTGGCGCTACCACCACCACCTGCACCACCTTTGAAGACCTCGACCTTGACACTGGCGATGAATTCGGTGGTACCCGGCGCGACGTCCCGGCCGAGGATCGCCGTTCCGGAGTCGGTGGCGGCGCCATTGGCGGCGGCCGTCACCGACTTGGGCACCAGCACAATGGATGTCGGCGATGAAGCGGCGTCGCCAATGGGCACGAGAACCGCCGCCGTGATGGGCGTCACCGCGGTGAGGCCCGGAGCGTCGGCGCCGCGGCCGGGAACGGCGTTGACCTTGATGAACGGCGGAACCGTTGAGCCGACCAGCGTCGTCTGGCCAGGGATGGTGTCGAGTGAAGCATTCGTGCGGGTGAGCACGACGAGCGAGTCACCACCGCCGCCGCCGGCCTCGATGATGAGCGCCGCCGAGGACTGCTTCACGATCTTCGTGGCGGCGCCACCGTTGAGGTCGGCAAGACCACCGGTGCCGCCCCCGCGATAGGCGCCGACGGTGATGTCGTACTTGTCGCCCGCCGCCACGTTGAACTGGCCTTTGACGGACGAGCCACGGCCGGCGAGGGTCGCCCCGATGTTGCCGCCCGCCGCGCCGCTCACGATGACCTCGACCGTGCAGATATTGGTGCTCACGGTGTAGGTGGTGAGCCCGGGGTTGAAGCTCTGGAGGACAGATCCGGCGATGACCAGCGTGCTACGGGGCACTGTCGGGTCTGTCGGCACGATCGAGGTGACACCGATGCTGGTCGTCGGCGTCGCCTGGCTCGGAACGCGCGTCGCTCCCGCTTCACCGGGCAGCAACGCAGTCACGAG
>JBKJJS010000090.1:0-3691 GCA_046597895.1 Ilumatobacteraceae bacterium
GGGGTTGGCAGTGGTCGTATCGGATTGGGCACCACGGGATGGCACAGGTGGGGTACATGGCTCGTAGGGCGCGTCGTTGGGCGGTGTTGGCGAGTCGTTGACTTCGGCCGAGATCTAAGACGACTCCGTCGCTGTTGAAGATGACGGGGATGATGTTGGCGGTGCAGGCCATGCGGCGGATGGTGTCGATGGGGAGTTCGATGCCGGTGCCGGGGTCGATGATCGAGAGTGGGTGGGGGCCGTGGAGGAGGGTTTCCCAGTCGATGACGACACACATGTCGAGGTGTTCGTAGTTGTGTGCTGGTGTTGGTGGTGTTGGTTGTTCACCAAGGATGACCAGCCCGCCACCGAACCGACCCGGATCAGGTTCGGCGGTCGCGGGTTCGGTGGCGGGTTCGGTGGTGTCGGTGGCGGGTTCGGTGGTGTCGGTGTCGGTGGTGGTGGGTGTGGGTGTGGTGAGGTCGAGGAGGGCGAGGGCTTGGAGGTGGGCGTGTTTGCGTTCATCGGTTGGGCAGGTGTCGGGCAGCGCGGTGCGGAAGAGTCGGTCGACGGCTTTGTCGAGTCGGCGGATGAGTCGTATCCCGGATTCTGGGTCGAACTCGAAGCGGCCACAGATCATCCCGGAGTTGGTGTCGGTCCATGTTCGTAGGTAGGTGGCTCGTCGTTGGGCTTCGAACCGGGCGACTCCGTCGTCGGGACCGATGCGGTTCACAATCCGGGCGACTGACGCCGCGAACCGTTCCGGGGTCGATCGTTGCGCGAGTTCGGTGAGTCGTTCACCGTGCAATGCCAATTCGGTTTGCTGGGCTGCTTCAAGTCGTGCGGCGGCCCTGGTGACGACATCGACATGGGCTGCGGTGATCGAGCCTTCCCCGAGGGCTGTTTCCAACTCGGGGACCTGGGCCAACGTGGCGGCGCGTCGTATGGTGCGTTCGGCGTCGCTGGACGTGGTGCGTCCGGCGCCAGCGAGGATTTCTTCGGGTAGCAACGGGGTGTCCTTGGCGAGCTCGCGCAGGCGGCGGGCACACTGAACCTTGCGGCTATCGGCCCACGCCTGGACTTTCGCAAGATCAGCGAGTGTTGTTTCGACAGTGGCGCGGGTGGCGGTGGTGAGGTTGGTTGTGTCGATTCGTGAGACCACCGCCACGATCATGACACGTACACTAGTTCGGGAACACCAGTTCGCCAACCAGACGGAACGAGATTTGCAAGAATTCTGTTCTGCTCAGGAGGCGGCGCCGCTGCCTGCTCGGCTCCTGGCTTTGGATGTCGACGGCACGATCCTCACCTCGGCCGAAACGCTCTCGCCACAAACATGAGCCGCGCTGCACCGCGCCAAGGCGGACGACTTCTGGAATGAGTCGAATGTGTGCGAGTCGGAGGCGGACACGATCACTGCCTCCTGAACATTCCGGTCACCGAAACGGGCGCCAACCGCGGACCCTCTGGCGCGTGGGCTCCACGGCTGTGTGGCCATGGATCCTCCGCGGACAAGATCTGAGGAGCGCCGTGCCCTTGAACGCCGGGACGCTGGTGGCAGCGACGGGGGCCGCGATCGATGGGTTGGAGGCGCCACAACGAATCACCGCCGATGTCGGTGAGCATCCAATGACGTGGGCCTTCCACTTCGATGACGAACCGGCCGACATCGTCACCGCCGACATGAGCGCGGGCGCCGGGGGTGGCCGCCATGGGCGAGCGCTCTGTCGTTCCCAACCCGTGGATGGAGCCGTTCGCGTTCAAGAGTTCGACCGATAACACGCCGTTGGTGTGCCCGCGTATGGCACATATGCACAACTTCGCCGGCACCCGGTTCACGTTCTGACAACGCATCCGCTCCTGGGGCGCGGGCGTCGGCGCCGCCCGCCACTGACATCGTCATCAATGCGGAGCGTCACCAGTACGGGGGTATCGAAATTGGTGATCACCGTCGTTGCTGAGCCACCAGTTCGACCAGCGGTGCTCCGGGGCGAGGGTGAACGCCTCGATGGCACCCTTCGATGGGTCCCGCTTGTCGAGCGCCGCGCTCGGCTGCTGCGGAGCACGAGATCACGCCTCAGTCGGGCCGCCAATGCGACCGCCGCGGCGGACCTCCCCAAAGATGACCTCCAGCACCCACGCCACCATGGGACCCGACTCCTCCCCTGGCACGCCGAACTCCTCCCGCATGCGCAGCCACGCCTGCGCTGAGAGCAGGCAGCGGATCACGGCCGTCAGGCTCACCTGCTCGCGCTCCTCGAGGTGTGGGAATGCTGCGGCCACCAGCGCACGGAAGCGGTCAGAGTTCGCCCGCGTGTCATCGGAGAAGTGTCGAGGATCGGCATTGAACAGCGCCTCAGCGCGAGCGGCCACGTGCTGGCGATCGAGGCCCGCCATCAACCGCACTGCGGTACCCGCGAGATCATCGATGGTCGTGAGGTTCGAGTCCGGCGGCCCTTCGTCCATGAGGTCCTTGAGACGCCCGCCGAGACCTACGAGCAGCGCCTGACGGTCCGGGAAGTGGCGGTACACGGTGCGTTCGGAGACATCGGCGAGACGAGCGATCTCACGGGTGGTGATCTCGTCGGCGCGGTGGTCCTCGAGCAAGCCCGTGAGCGTGTCGAGTATCAGGTCACGCGTCTGGCGTGCATGGCGTTCACGCAGGGGTGAGGTGTAGTGACGCGTCGTCTCTGTCATTGATGTCCCGTCTCACGTCGGAGCCTGCAAGTATGACATAACGTAACTATTATTTCAACTTTACGTATTGACAGCAGCACACTGACATGATCTTCTACGATCCGACGATCACAAGGGAGAGTGCACCATGAGTGAGACGAGAGTGTCCGCCTCGGAGCTGGCCTTCGCGCCACCGGCAGCCGGCATGTGGGAATTGGAGACGTCCCACCACGGGCTACGCCCGCTGTCTCCAATGGTCCGCGAGGCCTACGTTCGCGGCTTCGAAGGTGGCACGAAGGTACTCGTCGAGCGCTACGGCCTTCCGCTCGTGGGCGTGCGCGCCGCGCTCGTCCACGGGTGCATGTACGTCCGTCCCACAGGGTTGGGCGAAGGAGACAACCCGAAGCCTCCTCCACCGAAAGTGATCATGAAGCTGGTCGCTCACCTCCATCCTGGGATGCGTCGCCGCACGAAGACCGCAGTACGGGCTTGGCAGGATCGGCGCTGGCGCGCCGAGGTCGACCAGTGGTTCGACCATGACCGTGCGGAGGTCACCGCGACCAACCTCGCGTTCCAGGCAGTGGATCCCGCCACGCTCGACGACGGGCAACTCGCCGCACACGTCGCCGAACTGCTCGTCCACTTCGAGGCACAGGTGCACCGCAACCTCGCGACCCACGGAGGCGATGTCATGCCCGTTGGGGACCTTCTCGCCCACTGCATCGGGTGGGGCATCGAAGCAGGCGAGGCGGCCGGGTTGCTGCGAGGCAGTTCGCCAGCGACGACGGAAACGGCCCGCATCCTCGACCCCGTCGCCCGCGCGGTGCGTGAATCCGGGTCCAGGCCAGGATCCGTCGATGAGGTGCGCGCACTCAGTGCTGATGCTCGGACAGCAATCGACGCCTGGTTGCGTCTCCACGCGTGGAGACTCGTCACCAGCGACGACATCGATCGACCGACCCTCGCCGAGCTGCCGCCGCTACAGCTCATGGCGTTGCTCAACGCGACTGAGTCCGCCGACGCCGCCGATCCGACA
>JBKJJS010000154.1:0-3075 GCA_046597895.1 Ilumatobacteraceae bacterium
GCAGGTCGCGGGCGGCCCCCTCGGGAACCTCGAGCACCGCGCACAAGTCGGCCACCAGTTCACCAGCAGGTACATCGCCGTCGAGCAATTGGAGCACCGTCGCCGAGAGCGGCGCGAGACACCGCGGCTCCGAAGCGATCGGTGACCATGCAACGATCCCGTCGTCGAATTCGCGGATGAGTACATCTCTCCGAGCCCGCGGAGCGAACGAGTCGAAGGCCCTGTCGTCGTCCATGGCGACTGGCTCCCCGTCGAGGCCAGCGCTCATCGCTTTTCAGCCTATCCAGGCGTGGCGTACCGAATCATCATGGCGCGTCAGGGCTTCGCTTGCGGCAGACTCGTGGCATGAAGCTCAACCTCTCCGCCGACGAAGTCCTCACCACCACGCGCTCGGTCCGCAAGCGCCTCGACTTCGACACGCCAGTGCCCCGCGAGGTGGTGCTGGAGTGCGTCGAGGTGGCGTTGCAGGCGCCGACCGGATCCAACAGCCAAGGCTGGCAATGGATGTTTGTCGACGACCCGACCAAGAAGTTGGCACTGCGCGACATGTACAAGAAGCACTTCGATGACTACTCGAAGTACTCGAAGGAGTGGCCGGACGGCGATCCGAGGGCCGAGCAGAAGCCGGGTGTGCGGTCGTCGGCCGAGCACCTCGCCGAGAACTTCCACCGCGTGCCGGTGATCATGATCCCGATCATCGAGGGCCGCCTCGACGGGGCTGGCGTGTTCCAGGCGGCCGGCGCATGGGGTTCCCTGCTTCCGGCAGTGTGGAGCTTCATGCTCGCCCTACGCGAGCGCGGCCTCGGCTCGGCGTGGACCACGCTGCACCTCCCGGCCGAGAAGGAGGCTGCCGAACTGCTGGGCATCCCCTACGACCGTTATACCCAGGGCGGAATGTTCCCGATCGCCTACACCATCGGCACCGACTTCAAGCCGGCCAAGCGCATGCCCGCCGACGCGTTGGTCCACTGGAACAACTGGTAACCCCCGCCGCCACTCGCGTGCGTCCGCGTGAAGCCCGCCAACGCCTCGCCGGGCTACCGACCGTCACCCACCGGCCCAGAGCTCGGAGATCGGCACGGCGTCGACGTGATCAGCGACGCGGAAGCGATGCGGGCCGGTGTGTAACACCAAGGCCGCCACCAGTTGATCGCCAAGGATGTCCCGTAACCAGAGAAGATGGCGGGCATCGTGGGCCGTCGGGGTCGAGCCCGCCTTGATCTCGATGGCGGCCACGCTCCCATCGGCGTACTCGACGATGATGTCGACTTCATGCCGACCCCCTTGCTGTCGGAGATGGAACAAGGTTGGTCGGTGTTGGGAAAACGGTACCTCGGCGCGCAGTTGAGCGGCCACGAAGGTCTCCATGAAGCGTCCGCGCACATCCCCATCTGAGAGAAGGGCTCCGGCATCGAGGTGCAGCGTCGCTGCCAACAGTCCCGAGTCCACGACGAACCGCTTTGGTGCCGAACTCAGGCGCTGAAGCCGTGTTGAATACCACGCCGGAAAGGTGTCACAGACGAACAGCGACTCCAGCAGGCTGCTGTACGCGTTACCCGTCTCAGCGCGGATCCCGACGTGCTCGTTCAACGTCGCAGCGTTGGTTGGCGTACCACTCGCGATACACCACGCCGAGAAGAACCGACTCAGCCGGAATGGGTCGCGTCGCTCGACCAGGGGAGCATCGCGATGGACGAGATGCCGCGTGTACCCCTCGAGGAGCGCCCGCCTGCGCCCCGCGTCGGTGGTCATGACAACCTGGGGGAAGCCACCCAACAATCCGAGATCGAGATAGTCCCGCAGCGTCAGACCCTCGGCTGCGCCGGTCGACGGCAGCCCATCGTGCACACGATCCAGGAACGTCGTGCCAAGGTTCCCTCGCTGTTCGGCGACGCTCAAGCCGTACATTCGAACCTCCACGACGCGACCGGTGCCAGGCCAGTTGGCCGTGTCGATACGGTCCCGCGCCGAGCCGGTGAGCAGAAAGCGGTTCGGTCGCCAGTCGGCATCCACGGCACGTTTGATCGCCCCAAGGACCGCCGGGGCGCCCTGCCATTCGTCCAGGAGCACCGGCTCCGCCAGCGACAGCAGCGCATCATCCGGATCGGTGAGAAAGGCGCTCCCGACCCGAGGATCGTCAAGCCGAACGACCGTGGCCGCCAACCGCTGGGCGGTGGTGGTCTTGCCGGCGGCACGCGGCCCGGTGATCATCACGGCCGGCAGGCCCGCCAAGAGTTCGACAAGAGAGCGATCGGCTCGACGCGCTATATAGTCTGGCACCCGACCTACAGTAGCAACTTTACGCTATCTTTGATAGTAGTTTCGCGCAGTCACGAGTAGGAGATTCACGCAGCCGCACGCCTCACTCGACGAGGCGCAGGCCACTCGGGGCGATCGAGGGGGTGGCGTAGGTGAGCGCCACCACGAACTCGGTGCGATGGGCCGGGAAGACGAATTCGGAGAACAGCACGGCGCGGCCAGCTTCGTCGGTGGTTGTGCGCTCGCAGCGCAGCACGGGTGAGCCGACGGGCACCCCCAGTAGTTCGGCGTCGCTCGACGACGCGGCGTCGGCCCCGATCGTCTGGGTGGCCCCGCTCAGATCGAGTTGCAGCAAGTCGTAAAACGGGGACTTCTCGACATCGGCCCGGCTCAAGTCCTGGGCCAACTCGGCCGGACACCACACCGTGACCACGGCGAACGGTTCGCCGTCCGCCAAGTTGAGCCGCTTGACCCGCAGCACCTGATCGGTCCCGAGCACGCCTCGCACCTTCCCGCGCGACGCGACATAGGCGAACTCCAGGATCTTGCGCTGCGGCCGAATGCCGCTCTCGGCCATCTGCGACTCGATCGTGGCGAGATGCCCGAGCGTCTGGCGCACCGGCTCGCTCGCCACGAACCAGCCGAAGCCCTGGCGGGCATCCACCAGCGCCTCATCGCGCAGCACCTCGAGCGCTCGGCGGATCGTCACCCGGCTGGCGTCGAACTCGGCAGACAGCTCGGACTCGCTCGGCAGCAGCCGCCTGGCGGCGTACGCTCCCGAGCGCACGCGGCCCCGCACCTCCTCGGCAATCTCCT
>JBKJJS010000482.1:0-7629 GCA_046597895.1 Ilumatobacteraceae bacterium
CCCTCACATCGTCACCCGTCACACGCCATCCCCGCTCCCGCAAGGCGAGGCCGAGAGACCCCCCGATCAAGCCAAGGCCGAGGATGTTGGCACGGCGAGGTTCAGACACGACGGCCCAGCCTACCGACGGGTTGGCCGGGAGGACCGGGCCTTTCGATCGCCCCGCTTCGGCGCGTCGGGTGAGGTCAGTTCACTCCCGAGAGCCGAGATCAACTGGTGCACCTCTTCGCCGTCCAGGAGACGCCACTGTCCGGGCGCCAGGCGGCGGTCGGCCAACGGGCCGATCCTCACTCGCACCAAGCGCATCACCGGATGACCGACGGCCTCGCACATGCGCCGCACCTGCCGGTTACGGCCTTCGTGGATCGTGAGCCGCAACACGCCGGGCTCGGGTTGACTCACCTTGGCCGGCGCGGTCATTCCGTCATCGAGTTCGACACCGTCGCGCAACCGGCGCAGCGCCCCGCCCCCGACCGGACCTCGCTCGACGGTCGCGACATACTCCTTTTCGACGCCATAGCGGGGGTGGGTGATCCGGTTCGTCAGCTCCCCGTCGTTCGTGAGGAGCAGCAGGCCCTCAGTTTCGGCGTCGAGACGCCCGACCGGGAACACCCGAGGCTCGCTCGGAAGGAGGTCGACAACGGTCGGGCGCCCATGGGTGTCCTTGGCGGTGGTGAGCACCCCAGCCGGCTTATTGAGAAGGTAATAGACCAGGCCGGCCCGCACCGGGGCGGGGCGGCCGTCCACCTCGACGAGGTCATGTTCGGGGTCGATGCGCAGCCCGAGTACCGCGACGTCGCCGTTGACGGTGACCCGTCCGGCCGTGATCAGGTCCTCGCACACCCGCCGACTGCCGTACCCGCGCTGAGCGAGCACCTTCTGCAGACGCTGATCGGCCCGCTCCGGTGCGCCATCGCCCGGCGTCGACTGTCCAGCCCACACCTCCCAGAGAGGACGCTCCGGCTCCGCGCCGGGGGCCCGAGCGGGGAGGTCGGAGGGAGCCCGTCGGAACGGACCAGCACGACGGCCTGTCGACCGCTCAGCCGGGGTCGGTGACGTGGCCATGAACGCTCGGGCTGGCGGGGGCCGGTGTCACTCTCAGGCCGTACTCCAAGGCCTCCACGACCTCAGCTCCGGGCACGAAGCCAGCAAGCGGCGGCAGGTCACCGAGTGAGTCGAGTCCCAACTTCTCGAGGAACTGAGCGGTGGTCCCCCACAGCACCGCCTGCCCCGGACCGGGATCCCGGCCCACGTGGTCGATGTAGCCGCGCGACTGCAACGTACGCAGGACTCCGTCAGGGTCCACCCCACGGATGGACGCCACCTGGGAGCGGCTGATCGGCTGCTTGTAGGCGACGATCGCGAGGGTCTCCAGAGCGGCGCCCGACAGTCGTGCCCGTTGGCCGTCGAGCACGAAACGCTCGACGTAGACCGCCAGATCCGGATGGGTCTGGTACCGCCAGCCTCCCGCCACCCGCACGAGTTGAAACCCGTGCCCTGCTTCCTCGTAGGCGGCGGCAAGGCGCTGGCACCAGCGATTGATCAGCGCGGCTGGCTGCTCGAGCAGTTGGGCGAGTACCGACGGCTCGACGGGCTCGGTGGCGACCATCACGATCGCTTCGATCGCCCGGATGCCGTCGGTCTCGACCGTCGCGTTGGGTTCAGCTCCCTCGTCCATCAGCCCTCGTAGTCGTCAATGCTCATACCGACACCTGCTCCGACACCCGCGCCGACGCTCGTTTCGTCATCGGTGCCGCCGGTCCACACCACCCCGATCTCACCGAAGCGCTCCGCCTGGTCCAGCTCGATCAAGCCCTGTTTATAGAGCTCCAACAGCGCGAGGAACCGCACGACGACTTCCAGGCGCTCCACAAGGCCACTTGTGAGCCGGCGGAACGTGATACGCCCCACCCGGGGTAGCTCATCCACCAACTCCTCGACGGCGTCGGCCACGCTGATTCGGATGGGGGCAACATGGAGCAAATCGACACGCAGGACGGGCTGCGGTGTAGCAGCACGCACAAAGGCTTCGCTCAACGATGCGGCCGTCACTCCTTCGAGAAGGTCGGGGAGGAGGCTGGCGAATGGTTCCTCGGGCCCGGCGGTGCGGGGCCACGACGCGTCGGCGAGCGTCGAGTATCGGGCGAAGACCTGAGCAACGTCCTTGAACGTCTTGCACTCCACGAGGCGAGCGAGCAGGAGGTCCCGCTCCTCCCACAATGCAAGTTCCTCGTCGAGGTCCATGTCCTCGCGGCCGGGAAGCAGGCGCCGAGCCTTCAGTTCGACGAGCGTGGCGGCGATGAGCAGGAACTCGGTAGCCAGATCCAGGTCGAGGGACTCCATGCGCTCCAACTCCACCAGGAAGGCATCCACGATCAGCGACAGCGACACTTCGTGGATGTCCACCTGCTGGGCCAGAATCAGGTGCAGCAAGAGGTCGAACGGCCCCTCGAACACAGGGGTAGTGACCTCATATGCCATCGGGTCCGAGGCTACCGGCCGAAATCCGTCGGGGCCGGGACCCCGGCTCGGTAGCCTCCCCCGATGACCCGCGTGCTCTCGTGCATCCAGCCGACCGGCGAGGTGCACCTGGGCAACTACCTCGGGGCGTTGGCGCACTGGGTGAGCGGCCAGCACGAGTGCGATGCCTTCCACGGCATCGTCGACCTGCACGCGCTCACGGTCACGACCGAGCCGGGCGTCATCGGCGACACCACCGTACGGTTGGCGGCCGTCCTCTTCGCCGTCGGGCTCGACCCCGACGTGGCCACCATCTTTGTCCAGAGCCACGTGCCGGAGCATCCCCAGCTCGCCTGGATCATGGAGTGCACCGTCAGCTTCGGGGAACTGTCGCGTATGACGCAGTTCAAAGATAAGACGGCCAAGCGGGAGGCCGAGTTCATCTCGGGCGGTCTCTTCACCTACCCGGCACTTCAGGCGGCCGACATCTTGCTGTACGACACCGACGCCGTCCCTGTCGGCGAGGACCAGCGCCAGCACATCGAGATCACCCGGGATATCGCCGAGCGCTTCAACTTCCGCTTCGGGAGCACCTTCGTGGTGCCGAAGGCAGTCGTCCCCAAAGCAGGCGCCCGCGTCATGGATCTGCAGGATCCGTCGTCCAAGATGTCGAAATCGTCGGCGAGCGATGCGGGCCTCGTCAATCTTCTCGACGATCCGGCATCGATCATGAAGAAATTCAAGAGGGCGGTGACGGATTCCGACAACGAGGTCCGTTTCGATCGCCAGACGAAGCCGGGCGTGTCCAACCTGCTGGAGATCCTGGCGGCTGTCACCGGCGAGACACCACAGGGGCTGGCCGAGCGCTACACGCAATACGGAGCACTCAAGACCGACACCGGCGAGGCTGTCGTCGAATTGTTGCGGCCGGTGCAGGCCCGCTACTACGAACTGATGGCGGATCGCGGCGAACTGGCGTCCCTGCTCGCTCAGGGAGCGACCAAGGCACGCACCGTGGCGTCAGTCACCTACGAGCGGGCCTGTCGTGCCGTGGGATTCCTGCCGGCCTGAGAAGGCCCGCCCGGTTAGAGGTCGTCGGCCCGGTGGAGGGCGACGGCCGCCGCCGCCGGGGCGTCCGGCCACTCGCCGACCAAGGACACAGTCACGGGATCGCTCCCTGCCTCCCGGGCGAGTGCTGCGCCGATGGCGACGTGGCGGTAGTAGCGGCCGATTCGGCCGTCGCCCCGGCGCCCACACGGCCACAGTGTCGCAAAGACTCGACCACACGTCCCAAGTCCACACACGAGCTTGCCAACGTCGTGCATCAGCGCCGCCGCCACCCACGCTCGATCCGGCGCTGCGGCACTCTCGAAGCCGGCCACGAACCGCCGAGCGACCCGAAGGTGGTGCTCCTGGTCGGCTCGAGACATCCGGTCGAACAGCGCCAACTCTCCTGGACGCAGGTTCGACTCCACCCACATTCGATCCTCTGGGGTGACGGGCTTGGCCGAGACCGCCCACCAGAACCGCTTCACCAGGTGACTCACGCGATGGCCAAGGCGCCTCATGATGCCCGTACCCGCCGAGCCCTCGGGTGAGCGCTCCGGTACACCTCGAGCAACCGTTCCTGCGACACCTGCGTGTAGATCTGGGTAGTGGAAATCGACACGTGCCCGAGCATCTCCTGCACGATGCGTAGATCGGCACCATGGTCCAGCAGATGCGTCGCGCAGGAGTGCCGTAGGACATGCGGCGACAACTTGTCCGCCAGCCCGACAAGCGCGCCATAGCGTTGGAGCACGGCCCAGACGCTCTGGCGGCTGAGCCGTCCGCCCCGCTCACCGATGAAGACCGCGTCGGCGTCACCGCGCCTTGCCCACCGCACGGGCTCCAGCAACGAGCGACCGAGCGGCCCGAGCCAATCCGACACGGCCTCGGCCGCCGCCCCACCGAACGGGACGATTCGTTCTTTGGCTCCCTTGCCGAACACCCGAACTACCCGCTCCACCATGTCAAGATCACCGAGCGACAGCCCACAGAGTTCCGACACACGCATGCCGGTCGCGTAAAGCAGTTCCATGATCGCCCGGTCCCGCCGGGCCACCGGGTCGCCCGCCGACGCCGCCTCGATCAACCGGACGACGTCGACCTCGGCGAGCGGCTTCGGGAGTCCCGCCGGCACTCGCACACCCTCGAGATCGGCCGTCGGGTCGTCCGGGCGACACTGCTCGTCCACGAGGAAGCGGTGCAGCATCCGGATGGCTGCCAACTCCCTCGCCACCGAGGCCGGTGCCCTCCCTGCCGCCCGCCGGGCGGTGACGTAGTGTCCCACGACCGCGCTGGTGACGACGCGCAGGTCGGTGCCGTGCCACTCGAGCCAGCGGCAATAGGCGAGAAGGTCGCGTCGATACGACACGAGCGTGTTCCTGCTCCGGCCTCGTTCCACCGCCAGCCACGTGAGGAACTCCTCAGCATCGAGGGGCAACATCCCCGCCGCCGCTACCTGGCCGGTCACCGCAGGAAGCGCTCGGCGAGGAGTAGACCGACCACCGTCTTCGCATCTCGGATGTCCCCGCATTCGACGAGCCGGATGGCCTCCGCCAGCGGGAGGTGCAGCACCTCCATGTGGTGCTCCTCTGGTCCGTGGGTCTGGCGCTCCACGGCCACAAGGCCGGTGGCCAGGAAGATGTGGGTGACCGAATCCGTCATACCCGGTGACGGGTAGATCTCGGTGAGCAGCCGCAACGCCTGCGCCTCATAGCCGATCTCCTCCACCATCTCGCGGCGCGCGGTTTCCTCCGGCGGTTCACCGGGGATGTCTCGCATCCCGGCCGGAATTTCGATGATGGCCGACTCGTAGGCCGGCCGGTACTGACGGATGAGGATCACACCGGGCGTGCCCTCGGCGTCGACCGACATTGGCACCACCCCGACCGCTCCCGGCGATCGCACGATGTCCCGATGGAACCGCTCCCCATCCGGCGCCTCGAACTCTGCTGTCGTGAGCCGCCAGATGAACCCTTGGTGGATGAGATCCTCGCTCAGCCGCCGGAATCCGGTCATCCCGCGGCCGACGTGATGGGCGTCAGCGGCGTCGCGGTGCTGGATGCCCTCACGACCGACGGCCGAGTCACCACGTCGTCCACCGCGAACTCGTCCACCGCAAAGAGGTGGGGCGCCCGAGCCTCCCGCCGGTCCAACGCCGCCCGCACGAGCTCCCGGAACAACGGATGCGGACGGTCCGGGCGGCTCTTGAACTCCGGGTGGGCCTGCGTTCCCACCCAGAACGGGTGGCCGTCGAGTTCGATGAATTCCACAAGGCGACGATCGGGGGAGATACCACTGCACCGCAACCCCGCCGCCTCGAGCTTGGGCTTCAGGTGGGCGTTCAGCTCGTAGCGGTGACGGTGACGTTCCGAGATGGCCGGTTCGCCGTACGCGGCGTGGACCTTGGAGCCTGGCTCCAGAATGGCGTAACACGCCCCCAGCCGCTGGGTGCCGCCCTTGTCGGAGACGTCCCGTTGGTCGTGCATCAAGTCGATGACCGGGTGGGGGGTCGATGGGTCCATCTCCGTGGAGTTGGCGCCCGTGAGGCCCATCACATTTCGGGCAAAGTCCACCGTCATCGCCTGCAGGCCGAGACACAACCCGAGGCAAGGAATACCGTGTTCGCGGGAGTAGCCGGCGGCCGCGATCTTGCCTTCGAACCCCCGCTCGCCGAACCCACCGGGGATGACGATGCCGTCGAGTTCACTCAGCCGCCCGGCCGCCAGCAGACCCTCGACGTCCTCGGCGTGGATCGACTCGATCTCCACCTTGGCACCATGGTGGAACCCGGCGTGCTTGATGCTCTCGGTGACGGAAAGGTAGGCGTCCGCCAGCGTGACGTACTTACCGACGAGACCGATGCGTACCGGCCGGGTGGCGGCGTCGACCTTCGCGACGAGTTCCTGCCATGGCCGCAAGTCGACGGGAGCGTCGATCCGGAGCACTTCGCAGACCACGGCGTCCAGGCCCTCGTCGTGGAGGACGAGCGGAAGTTCGTAGATGTTGCGCACGTCGGCAGCGTTGATCACTGCCTTCTCGTCGACGTCGCAGAGGTTCGAGATCTTACGCTTGACCACATCATTGATCGGTTCGCTGGATCGGCAGACGATCACGTCAGGCTGAATCCCTCGGCTGCGCAACTCGGTCACCGAGTGTTGCGTCGGTTTCGTCTTCTGCTCCCCCGCTGGTCCGATGAACGGCACCAGGGTGACGTGGAGGTAGCAGATGTTGTCCCGGCCGGCCACCTTGCGGAACTGTCGGATGGCCTCGAGGAACGGAAGGATCTCGATGTCGCCCACCGTGCCGCCGACCTCGGTGATGACGACGTCCACATCTTCGGCGGCGATGCGCTTGATGCGGCGGATGATCTCATCGGTGATGTGCGGGATGACCTGCACGGTCTTGCCGAGGTAGTCACCCCGTCGTTCCGCGGCAAGAACCGCCTGGTAAATCGACCCAGTCGTGGCATTGGACAGCCGCGTGAGGCTCTCATCGATGAAGCGCTCGTAGTGGCCGAGGTCGAGATCGGTTTCGCCACCGTCGTCGGTGACAAAGACCTCCCCGTGCTCGTACGGGTTCATCGTCCCCGGATCGACGTTGATGTACGGATCGAGCTTCTGCATCGTGACCCGCAGACCTCGTAGCTTGAGCAGCCTCCCGAGCGAAGACGCCGTGAGGCCCTTCCCCAGCGAACTTGCTACGCCACCGGTCACGAAGATGTGCTTCGTCACGGATCCCGCCTTCCCGTCGTCCCCGCTGCGCATCCGGTCGCCCGATCTCGGGAACGCCCACTCAGGAAGGCTCGCTCACCGACATCCATGACGGGAGATCACCATACCCCGCCATCAGCGCTCCGCGGCGGATCGGGGACACGCGCTGCTACTGGCGGACCTGGCGGGGCCGCCGGACCTGTCGACCGCGGCGCGCACCGAGCAGTTCCTCTGCATGCTGGCGGGCGGCGGCACTGCCTTGGCGTCCGGACAGCATGCGCACGATTTCGTCGACCCGCTCGTCGCCGTGCACTCCCCTCGCGGTCGCCGTGGTACGACCCTGGACGACTTCCTTGGTCACCACCACCTGGGTGTCTGCCTCGGCAGCCACCTGAGCGAGGTGCGTCACGAC
>JBKJJS010000107.1:0-2728 GCA_046597895.1 Ilumatobacteraceae bacterium
TGCTCGCCGAGCACGGCATCGTCATCAACGACCACGGCAAGATGCCGATGCCGTGCTCGGCGAGCACGTCTCGACGATCGATCGGGTCACCGGCTCCAGCGTCGCCCAGGTACAGGACTTGCCCACCGGGCGTGTACCTCGCGCAGAACTCCTCGATGATCCGGGCGATGAGCAGGTTCTGCCCGCCAGGGGTGAGACCGATCTCCGAGCCGTCGGGCAGCGTCACCGCAATGAGCGCCATGTTCCGCTCCGCCGCCCACCGCTCACGCAGCCCGGGCACGTCACCCCGCCAGCGGGCGAGCGCCCCGACCCACTCGTCGGTGCCGTACGCACGGAGGACGACGAGCAGTTCGGCTGGCACTTGGTAGCAGTAGCGCGGGCTATTGACCGGTCGGAGCGGCTCGTCAGGGTTGGGGATCGCCAAGCCCGCCGCAACGAATTGGTGCATGGTGAAGCGACGCACGGTCTCGCGGGTGTTCGGCGCATAGGGCTGGTCGAGGTAGTGCTCGGCCATGAACGACATGAGCGGGGTGATTCCGACCATCGGGTTCTCCGCCGTCGCCCAGGACCCGTCCGGGGTTAGGTTCAGCAACCCGAGGAGCGTCAGCGCGGCACGCTCGTTCGTCTGCTCTGAAGGGAGTCCGAGTTCACGCAACAACACTCTGGCTTCTTCGACGTGACGGTGCATGCGTGGCTCAGGCTCGAATCCCGGCAACGTGGTTGGCGACGAGGGCATCCACCTTCTCCTGAGTCAGCACCGACACACCAGCGGCTTCGCCGAGCGCGATGAGTTCGTCGTGACTCGGGTACCGCATGTTGCGGAGGTCCGTCGCGTTCACCTGCGTGTGTCCGGAGAACTGACGGAACGCCACGTCCACGACGGTCGAGTTGAGCCATACGGTGAGACCAGCGGCGATGGACGGCTGGAGGCCACGGCTAGACGAGTGGAGAACATTGAGGTGGTTCTCGAACGCCCACCCGTCGCCCGGAAGATCACCTTCACGCACGAGCGAGGCGACCACGCGTCGGCGTTCCTCCTTGGCGCTGAACCTCTTGACGAGCACGTAATGGCCAGCGGGGAGCAGCAGGTTCTCGGTTTCGGGACAGCGGACGAGCGCGTTGGGCTTCTTAGTCTCCTTGGGCCACGACAGCGTTCCTTCCGTCATGTGGGTCGGGTACACCAGCGGCACCGTGTCCTTGCCCGGCTCCCGGCGCAGATGGTTCCTTGCGCGGAAGTCCACAACCCGCCCGGTTGACACCGTCATGCCCAGCGACGCGATTGTGTGCGGTAGCGACGCCACAGCAGACGCCACCTCGGCGTCCTCGGCGCGCGGAGTGAGGTGGACGAACTGCTCCGGGTCGTCGGGGCGGATCACTTCGCTGTAGGGCACGTCGCGGCGACTCACGTCTGCCGACGACGGCGACGGGCTGGAGGTGATGATCACCATCGCGCGTTCGGTGCTGCGCTCGGCGAGGAACACGACGTTCTCCTGCAACACCTCGGAGTCGGAGAATGCAGCATCCCGGGAGTCGTAGAGGTGAATGCGGCGCAGCCCGACCCACGACAGCAGGTCTCGGCGGAACGCCTTGAAGTACGGGCCGTTGGCGAACGAACGTGGGGTGATCGCAACCATCTGCCCACCGGGGGCCAGTAGGCGGGCACCGAGCGCGAGGAAGGCCGCGTAAAGGTTGGGGGCGTCAATTCCTACCGACCGCAGCAGGTGACGATCGTGTGACCCGCTCGGCATCTTCCGATACGGCGGGTTCATGATGACGTAGTTGAATCCGGGCCGGTCGGCGACGCGAAGACCGCCAACCACGTCGGTGCCCCACTCGATGAAGTTCTCGCCGAGCAGCTCGGTGGTGACCTTCCTGCGGTGCTCGCACTGATCGAGTGTGGCGCGCAGCTCATCGTGGAGAGTCGTATCGACCTCGCACCCGGTGACAGCCAGTGGCGACCGGCACTCCGCAGCCCATCGGGCCACGAACGATGCCGCGAGCGAGCCGACGCCCGCGCCCGGATCCAACAGGCTGGAAGGCTCGTCGCGCAACTCGAACATCGACGCCAGGAAGCGCGCCACCGGGTCCGGCGTGAAGAACTGGCCAAGGTCCACCCGCTGCACCGCGTCAAGCGTCAGAGAGACGCGGCGGCGGCGCTCTTCGACCTCATCGGTGAGTGTGGGTCGGGCTCGAAGGGTCACTCTGGCAAGGTTCGCACACGGGTGTGACGCGGTTCGTCATGCTTGGGCGGCGCGAGGCTTCCACCCGCGTCGGCACAGCCAGGCGTCGCTTGCACTCGTCCTTGGACGGCCCAGACGAATTTTTGGTGTGTACCGGCTGGCCGCCAAGACGCATTGTCGACCCTGGGGTTCGGATTTTCCGAGGGTCGGTCCCTCCGGTAGCACCCGTGTACACATTTCGTACACAAGACCTCGAGAAGTCGAGTGAACCGGCATGAACCGGCGTGAACCGGTGCGTAGCCAAAGACCAGGTAGACGGCCGCTTACGGCTCGTGCTCCTGGTCGCGAAGGCGGATGAAGCTGAATCTCGCCTACAGACTGGCTCACCGTCACCACAGAGTCTGACCTCGGGAAACGTGGTCAGTAAGGGCAGTTCACACAGGCCCTGTTAGGTCCGGCTCAGTTCGACCAACAGTTGGGGGTACCGCCGTGGCCAAGATCTCAGTGCGCTCGGGTTGGGACGCGTACACCCGGTTGATCACGGGCGA
>JBKJJS010000206.1:0-6133 GCA_046597895.1 Ilumatobacteraceae bacterium
GCACCTCCGAGATCATGAAAAACATCCTGGGCGAGCGCGTGCTTGGCCTGCCCGGCGACGTGCGCATCGACCGCGAGGTTCCGTGGAGTCAGGTTCCGCGCAACTGACCCATCGGGATCACACCGATCCGGTCCGCAACAGGATGCCGAGGAACAACGACGCGAGCGCGGCCAGTCCCGTGATCGCTCCGCCAACGGCCAGCACGACCTTTGTCTTTGTATTCGAGTGGATCCATGCGGCGAGCCCCGAGATCGCCACGACCACCAGTTTGAAGAACAGCGTCACCTGGTACTCGGCGTTCTGGTCGCCGACGCTTACCTCCAACAGGTTCCACACGCCGGTCACGACGAGGACTCCGAACGCCGGCCACGCGATGCGGTTGAACCGATGGGCGACCTTCCTCGGCACGTCCTCACCGAGCTGACGAAGTCCCGGTACGAGCGCGCCGAGCGTCAGTTGCCCACCGACCCAGACGGCGGCCGCCAGGACGTGGAGGAACAGCCGAATCGTGGCACCGGTGGGGGAGAGCATGGTGTCACGGTAGGCGCCCCGGTCAGCGGCGCAGCGACTCCAACACGACGCTGGCGGCCATGGCCCGGTCATCCAGCGTGGCGCCTGTCGCTGGCCCGCCGACCATGGCGGCCGCGGCCGAACCGATCGCGGTTTGCAGTTCGCGCAACTGGCGGGGCGGCGGGAAGTACTCGTCCTCGTCCGTCACGCGAAGGACCTCGACACCGTGACGGGGCGCGAGACGGGCGATGACGTCGTGCACGAGTTCCTCGGGCGCCGAAGCCCCCGCCGTCACTCCCACCACGCCCGAAAGTCCGCTCGGGAGCTCGTCGGCCCCGTTCACCCGATGGACGCGTGCGCATCCGGACTCCCTCGCCAGCTTCTCGAGCGCCACCGTGTTGGACGAGTTGGCCGACCCGATCACGACGATGGCATCGCAGCGCGACGCCATCGCGATCAGGGCCGACTGCCGGTTGGTGGTGGCGAAGCAGAGATCGCTGTGCCCGGGTCGCCAGAGGCCGGGGAACCGTGCCGATGCGGCGTCGGCGACGTCTTCCCAGTCCCGGTGGGACAGCGTGGTCTGGGCCAGCAACGCCACCGGTTCGTCGAACATCGGAAGCGCCTCGACATCGGCAATGTTCTCGACCCGGTGGATCACCGAGGGAGCGACCGCCATCGTCCCGACGGCCTCCTCGTGCCCCTCGTGGCCCACGTAGACGATGCGGAAGCCCTTGCCGGCCCGCACCTTCACCTCATGGTGGACCTTCGTGACAAGCGGGCAGACGGAGTCGACAACATACGAGCCGCGCCGCCGCGCCGCCGCCACCACTTCGGGGGCCGAGCCGTGGGCCGAGAGCATGATCGGATGCCCTTCGGGCACATCAGCGATGTCATCGACGAACACCACCCCGAGGGAGCGGAACCGTTCCACGACGATCTTGTTGTGGACGATCTCGTGGTAGCAGTAGACGGGGGGCTCGAAGGCGCGCACCATCCACGCGAGGGCCTTAATGGCCATCTCGACGCCGGCACAGAAGCCCCGTGGCTCAGCCAACAGCACCCGTTCGACGTCCATCCCCGTCGAGGATACGGCGGGGCTCAGATCATCTGGGTGCGCTCGGAGACCGAGTGCTTCCACACCTCGGCCCCGGTGCGACGCAACCCCGCCATACCCGCCTGGAAGGCCGCCATCTCCGCGGTCTTGAAGTGCGGACCGAGGTCAGCGTCGTGAGTCCAACACTCGGCGATGCGGAACCTACCGGCGACCTCGAGGTCCTTGGAGAAGTGATACGAGACGCAGCCGGGCTCGGTAAGGCTGGCGGTCTGCAGCGGCAGCACGAGGGCCACGAAGGCGTCGGAGTCTTGCGGGTCGAAGTCGAGGAATCCTTGGATGACGATCATGCACGCATCATCGCCGCTGGCCGCGCCGCTCGCCAACTGGTCTCATGCGGGCCGCCGGTAGCCTGAGCAGCCATGTCCTCGCCCGTTGTCACGACTGTCGCGCCCGGATCACCGGCCGCGTTCGGTGGACTGGCGCCGGGCGACGAGGTCGTCCGTCTCAACGGCCAGGTGCCCCGCGACGTCATCGAGTGGCGGATGTTGGTGGACGAAGCAGACCTCGAACTCGACCTGCGACGAGGTGGAGTGGAGTGGACCGTCGAGGTAGCCAAGCGTGCCGGCGAGCCGCTCGGGGTCGAAGTGTCGAGCGCCCTGTTCGACCAAGTGCGCACCTGCGACAACCACTGCGAGTTCTGTTTCATCTACCAGTTGCCTCCCGGTATGCGAAAGAGCCTGTACCTGAAGGACGACGACTACCGGCTGTCGTTCCTGTATGGGAACTTCACGACCCTGACGCGTTTCACCGAGGCGGACCTGGAGCGGGTGATCACCGAGCGGCTTTCGCCGCTTCATGTCAGCATCCACGCCACTGACCCTGATCTTCGGGCGCGGATGTTGCGCAACCGGCGGGGTGCGACGAGCCTGCGCTGGCTCCGGGCGCTGCTGGACCACGGAATCCAGGTGCGGGGCCAGATCGTGGTCTGCCCCGGCGTGAACGATGGCGCTGCGCTCGACGACACCTTCGCCGGTGTGCTGGACCGCTATCCCGAGTTGGCCTCGCTGGCCGTCGTGCCGCTCGGCGTCTCCCGGTTCAATCCGGAGGCGGCCATGCGCCCGCACACCGCGGCCGAGGCCTGCGCTGTCCTGGACGCCGTCCACGACTGGCAGGACGTCTATCTGCGGGTGCTCGGGCGTCGACTCGTCCATGCTGCCGACGAGTACTACCTCTTGGCCGACCGCCCATTTCCGGGAGCCGAGCAGTACGAGGGTTTCGAGATGCACGAGGACGGGATTGGCATGGCACGCACATTCGAGTTGGAGTTCAACGGGCACGTCGCCGTTGCGACCGGTCCGCAGAGCGGGTTTTTCTCATGGGTCGATGGTGCGCCCGCCGAGGGGTACCGGGCGCCACGCAATCCGGCTGGCGACACCGGTATGCGAACCGGGGCGTGCGGACCGGCCGAGTCGGTCGCCATCTCCTTGCGGGCCCGGCCCACGGCTCCGATCGGCATCGTGACCGCCCCGTACGGCGCTGCCGTCGTCGGGCCGCTGATGGCTTCGCTCGGCCGTGACAACGTCCGAATCGTCGAAGTGGCGAACGACTTCTTCGGCGGGAATACCGCGGTGACCGGGCTCATGGTGGGTGCGGACATTGCAAGGCGACTGGCGGTCGAGCCGGAAGGTCACCGCTACCTGCTTCCCGACGTGTGCTTGTCCGAAGGCCGTTTCCTCGACGGTTTGTCGGTGCAGGACCTTCCCCGTCCAGTCGAGGTGATTCCTACTGATGGGATCTCCCTTCGGCTGGCGATCGGGGACCCCCGATGAGTGCCGAAGGCGGGTTGCCGACCGTCGCCATCATCGGCCGGCCCAACGTGGGCAAGAGCACGCTCTTCAACCGGTTCATCGGTGAGCAGGCGGCAATCGTCGAGAACCGGCCCGGCGTCACGCGAGACCGCAAGACGTTGGAAGCGGAGTGGCTCGGCACTCGATTCTTCGTGGTCGACACCGGCGGCTGGCTGCCGGGCGGGGGCGAGCTCGAAGCGAAGGTCAGCCGCCAAGTGGAGGCCGCCGTGCGCGACTCCGACCTCGTCCTCCTCGTGGTCGATGCCTCGACGGGGCTCACAGACCAGGACGAGTTCGTGGCGTCGTGGCTGCGGCGCAGCGACAAGAAAGTCCTCCTCGTCGCCAACAAGTCCGACAACGATCGACGGGAGAACGACCGCTGGGAGTTCCTCGGGCTCGGGCTCGGCGAGCCATATCCGGTGAGCGCATTGCACGGCCGCAGGGCGGGAGATCTGCTCGACGAGGTGATCGCCCGTCTCCCAGGCGGAGGCGGCGTCGAACCGGCGGTAGGCGGCGACCCTCACGGAGCCGATGGTCTCGACGAGTTCGAGCGCTTCATCCCCACTGCTGCCAAGCCTCCCCGCGTGGCCATCATGGGCCGCCCGAATGTGGGGAAGAGCACGTTGTTCAACCGGCTCGTCGGGGCCGATCGCTCGGTCGTGCACGACATGCCCGGTACCACCCGCGACGCCATCGACACGCTCGTGGAGACCGACGATGGCCCAATTGTGTTCGTCGACACGGCAGGGATGCGGCGTCGCAGCAAGATTGATGACGCCGCCGAGTACTACTCGTTCGTACGAGCCCTGCGCGCCGTCGATGAGTCCGACATCGCCCTGCTGGTCATCGACGCCACCGAGGGCATCACCGGCCAGGACCAGCGCCTTGCTGAGCGCATCGACGCCGCCGGCTGTCCCATCGTGGTGCTCCTCAACAAGTGGGAGCTTCTCGACGCCGAGGCGAGGGCCAACGTCAGCGCCCAACTCGTGGATCGGCTGGCGTTCGTGGGCGAGGCCCCGGTGCTGAAGATCTCCGCCAAGACCGGAAAAGGTGTACACAAGCTGGCGGCGGTGCTGCAAGACGCCATCGAGCGGTATCACAAGCGGGTACCCACCAAGGACGTCAACAAGGTGCTGGCCATCGCCCAGCAGAAGCAGCCGGGGCCGCACGGGGCGAAGGTGATGTACGCCCTGCAAGGCGCCGCCGACCCGCCGACATTCACGCTGTTCGTCAACAAGGAACTGCCCCCGGCGTACGTGCGATTCCTCGAGCGTTCGCTGCGCGAGGCCTTCGACTTCGGCGCGGTCCCGCTCAAGCTGCGTATGCGCCGCCGCTCCGAGTAGCGGGCGGGCCCGTGCCGTTCTGCGAGGACTGCGCCAAGTACTGGGCGCCGTCGGCGATGAGTGCCGACGGAACGTGCCCCACGTGTGGGCGCCTACTCGAGGCCCCGGCGGTGACGCCGATGTCGGGCAAAAGATTGAAGGAGTTGGCGGGTGAGGATGCCAAGGCCCCGTGGCACTTCAAGCTGCTCGTCGCCGCGGTGGTCGCGTACCTGGGCTGGCGGGTCATCCAGCTCGTCGGCCTACTCGGCTAGCTCGCTGCTCGCTGCTCGCTGCTCGCTCGGCGTTCTCGGCGCGATCCTGCCCGGAAATCGGGTAGATCCGCGCCGAGAACCGGCCCGCCGCCTGGCGTTGCGGTCAGCGAGCGATGCCTGAGGAGCGCAGACCGGCGATCTCGTCCGAAGTGAAGCCGGCTTCGGCAAGTATCTCGTCGGTGTGCTCGCCGGGGCCGGGGGCCAACCGTGACGGCGCAGCCGGTGTCCCACCGAACTGTGCGGCGGGACGGGTCTCGCGCATGCGCCCCGCAATGGGGTGATCCACCTCGCGGATGGTGCCGAGATGGCGGACCTGCGGGTCCTCGACGACCTCCTCGGCGGTCAGTACGGGCGCCGATGCAACATCGGCGGCGAGCAGCTTCGGGAGCAGCTCGTCCAGCGGATGCTTCGCCAGTTCCGCCTCGTACTCGGCCACCATGTCGGCGAACTTTGCTGAGCGCTTGGCCACGGTGGCGACGTCGTCACGTTCGCCGACCTCCGGCTTACCGAGCGCCCGCCACAGGCCACGGAACTGTTCATCGGTGGCGGCACCCACCGTGAGCCATCCGTCCTGCGCCGCCGCCAGCCGATACGAGCCGAGGAGGTTCGGCGTGTGTCGGGCATCGTCGTCCAGCAACGTGCAATGCATCATGGCGTCGCTCCAGACGAAGGACACGACAGCATCGAGCATCGCCAACTTCACGTGCTGTCCACCCCGCCCTTTCAGAACCGCGACGTACGCTGACGTGATGGCTTGGGCGGCAGCGATGGCCGTGATCTTGTCGCTCATCATCTGACGTATGAGCTGCGGCTCGCCTGCGGCGTTGGCCTGACTGGCCGCGAGCCCGCTGGTGGTCTGGATGATCGGGTCGTAGACCCGACGTTCTGCGTAGGGTCCCGTGTCTCCGAAACCGCTGATGGAGACATAGATCAGGTCGGGGTGTCCGTCGCTGAGGTGGTCGTAACCGACCCCTAGCCGGTCGACAACGCCCGGCCGATAGTTCTGGACTACGACATCGAAGTTCTTGGCCAGCCGGAGGAGTGCGGCGGCGCCCTCGGCGGCGTGCAGGTCGAGCGTGATGGCCCGCTTCGATCGGTTTGTGTTGGCGTACCAGCCTGACATTCCGT
>JBKJJS010000041.1:0-18223 GCA_046597895.1 Ilumatobacteraceae bacterium
CCTCGAGCGTGAACTCCCAGGGCCCGTCGGCGAGTACGGGCGGGGTCATGCGCAGGCGAGGCCGGACCAGCGGTTCGTGGAGAAGGCGAGACCGCTCGGCGTCGAACACCCGGCCGAGTTCGCGCACCGCCGCCTCATCGCCCTCGGGACGCGAGGGGCCGTTCGGATCGTCCGCCAAGGCCCGGAACGTGGACCGGACGAGCCGCGTCGCCGGAGTGCGTTTCGGGTCGAGTGGCGCCTTCCAGCGTATGAGCCGCAGGCCATTGCGAGCGGCCGCGTCGGCACATGCCTCAACCACCACCTCCACGTCCACTGGGCCGGCGGCCGCCACGACTGGCGGCATGCGGGGGATGAGATCGGCCAACGCGGCGTCGAGTGCCGGATCGCGCAGGAGGACCCAGTGCGGTGACTGGTCCTGCCCGGCCCCGGCCCTGGTAACCGCCCCGGCCCTGGTAACCGCCCCGGCCCGGGCAATTGCCCCGGCCCCGACACCCGTGACGGCGGGGATCACCCGCCGGGTACCAGCGGCCTCGGCGGCCAGCGCCACCGCGGCGTGGAACCAGGCCAACGACGCACTCCACGACGGTGACACCGGCCGGCCGGCCAGCGACTCGACGGCCGCCCGGGCCGGCCAGCGCACACACGGCACCTCGGCGCGGCCGTACCCGGGGATGGTCACGACGACCGAGCCGACCCGCCCCGCGGGCCGACCGGAGTACACCTCGGAGTAGAGCGCGTTGAGGGGCGCGGATCGGCCGGGCCGGCCATCCCACGTCCACAGGCAGATGGCGCCGTCATGCCACGTGGCATGGACCTCAGGCTTCGACCAACTCCGCACAGAGGCAACCTACCGAGGGGGTGCGACAGGTCACCCCGTCGCCCCAAACCCGATGGCCCGGCTGACCGAACTACTGACCGCCCGACACCACGATGTTCTGGCCGGTCACCCAGGAGCCGGCCGGGGAGGCGAGCCACACCACGGCTGCCGCGATGTCCGTCGGTGTACCGAGGCGACGGATCGGGATCATCTTCTCGGCGACCACGAGCATCTCGTCGGTCAGATGACCGATCGTGCGCGTCGCCTCCGTCGGGACGTTGCCGGGTGACACTGCGTTGGACCGAATACCCCGGGGCCCGAGCTCCGTCGCCAAGGTCACCGCGAGGCTGTTCATTCCCGCCTTCGCCGCCCCGTAGGCCGAAAAGTTCACGGCGGCCCGCAGCGACGCGATCGACGAGATGCCGATCAACGACGACCCAGGCTGCATCACGTCGGCACACGCCCTCGCCGCCACGAAGTGGGGACGCAGGTTGAGCGCGATCTGCGCGTCCCAGTGCCAATCCGGGAAGTCCTTGAACGCGAAGTTTCCCGGGTGCTCGGAGCCGCCAGCGTTGGAGACCCAGACGTCGAGCTGACCCAGCTCGGTCATGGCGGTCTCGACCACCCGCGACACGGTGTCGGCCGCCGTGATGTCCGCCTGCACCATCACTGCGCGCCGGCCGCGTTCGGCGATCCGCTCGGCGACCTCCACCAACTCGTGTTCACGACGAGCCGTGATGATGACATCGGCCCCGGCGTCAGCAAGGCCGAGCGCGATACCACGCCCGATGCCGCGCCCCGCCCCTGTCACGACGGCGACGCGGCCGTCGAGGCGGAACAACTTCATCAGGTCGGTATCGGCCGGATCCTTCGGCGTATGGGTCCAATGGTTTTGGTCGTCCGTCATCGTTGTTCTCCTTGGTCAGGCAACATCACGGTGGCCCGTGCCGCCGGGTCCTGAGCGTAGAAGTCCTGGAGCACTTCGTAGAGATCGGGCTTGGCCTCACGCAACTCCCGAGGCCAGCAAAAGAAGACCTCCGTCGCCACCGCGAAGAACTCGGCGACGTTCTCGGCCCCATACTGGCGTAGGATCGAGTCGGGCTCACCTCTCCTCAGCGCGTCGTACTCGCGAGTACACACCTCAACCCAGCGTTGTTCCCTGGCAAGATCGCCGAGTGGTGGCGTCCCGTTCGTGAGCCCATCCAACATGTCGAGTCGGTGGGCGAACTCGTGCAACACGACATTCAACCCGCGCGCAGGGTGACGGGTGTCCGTGCGCACGGCGTCCCACGACAACAGCACGGGCCCGCGGTGGTGGGCCTCGCCGTCGAGCGGCTCGGAGCCCTCGATGACCGACCCCGGTATAGGGCCGGGACGGTCACCCTTGAACGTGATGGTGCTCGGATGGAGGATGACCGACGTGACCTGTGAGTAGCAGTCCGCCCCGAGTTCCAGCACGAGGAGGGCGGCATTGGCCGCGATCACCACCCTCATCGTGTCCTCCACGGCGAAGCCCTTCGCTGCCTCCCAACGAAACCGGTTCATCAGGTCGTCGGTGAGCTCGGTCAGACGGGCCCGCTCGTCCTCGGTGAGCGTGCGCCAGCCCGGGACGTGGCGGACAAGGGCCTCACGCCATGCCTCCGGCCACTCCTCGACCGTCGGCGGCGGCGCTCCCCGTTCACGGCGACGGGGCCACCATCGGCTCGTCACTCGGCGGCGTCGTAACTGAACTGCTCGCGCAGCGTCCGCTTCAGGATCTTGCCGCTCGGGTTGCGCGGGATCTCGTCCACGAACTCCACCGCCCGCGGCATCTTGAACGCCGCCAGACGCCCCTTGCACCCGGCGAGGACTTCCTCCTGAGTGAGACTCGGGTCCTTGCGGACCACCACGGCAAGCGGCGACTCACCCCACTTGGACGACGCGATACCGATGACGCCGACATCGGCCACCTTCGGGTTGGACAGGATCACATTCTCGATCTCAGCCGGGTACACGTTCTCGCCGCCGGAAATCAGCATGTCCTTCATGCGGTCCATGATCGTGACGAATCCGTCCTCGTCGACCGTCGCCACATCGCCCGTGTGCAACCAGCCATCACGCAAGGCGTCCGCCGTGGCGTCGGGACGATTCCAGTAGCCCACCATGATGTGCGGCCCGGAGACGAGCACTTCCCCCGGCTCGCCGGGAGCGCACTCCTCACCTGCTCCGTCCACCACACGAACGTCGGTGTGGAAGAACGCCTTGCCGGTGCTGCCGGCGCGCGTCAGCGCGTCGTCCGAACTGATGAGGCAGGCCGGCCCGCATGTCTCGGTGAGCCCGTACACCTGGTGGATCTCGATCCCGAGCGCTTCGTACGCCTTGATCAACGTCACCGGGACGGGCGCCGCTCCGCTCATGATCCAGCGCAGCGTGGAGATGTCGTGTCCACCCTGGCCGACGTGGAGCATGAAGTTCAGCATCGCCGGGACGGCCAACATGGTCGTGACCTTCTCGGTCTCGACGAGTTCCCAGACCAGCTTCGGATCGAACGTCCGCATGATGATGCCCGTGCCGCCGCGGTGGACGAGCGACCACGCAGGGCTCAATGCACCGACGTGAAAGAACGGAAGGGCGAGGATGTAGCGGTCCTTGTACTGCATGTCCGAGGTGGCGTTGATGGTGATGCAGGACCACGTCACCGTGTCGTGGGAGTGCATGACCCCCTTGGGCAGACCCGTGGTGCCCGAGGTGTACATGATGAAGAGCAGGTCTGCGCCGTGACCCTCCGGGGTGGGCTCGTCGGCGGTCGCCGCGGCCATGATGTCCTCGTAGTCGACCGCGTACGGCGGGCGTCCGGACCCGACTCCGAGCTGCACCCACTCCCTCACCGTGGTGCCCCGGCCGTGCAGATCGTCGACCGTGCCGGCGAACTCCGACCCGAACACCAGCACCGTTGTGCCCGAGTCGTTGAGGATGAACTCCAACTCCTCAGCCACGAGGCGCCAGTTGAGCGGTACGCAGACGGCCCCGATCTTGCCGAGCGCGAAGAACGTCTCGAGGAACTCGATGCCGTTCATCAGCAAGATGCCGACGCGGTCACCCTTACTGACCCCGAGTGCCTTCATCGCGTGGGCGACCCGGTTCGACCGCTCGTTCATTTCGCGGTACGTGAATCGACGGCCGGTGGCCGGTTCGACCATCGCCTCCAGGTTGGGATCGCGGAACGCCCGCTTGGTGAGGAACAGTCCGACGTTGTTCAGCATGGTTTCCATTCTTGCCGATCCAATTCGCTGCGCACGAGCGCGCGTGAGATGCCATCGTGTGCGCCATGACGACGGATCTCCGGACCGACCGAACGACCCTCCGCCGCCTCCCCGATCGTGGCCACCACGACCGGGCCACGATCGATGCGATCCTCGACGAAGCGGTGGTGTGCCACCTCGGCTTCGTCGACGACGGCCAACCCTTCGTGATCCCCACCGTCTACGCCCGGGTGGGCGACGTCTTGTACGTGCATGGGTCGGCGGCCAGCCGGACGTTGCGCACCCTGAGTGATGGGGTACCCGTCTGCGTGACCGTCACCCTGTTGGATGGGCTTGTCCTCGCGCGGAGCGCGTTCCACCACTCGGTGAACTACCGGTCGGTGCTCATTCTTGGCACGGCCGTCCCAGTGAACGACCCAGTCGAGAAGGCGCACGCGTTGGGCGCCATCGTCGAGCACACCGTGCCGGGGCGCACGGCGGATGCCAGAGCCGGCGACGACAAGGAGATGCGGGCCACCATCGTGTTGCGACTGCCGATCACGGAGGCGTCAGCCAAAGTGAGAGTAGGCGGGCCGAAGGACGATCCCGAGGACATGGCCCTGCCGGTGTGGGCGGGGGTGATTCCGCTGCGAACGGTCGTGGGTGAGCCCTTGGTGGACGAAGACTGCTCGGTAGCTGCTCCCGCGTACGTCACGGACTACCGCCGACCGGGCTGATCCGCGCTGGCCCGTTCAGGGCACCGGCGGCGGCGAGAGTCCAAGCACGGCGCGAGTGGCGTCGTCGACGATCCCTGTGACCGTCAAGCCGTGGCGCTTCTGCCAGGCAGACAGTGTGGTCGTCGTCGAGTACTCGAACTTCGTGTCGGCGGTCTTCGTGAAGTACCGCAACTGGCGCAGGCGCTGCTCGAGGCACATCACGTCAGCACCCTTCATCTTCCGCTGCAGCGGCACCGTGACGACGGTACAGGTGGCCGGCGGACGGCCATCGGCAGGGTCGCCGCCATTGAGCTTCTCCTGGACTTGCAGGGCGACCCACTTCGATCGGGCGAGGATGCCCCCGCCGACCGGGTGAACACCGTCCTTGGAGAGCCAACTCGCGTGAGTCGCCGCGAGCGTGGACCAGTCGGCGATTTGGAGGTTGGCGTAGTCGGCGGTAGCAGCATTCAACTGAGCGTTGAACACGTGACCGGTGAACACTGACTTGCTCCGGTAGACGTTGATCCACAGCACGCGCGGGGTCGGGCCGATCGCGACCATCATCTTGTCGATCCAGCCCCGATACACCGTCGAGGAGTTGTGGTACGGAAAGTCATTCGTGCCGAGTGCGATCACGAGACAGTCAGGGTCGTAACCCGACGCCCGCATCCGCTGGAGCGTGATGATGCCGCCTGTTTTGGGGCGTGTGATCTGGCGGCCGACCTTGGCGTCGAAGCGGAAGTCGAGAATGCCGAGGTCGACGAACTCCTGCCCCTGCGTCGTCGCGCTGCCGACCGTGATGGACCCCCCGATGACGCCGACCTTCTGGCACCGTACGGGCGTCTCAGCGTGTGCCGTTCCCGCAGCAGCCGGGATCGCCACGGGCACCAGTACCGCTGCGAGGAGGAGCGGCAGCACCCGCCGAGGTCTGCGCATAGGGAGAGAGCGTACCCACTGTGCGTGACGCGTCAACCCAACCCCGCCTCACGCCTGCCGGGTACGGTCGACGGTCATGACTGCTCATGCTGAGCCCCTCGCCGACGCCGAGGTGTAACGAGTGCCGCTCCCCTCCACACGCGATCCCGAGAAGCAACGGGTCGCGCTCCAGCAGTGGTTCCGCCGCCACTGGAGCGACGCCGCCGTCGGACCCATCTCCGTTCCAGCGGGGACGGGCTTCTCGAGCGAAACCCTGTTGTTCGATGTGACCCACGACGGGCTCGTCGAGTCGCTCGTCGCCCGCCTGCGACCCGAGATGAGCGACTTCCCCGTCTTCCCCGTGTACGACCTCGCGCTCCAAGCCTGCGCCATGCAATTCGTGGCCGGCCATACCGAGGTGCCAGTCCCCACCGTGCGGTGGACCGAGTGGGACGACACGGCGATCGGCGCCCCGTTCTTCGTGATGGACCGCCTCCCGGGGAGGGCCCCTTCCGACATGCCGCCTTACGTGTTCGGGGGATGGCTCCTCGACCTCGACCCCCGCGCGCTGATGACCGTGCAGCGCCATTGCGTCGGGATTCACGCCGCGGTCCATGCCATCGACCTCACTGGCGTGGACACGTCCTGGATCGTGCCAGCCGCACAAGGAGCGATTGCGCCGGATCATCTCGACCGCCTTCTCGGCGAACAGCGGGCGTTCTACGAGTGGGCGCGCACCGGTCGCATATTCACCACGATCGAGCGGGCATTCGAGTGGCTCGACGCCAATCGCCCGGCGCCCGTTCGAATCGCCAGCCTGAACTGGGGTGACGCCCGGCCCGGCAACATCCTGTTCGGAGGGGCCGATGGGCTCACTCCCGTCGCCGTGCTCGACTGGGAGATGGCCAACCTCGGCCCGCCCGAGGTCGACGTGGCGTGGATGATCTTCCTCCACGCCTTCTTCCAGTCGATCGCCACGACGTTCGGGCTGCCGGGCATTCCGGACTTCCTGCGCCGCCACGACGTCGTGGAGACCTACGAGGAACTGGCAGGCCGTCGGCTCGAGTCGATCGAGTGGTATGAGATGTACGCCGCCACGCGATTCGCGATCATCTCTGTGCGCACGAGCGACCGCGGCGTGGCATACGGCCAGCGCGAGGCCCCAGCGGACCTCGAGGACCTGATCATGCACCGAGCCATGGTCGATGCGATGCTCGACGGCTCCTATTGGAGATAGCCGGCGAAGCCATCGAGCAACCGCCACGCCTCGACCCTCACCCGGCCATCACACCCTCACGAGATCGGGCCGCGATGTCGTGACCATTCGACGTATGCCATCGCGCCACGCGACGGCGCTGCGGAACCCGGCCCCGTGGAGGCGGGACAGGTCAGGGATGATGGCGGCGATGGTGGCGTCGGTGGGCGCGAACGTTGCAGTCAGTCCCGTGATCTCAGCCATCAGTCCACACCAGTCCTCGATGCCGGCGACCTCGTCACCTGCCCAGTTCACGACGGTGGCCGGGGTCGACGCCACGGACAGCAGGAACGGGATCGACGCCGAGATGTCGTCGGCGTGGATGGGTGCGTACGACGTCGGCTGATTCGTGTGGACGGGAATCGGCATGCCCCGCTCCATCATCATCAAGTGGAACAAGGGCCAACCCCACGTGTCGCCATAAGGCACATTGAGCCGGGCGATCACTGTCGGGATGCCGAGTCGCTTGGCGGTGTACTTCACCAACACCTCGCCGGCGATCTTGGAGATGGAGTAGGTGCGCATGCCAGGCATGGGTCGGTGGCTGTCGCCGAGTGGGGCGTTCTCCTGCCGGGGCTCATGATCCATGGGCTGATACACCGCGGTCGACGAGCAGTGGAAGAACGCCTCCACGCCAGCGACCTTCTCCATGAGCGCGGCGCTGCCCTCGGCATTGGCGGCGAAGGCGAGTTCGAAGTTGTCGGTCTTGGCGACTGCGAAGTGCAGGCACAGATCGAGGTGGTCGGGCACCTCGTCGAGTCGGCCCTTGGCGAGGTCGATCGAGACGGTACGCACCCCGGCCGCCTCGAGCGGTTGACGTGCGCCGGGGTCCTTGAAGCGGGCGGCCCCGAACACCTCGTTGCCGCGTGCCGCGAGATCGCGCGCCACCGGGCCTGCCACCCAGCCGGTCACGCCGGTGACGAGGATCCGCTTGTTCGTGATGGGTTCCACCGGCGTGATCTCCGCGATCACCAGAGCTGATCGGTGTACGCGTCCGTGCCGAACACCGTCGGAATGAACGGCGCGGTCCAGAGGTGCTGCGCCACCCCGCTGCCGGCGAGGTCCGCGCCGAAGCGGCCGTACACGGCGTCCCAATGGTCGCCCGGATCGTGGTCGAGGAAATGCACTTGCAGGAAGCGCCGCTCGGCGTTAGCGATGCGGGGTACGTCGGGTGGGGCGTCGTCAAGCAGCGGCAGCGGAGAGGCGTTCAGCACGAGGTCCGGTCCGCCCGTTCGCGTGAGTGCGGTGGGCGCCCAGTCGTCCGTCATCCACCGCTGAAGATCGGCATGAGTGGCGCCGTCGGCCAACTCGCCGACGTTCACGACAAGGCCCGGGTAGTGACGATCGAGCGCTTGTTCCGCGGGCGTACCTCTGTCCGAGCGCTGCAGCGACCATCCGTGCGCGTACAACGACGTGTGGACGTGCGTGCGTTCCTTGAACATCCGGCCAGCGGCATGGAGTTCGTTGACGGTGTCGACACTCCACCGGTTCCACTCGTCGTGGCGGCCGGCGAGCACCCAATAGAGGGCGAGGTAGGACCCGGCCATCGAGTCTGGCGTCATCGGGGTCGCGGCGGGGTAGCGCAACTCCTTCAAGCGATGCGTGGCAACGAACCGGCCGCCGGCGAACGTCCACGCCCCGACCATGCAGCCACCGTAGAAATGATCGGTCTCGTACCAGTGGTTGTACTCGACCTCGTGCCCGCGGTGCGGATCGACCATCGTGAACAGCATCGTCCCCAACCGGATCGGCTTGTCCGTCACCGGCCGGACGTTAGTGCGGATCTGACGACCCGTCAGATGGCGACAACCGCAGACCCGGCGCCGGCCACCGACCGGACGCGAACTGTTGCCTCAGCGCCCGTCTTCCGTGCGGTGGAGCACCAGTTCCACCCGGGCCGGAGGCGTTCACTCCGTACGGAGCAGGGTTCCGGCCGACCTTCGCCGGGCGTGGCGGGCCACCACCCATCCGGCGACGACGCCGACCACGAGAGCCGCCCCGGCGACGACCAGAACGGCCGGCAGCGGTATGACCGGTTGGGGCACGACGGCGAGGAACGCCGCGATACGACGCCAGGCGATCACCGCAGCCAGCAGCCCGACAGGCACGGCAACGATGAGCGTCAGGACAGCGACGGTTCCTCCCTGGATACCCCCGGCCCGCACGAGCTGACGGTCGGTGAACCCCAGGCTGCGCAGCACCGCCAGTTGCCGGCGCTCGGTACGGGCGCTGCTGACGAGGCGATGGACGAGGGCGGCGAGGGCGATGACCGCCAACAGACCGACGAGCACGTACGGCAACTGGCGCATGTTGCGGAGGGAACGAACTCCCGAGCGATCGGCCCGGCCGAACCAGAAGTTCGGCGAGATCCGCTCGGCCAACGCCGCCGCGGTGTCCCTCACCGATCCATCCTCGTGCAGCGTGATGAAGAACGTGTTGCTGGGCAGTGTGTCGCCGACGATTCGGCTCATCAGCGATGCGGTCACCACCCCACCTTCGCCGGGCCCGAGTTGCTCGTACCACGGGGCAGCGACGATGGCCCGACCGGTGACGGTCGCCGACACAGTCTCCGGGTAGGTCGTCCCGTCTATCTCCGGCACGGCGACCTCGACCGTGTCCCCGATCGAGACGCCGAGGGCGGCGAGCTCGGCGGGGCCGAGGGCGATCTCGTCGGGGCCGATCGGTGGCCGGCCGCTCTCGATGGCGACGTTCACCGTTGTGCTGGGCTCGAGGAACACCGAGTACACCCGCCGACCGTTGACCTGGATGGGCCGCCAGCCACCCCGTGTGAAGTTCTCCACCGCCGGGTCAGCGGCGATGAGCGGCGCCGCGGCGGCCGCCCCGTCGCTCTCGTCGTAGTGCGCCGACATGTCCCAGGTGCTTCCCGAGAGCTCGGGCCGCTCGAGAATGCGATCGAAGCTGGCCAGCATCGACACCAGGCCGACGAGAGCGGCGACGACGGTGCCCAAGCCGAACAGCCCGATTCTCAACGCCGCCGCAGGGCCCGAAGCCGTCGGACCGAGCGCCAGGCGCACACCGGCCGCCGGCGCCGGTGGCAACCGCGTCGTGATCGATCCCAACGCCGCCGTCCGGGGCACTCGAACTCGCGCCGCCCGAGCGGCGAGGACGGCGACCCCGGCGCCAACGCCGACCGCGAGCAGGATGGTGACGGCCGCCCCGAGACCGAGCACGACGAAGTCGGCGTGGAACCCGGTATCGGGGTCGGCGATACGGGCCACCCCGCGGGGCAGCAGCGGCGAGGTCGCGAGGGCCACGGCCACGGCGCCGACGGCGGCCAGCAGACCGACGCGGGCGCCGTGGAGCGCCCCACCGGCGGCGACGGTCGATCGGGGCAGGCCGAGGAAGCGCAGCACTCGGAGATCGGCTCCGGCCCCGGCGGCCTCCCGCCGGAACAGCTGCATCACGATCACGACGGCGGCCCCGGCGATGATCGCCGCCATCAGCCACATCACGCCGGCCTCGACGCGGACCAGTTTGCGCACGCCCGGCGCATCGTCGTAGATGGACGAGATGTGGTCGTAGGGGATGCTGGCCTCGTCCACGGCCGCCTTGAAGGCCTCGACGGCTTCTGGGCTGTGGTCGCGAAGCTTCAGGTCGACAGAGCCGTTCGTCCAGTCCACCCGGTCCTGATGCGCACGGAGGAATGCCGGCGTCAACAGCAGCACGGGAAAGGGCTGTCCGGTCATCGTCGGGAAGCTCCCGGGCGCGGCTTCGATCCCCACGATGGTGACCGTCTCTTCGACCCACTGGGCGGCCGGATCGTCCTCAGGCGGGCGGAAGCGGATCTGGACCTCGTCGCCCACATCCAGATCGAGTCGGTCGGCGGTTTCGAACCCGAGGATGGCCTCCCCCACCGCATCAGGGGACGCCGAGCGGCCCTTCACCACCTTGACGTGATCCACCGGGGGGTCATCGAGGTCAAAGGCCCCGGGCAGCAGGGTGAGAAACGGCAGGACGTGACCACCAATGGCGACCTCATCGCCCACCAACACGGACCGTATCGACCACTCGACCTGGGGCAGGGCGGCGACCAGCGCGAAGATTTCCTCGGCCTCGGCTGAGCTGTCGGCCCCTCCGCCCCCGACCGACGCCTCCGGTTGGTCGGACCACGCCAGGAAGCGGTCGTAGCTGGTGGCTGCCCGTCGCCCTCCGGCCACCGCGGTCATGGTCGCCCCGGCGCTGAGCGTCAACACGAACACCAACAGCGCCGTCGTCGACCACCCTCGGCGGAGAACGCGCCGCTCGACGAGACCAACGAGTCCTTCCCCGATCACGCCCCCATTCTCACCAGTGGGCCACAGCCCGACAAGCAGGGTGGCCCCACGGTCCGGGGTGGTGCTGGCACCCCGTGGCTCCTGCTTCGATACGGCGCAAAGTACCGTGCGGGCATGGGACTCGTGGACGGGAAGGTCGCGTTGGTGACTGGAGGGGGCAGCGGGATCGGCGAGGCGAGTGCCCGCTTGTTCGCCGAAGAGGGCGCCGCGGTCGTCGTGGCCGACATCGACTTCGTGCGGGCGGAACTCGTGGCGGCGTCGATCCGCGCCGGAGGTGGCGAGGCGTCACCGTTGGCGTGTGACGTCACCGATGAGGCCGATGTGGCAGCGATGGTGGCCACCGTTGTCGAACGCCACGGTCGGCTCGATTGCGCCCACAACAATGCCGGTATCAGTGGGCAGATGGCGGCATTCACGCAGTTGACACTCGACGACTGGAACCGCATGATCGCCGTCAACCTCACCAGCGTGTTCCTCTGCATGAAGCACGAGCTCCTCGTGATGGAGCCCCAACGGCGCGGTGCCATCGTGAACACGTCGTCAGGCGCCGGTGTCGTCGGCTTTCCCGGCCTGCCGCACTACGTGGCGGCCAAGCACGGTGTGGTCGGCCTCACGAAGGTGGCGGCTCAGGAGTTCGCCAAGTCAGGAATCCGGGTCAATGCGATCCTCCCAGGAACCACGAACACCCCGATGATCCAGCAGTTCATCAACGGCAACCCCGACATCGAAAAGCTCGTGTCGCGAGGCATCGGCCGCGGGACTCTCGGCGAGTCGATGGAAGTGGCCCAGACCGCGGTGTGGCTGTGCAGCGATCGCGCCAGCTTCGTGAGTGGGGAGTCGATGCTCGTCGACGGCGCGACCGTCTGCCGCTGATCAGGACAGGCTGATCAGGACCACGCCGTCAGCACGTCGGCCACCAGGTGAGCACCCGGGTGGCATGACTCCTTGGCCGAGCCGGGCGTGCGGGAGAAGCGTGGCGCCGACTGGGGCTGCGCCACGCCGTTGATCTCCACGATGGTGCCGCGCGCTGCGTTGTGCGGGTGGGCGGCCACCTCGGCCGGGTGCAACACGGGGGCGAAGCACACCTCGGTGCCCTCCATCAACGCGCACCACTCGTCCCGGGTCTTGGCGCGAAAGGCCTCGGCCAGCGCCGCCTTGCCCTGCGGCCAGGCCGCCTTGTCCATCTGGCGGCCCTCCAGTCCGACGCCGGCTCGCTCGAGGAGTTCGGCGTAGAACTGCGGCTCGATGGCACCCACCGACACGAACTTGCCGTCGGCCGTTTCGTACACGTTGTAGAACGGCGCGCCGCCATCGAGCAGGTTCTTGCCCCTGTCGCCAAACGTCCCCGACGCGTACGCCGCGAACATCGGGGCGAACACGAGCGCCGCGCCGTCGACCATTGCCGTGTCGATCACTTGACCCATGCCGCTCAGCGAGCGCTCGAAGGCGGCGCAGGCGATGCCGAGCGTGAGCAACATGCCGCCTCCGGCGAAGTCACCGAGCAGGTTGATCGGCATGGTCGGTGGCTGGCCCTCGTACCCGATCGAGTGGAGCGCACCGGACAGCGCGACGTAGTTCACGTCGTGTCCCGCCGCCTGCGCGAGAGGTCCGTCCTGACCGAACCCGGTCATTCGCCCGTAGATCATCCGAGGGTTGCGCCCGCACACGATGTCGGGGCCGATGCCGAGCCGCTCGCACACACCGGGACGGAACGGGTCGATGAAGGCGTCGGCCCGATCTAGCAACGCCAACATCGACACGACATCATCCGGTTGCTTGAGGTCGAGCACCACGGACCGCTTTCCCCGGTTGAAGATGTTCGTCGCCGGCTTGGACCGGTCGATAGATGCGCCCGCGGCCACCGCCCGCCGCTCGACTGCCACGACGTCAGCGCCGAGATCGGCAAGGAGCATGCCGCAATATGGTCCAGGGCCCTGCCCGCCCAACTCCACGACCCGCAAACCCTTCAATGGTCCCATCAGCGCATCTCCTCGACGTCGCGTCCCGTCGCGGCCACCGCCACTTCACGGCCCCAGCGATAATCCGGCTTCCCGGCCGGTGATCGTACGAACTCGTCCACCAGTACGAGCAGTCGCGGCACCTTGTATCCGGCGATCAGCCCGCGGCAGTGAACCTGAAGTTCTTCCAAGGTCAATGCCGTCCCGTCCACCGGGCGAACCACGGCGGTCACTGTCTGGCCCCACCGCTCGTCGGGCACCCCGACGACGACGACATCGAAGACGCCAGGGTGGGCCTTCACCGCGTTTTCGACCTCCTCGGGGAAGATCTTCTCGCCGCCGGAGTTAATGCTCACCGAGCCCCGCCCGAGCATCGTGATGGTGCCATCCGGTTCGTGGCGGGCGAAGTCTCCTGTCAACACGTACCGCCGCCCGTCCGGAGCCACCACGAACGTCTCCGCCGACTTCTCGGGGTCCTTGTAGTACTCGATCGGGATGTGGCCACTGCGGGCCATCATGCCGATCACTCCCGATGCGGGGTCGACAGGGCGGTGCTCCTCGTCCAGGATCACCACGTCCGCCACAGGTGTGACGTTGGGGCCACCCCTGTGTGCCTGGCCCTTGCCGATCATGGTGAAGCCGGTGCCGCCACTCTCGCTCGACCCGATCGCTTCGGTGATCACGGCACTAGGGAAGCGCTCGACGAACTTGTCCTTGAGCCTCGACGAGAACAGGGCCGCGGTTGAACTGACGGCGAACAACGACGAGAGGTCGTAGTCGTCCCCCACCAACTCGAGCGCATCCATCAGCGGGCGAGCCATGGCATCGCCCGTCATCAACAAGAGGTTGACCTTTTCGTCCTGGATCAACTGCAACGCCGTTTCGGCATCGAAGCGATCGTGCAGCACGATCTTGTTGCCGATGAAACTGCCGTTCATCACGCTCCACTGGCTCGCACCGTGCATCAGCGGCGCCGTCGGGTAGCTGACCATCGAAAATCCGGTCGCCTGGCCCCTCGCCACGTAGTCCTCGGGGCGCTGCACCTTGTCGCCGGTACGGATGTCGATGCCCCCACCGAGGACCATCAGCACATCCTCGTGACGCCACACCACGCCCTTGGGCATCCCGGTGGTGCCGCCGGTGAACAGGATGTACCGGTCGTCGGGCGAACGGGGCCCGAAGTCGCGCGTGCCAGAGCGGCGGGCGACGGCCGCCTCGTACGCCATGCCCATCACGAGCCGCGGCAACGCTGGGGCCACCCTGACGGCCCGTGCCTCGTACTCCGGCTGGACCACGACGTATACGAGGTCGGCATGGTCGAACAGGTAGGTCAGTTCATCGTCGACGTAGCGGTAATTGATGTTGATCCACACTGCCCGCAGCTTGAACACGGCCCAGAGGGTCTCGACCCATTCGACGGAGTTGTGCCCGTAGATCCCCACGTGATCGCCCTCGCCGACACCCTCAGCGGCGAGGTGGTGAGCAAGTTGGTTCGCCCGGAACTCCATCTCGGCATAGGTCCGCCGCTGCCCGTTAACCACGAGATACTCACGTTTCGGCCACGTGTCCACGGCGTGCTCGAACAGGTCGGCAATGTTGAATTCCATCCCGAGGGGACCGTACTTGCTGACGCCACTCCCGGTGACGCCTTCGCTACGCTTCGCTCATGCGATCGTTTCGGAGGGCTGTGGCGCGGGCAAATGTCTCGGTTGCCACGGTCACGGTTCTTGCCCTCACGGCCGCGGCGTGCAGCGGGTCGTCGGTCGACAGCGGGTCGGCGGCGACCGTGTCCGTCGAGTCGACCAGCGCGCCCGTCGTTTCCACGAACGCGCCAACGACGGCCGCCCCAAGTACGACGAACGCCACCACGACCACCGTCGTGCCAACGACGGTGAGTACCACCACCACCTCGACGACCACCACGTTGCCGCCGACCAGCACGGTGCCGCCTACCACCGTCGCGCCGACGGATCCGCCGCCGCCGCCCCTGGGCGCGGTGTCCACGCCGTTCCGCGCCGTCGGCAAGAAGAGCGGCAGCGACACGACCCGCATCCAGCAGCGCCTGCTCGACCTCGGATTCTGGGTGGCCGGGGCGGACGGCCAGTACGGCCACACCACGCAGCAGGGTGTCCTGGCGTTCCAGAAGTACTACGGCCTTAAGCGGACGGGCTCGGTCGACACGGCCACGGCCGAGAAACTCGCTTCGGTCACCAAGCGCGCCCAGGCCCGGTCGGGCGGTGGCACACTCATCGAGATCGACAAGGACCGCCAGGTCCTGTTCATCGTGCGTAACGGCCAGACGCTGGCCGTACTCAACACTGCCACTGGTAACGGCCAGTACTACCTCGAGCAGAACCAGAAGGACCCGACGAAGTACGAGTCCGGCCGCGCCGTCACCCCGTCCGGGCGGTTCAAGATCTATCGGCAGCGCCCAGAGGGCTGGTGGAAAGGTGACCTCGGCAAGATCTACCGGCCGAAGTACTTCAACGGCGGCATCGCCGTCCACGGGATGAGCAACATCCCCGCCTACCCGGCATCCCACGGCTGCGTGAGGTTGAGCACATCCGCCATGGACATGGTGTGGGACCTGGGTTTCATCGGCAAGGGCACGGCGGTGTGGGTCTATGGCGACGATGTCCCGGCCAAGAACGAGCCGCCGAAGCTCCCGCCGAAGCCGACGACCCCTCCCAACACCACGACGACCTCGACCTCGAACTCGACCTCGACCTCGACGTCGACCTCGAGTTCCACGTCCACCAGCACGTCAACGACATCGACCTCGATGCCGGCCCCCAGTAGCAGTTGACCGAGTCAGTCGGGCTTGTCCGTCCCGACGACCCACATGGCGAAGAACTGTGAGCCGCCTCCATAGGCGTGACCGAGTGCTTTGCGCACGCTGTCCACCTGATGAGCGCCCGCCGTGCCCATCACCTGCATGGCCGCCTCACCGAACCGGATGGTGCCGCTGGCCCCGATCGGGTTGGACGACAGCACGCCGCCGCTCATGTTCACGGGCAGGCGCCCCGTCAGTTCCGTGACCCCGTCCTCGACCATGCGCCACCCGTCACCTCTGGCGGCGAAGCCCAGGCTCTCCAACCACATCGGCTCGAACCACGCGAACGGCACGTAGATCTCGCAGCAGTCGATCTCGTCGATCGGCGACGTGATGCCGGCCTTACGCCAGAGGTCCTGCGCGCACATCGCGCTCGCCAGCGGAGAGACGCTGTCGCGCCCGACGAACGAGGTCGGTTCGCTGCGCATCGCCGTGGCGTGCACCCACGCCTTCGGGCCGGGATGGCGATCCGCCACATCCTCTGACGCCAGCACCATCGCAAAGGCGCCGTCGCTCGAGGGGCAGGTCTCGACAAAGCGCACCGGATCCCAGAGCATCGGGGATTCCATGGCCTTCTCCAATGTCCAGTCGGGCTCCTGGAGGTGGGCGTACGGATTCTTCATGGCGTTCGTACGGTCCTTCACGGCGACCATGGCGCCGATGTGGGCCGGCGCGCCGGACCGCTGGATGTACGAGCGGATGATCGGCGAGAAGTAGCCGCCGGCACCGGCGTGGACTGGCATCCCGAACGGCGTCGCCACGCTGAGCGCCCACATGGCGTTGCCTTCGCTCTGCTTCTCGAAGCCGACCACGAGCACGTTCCCGTGGATACCGGAGGTCACGTGCTGTGTGGCCACGACGACCGTCGAACCTCCGACCGAACCAGCGGTGTGCACACGCAACACCGGCTTGCCCTGAGCGGCCAGGGAGTCGACGAGCCATAACTCGGGCTGCATCACACCCTCGAGCATGTCGGGCGCCTTGCCGATGACGATGGCGTCGATCTCGGCCATCGTCATGCCAGCGTCGGCGAGCGCCCGATCGGTGGCTTCGCGCACGAGGCCGCCGATGGACACGTCGGCCCGGCAGGCGCTGTACTTCGTCTGGCCCGTCCCGATCACCGCGCAACGCGTCCTGCCCATGTCAGTCACCCTCCAGGACGCACACGAGGTTCTGTTGCAGGCATGGTCCGGCGGTGGCGTGGGCCACCCCGCGATCAGCTCCTCCGGCCCTGATCCGCTCGAACACCTCGCCGAAGCGGATGAGCCCGGTGGCCATGGTGGGATTGGCGCACAACGCGCCGCCACTCGGGGTGATGGTGGTGGCGTCGGGGGTGATGCCCAGCGCCGTCAGCAGCAACAACTCCTGGTGGCTGAACGGGGCGTGGAGTTCCGCTACGTCGACCTTGTCGTCGGCGACGCCCGCTCGGATGGCGGCCAACACCGCCGATGGCACCCCGGTGAGCGAGCGAACGCTCAGGTTCATGGGGTCGATGCGGTGGTCGAAACCGCGGATCCACGCCGGCCGCTCACAGAGGCGCCGAGCAACATCGCCGGCCGCGATCACCATGGCCGACGCACCGTCAGTGACGGGCGGACCGTCATGTTCGCGCAGCGGATCGTGGGTGCGGGGGCGGGCGAGCAACTCCTCGATCGAATGGTCCCCCCGCCGCAGGGCATTCGGATTGGTCATCGCATCGCGCAGGGATCTCGATGCGACAGCGGCCATGGCTCGCTCACTTACGACGCCCGCCTCCAGGCACGCCCTCGCCTGCAGTGCTCCGATGCTGATCTGGTCCGGCCACATCGGCGCCACGACGTACGGGTCGAGTTGCAGCGCCAGCGTGCGGTCGATGTCGCTCGACGACGTTTTGCCGTTACCGAACACCAACGCCACATCGGCTTCACCGGTCTGGATCTTGATCCACGCCTCGTACAACGCCCACGCCCCGTCCATCTCGACGTGGCTCTCGACGATCGGCGGCCACGCCCCGATGGCGTCGACCGCGGCGACGAACGAGAACGGTTGGCCGACCATGTAGTCGCAGCTGCCATGGCACCAGAAGTCGATCTCGTGGCGCTCCACACCGGCGCGGCGGCGGGCGGCGTCGATGACGGGGAGGATCAACTCGACGGCCGTGTCGGACGTGTGCGCCACGTGGCGAGACTGGGCGAACGACACGATGCCAACCTCCCGGAGATCGGTCGCCCGGC
>JBKJJS010000014.1:0-22583 GCA_046597895.1 Ilumatobacteraceae bacterium
GCGCGCTGTCGCGGGTGGACTACGAACGGTTCGTTCTGCCCCACAGCGCGCCCGCCCACGAGTCGAACAGCTGGAATGCCTGTGCTCCGGCGTCGATCTCGGCACCGATGTACACGATGGCGTGATCGGCGAGGCGGTCGAGGAGCAGATGCCATGTCGCCTCGTCGGTGTGCATGAGCGCCTTGGTGTGGACATAGTCCCGGCTCGGCCGGCCCTCGATGAGATAGCTGGCGACCGTGAACGGCGCCCCGGCGAACGCCAGCAGCGGCACCTCCGTGGGCAGTTCCGCCTTCACGAGCCGGCAGGTCTTGAGGACGTAGGGGACGTGGTCCGGGGTGAGCGGGGGGAGTCGGTCGAGGTCAGCGGCACGACGGAATGGGTCGCTGACCACCGGGCCGGTTCCCGGGGCGACATCAACGCCGAAGCCGACAGCGTGGGCCGGTACCACGATGTCGCTGTAGAGCACGGCGGCGTCCACCCCGTAGCGGCGGACGGGCTGCAGCGTGATCTCGGCCGCCAGTTCGGGGTTCTTGATGGCGTGCAGGATGCTGCCCTCGCCGCGTACGGCCCTGTACTCGGGCAGGTGACGCCCGGCCTGGCGCATGAACCACACCGGAGTGTGACGCCCATGGCGGCCGTTCGCGGCCTCGAGAAAGGGAGGTTGGAGGTCGTCGGTCATGCCGGAGGCCACGCTACCGAGTCAATGGGCGAGGCTGCCGCGGGCCGCGATCCACTCGGTCGGCTGATTCGTGACGCCGGCGACGCGGTCGTAGTCGACGTCGTAGTGCAACACGACGAGTCCCGCGGCCTCCGCCGACGCGGCAATGAGAAGGTCCGCCGGCTTCGCGCCCCGGTGGTGTCCGACCGCGGCGAGCAGACCCGCAACGGCGAGGGCACGATCCATGACGGAGGGTGTGATCGGGGCCTCGGGGATCGCCTGGCGCTCCTCGATGACGTCGAGGACATCGCGCGCACGCGATGCGTACACCACTTCGAGGTCGACCATCCGGCAGGTCCACAGCTTGCCCGCCAATGCCAGCGTTTCGAGGCGATCGCCGATCTCGTCGATGTCGGCGCGTGCGAGTGCCGAGGTATCGACGAGATAACGCCGCTCAGCCACGATCCGCCACACGGGGCGAGCGAGCTTGGTCGATCATCGCCGGATCGAGCGCCCGCGGCTGGCGTAGACGCCGAATGTGCCGGGCCGTCAGGTCGGTGTTCACCAATTGCCGCAGACCCGCTTCAACGGTGGCTTTGATCGTCGCGGTGCCTGCCGCCTCACGCGCATGGGCGAGGAGCGCGTCATCGATCTCGACCAGTCGCTTGCTCATGACTGGAGTATATATCGCTAACTTGTCGGTATACATCTGGTGAGAGTCCGCTCACCGATCGCGAGAGGCGATCCGATGTCCGGAACGACTCCGTGGACTGCCCGATAGAGTGGACAGACCCTGCCCACGGAGGCCACCCGCTCCATTGGCACGGCACTCGACGATGACTGAGCAGCACCCGGACTTCGCTGATGAGCAGGCCTACATCGACCACGCGTACGCGTGCCTCGAGTGGAGCCGCAAGGAGGCATGGAAGATCCGTGGCCTCTCCGAAGCCGGCCGTGGGGGCACGCTCCAGGCCCGCTACGAGCGCGACGTGTTCGACGAAGCACTCGTCAAGCGGCTCTCGGATCTCGACCTCGGTGACGCCGCACTCGTCTTTGGTCGCATCGACCGCCACGCTGAGGGCCCCGACGCGGTGGAGAGCTTCCACATCGGGCGTCTCGCAGTAGCCGACGCCAACCGGGAGCCGGTCGTCGTGGACTGGCGGGCCCCCGTCGCCGAGCCGTTCTACCGGGCGACAGGCAAGGAGCCGATGGGGTTGCTGCGCCGCCGCCACTTCGCCGTCCACGGTCGCCGTTTGCTCGGGCTCGAGGATGAACTGTTCGGTCAAGGTCACCTCGGCATCGGCGACGACGGCACGCTGGGGTCAACAGAGGGATCCGAGGCCGGGCCGGCCATCCGGGGCTACTCCACGCTTATCGCCGCCCTCGATCGTGGGCGCACCGGCCAACTCGGCGACATCGTCGCCACCATCCAATCCGAGCAGGACGAGATCATCCGCTCGCCCCAGGCCGGCGTGCTGGTCGTCCAGGGCGGCCCCGGCACCGGCAAGACCGTGGTGGCGCTCCACCGGGCCGCCTACCTGCTGTATACGTTCCGGTTCCCGTTGGAGGACCAGGGCGTGCTCGTCATCGGCCCGAACCGGGTTTTCCTGCGTTACATCGAGCGGGTGCTCCCGTCGCTCGGCGAGGCGGGTGTGCAGCTCATCGTGCTCAACGATCTCGGGCCCGACGTGAACTGGGGAGGTAAGGACTCCCAGTTGGCGGACCGGGTCAAGGGTGACCCGCGCATGGCCGACGTGTTGGAAAAGGCCGTGCTCGACCGGGAGCGAGTGCTTCGCGACGATCTCGTGGTGCCGTTCCGGGCGGGCTTCCTGCGACTCAAGATCGAGGAGAGCACCCGCATCATCAGGGCCGCCCGGCGCCGTTACCGGTACCACAACGCCGGCCGCCGATTCGTCGAAGCCGAGCTCTGGGCGGCACTCGCCGCCAGCAGCCACATCGGGGAGTTGACGGTGGACGAAGTGCGCGACGAGGCCCGCCCGCTCGAAGTTGTCCGCATCGCGCTCGAGCGCATGTGGCCCGTCCTGACGGGGCCGGAGTTGCTGCACGACCTCTTCGGCTCGGTGGCGCTTCTGAAGATGGCGGCCTCCCGATGGCTCAGTGCCGAGGAGTACGAATCGTTGCATCGGCCAAGGGCCGAGGACGTGAGTGAGGTCCGCTGGGCCGACGCCGACCTGGCGCTCCTCGACGAAGCGAGGGCCCTCCTCGGCCCCAAGCCCGTCAAGGGGAGGCTGGACGAAGCCGACGAGATCCGCACCTACGGCCACATCGTCATCGACGAGGTGCAGGATCTCACGCCGATGCAGCTGCGCGCCGTGGCCCGCCGCTCGCTGAACGGATCCATGACCATCGTGGGTGACCTCGCCCAGTCGACCGGGCCGCTCGCCCCCGCCAACTGGGACGAGGTGGTCTCCTACCTGCCGACCCACAAGGGCAACCGCATCGTCGGGCTCAGCATCGGATACCGCATCCCCGGCCTCATCATGGCGCTGGCCAACAAGGTGATGCTGGCGGCCACGCCGACGTTGCGGGCCCCCACCGCGGTGCGGGTCGGCGACGCCCCGCCCGACGTCATCCCCGCCTCGTCCGGCTCGGCCAGCGCGCCGGATGGTATCGGTACCGTTTTGGCGGCCGCCGTGCGGGATCTGCTGGACGACGTCGGTGACGGTAACGTCGCCGTCGTCATGGCCGACTCCATGGCCGACGATGTTGCCGCCTGGCTCGAGGAGGCGGGGATCGATCACGGAAGGGCCACGCGCACGGCGTTGGCGAGTTCTGTCACCATCGTGCCCGTGTCGGTCGTGAAGGGTCTCGAAGTCGACGGCGTCGTGGTCGTGGAACCGAGTCGAATCGTGCGCGAGCAGCACCAGGGCATGCGGGCGCTCTACGTTGCGCTCACGCGGTCAACGAAACGCCTCACCGTCGTCCACGCCGAGCCCCTCCCCGCCCCCATGCTCGACTGAGGTCAGGCCGGTCTACGCCCGGTTGTCGATGAGCGCTTTCAGGTTCCTGGCGGCCTTGTCGGCATCGGCGGGCCGGCGGCGGTCCACCGCGATCTTGAGCAGACCGACCTGACGGTCCACCGCAAGCACGAAGTCCGTTCGTGGCAGCTGGGCTGATGCCGCGGTCCACAGCGCTTGGATCTCGTCGAACGATGCCTGACCGTTGCCGTCGTTGATGGCCACACTCAGCGTGAACGCGATCGTCTCGAGGCGGTCCAACAAGTCGTCGACGGTGCCCGTCGGAACGGTCGTGGTAGCCCCGACCACCGTGGTGCTCGGCCCCGACACGACCGTGGTGGTGCCGCACGCCGCCAGCGTGAGGCCGAGCGAGGCGAGGGCCACGCTCCGGAAACCTGTGGTCACGCAGTCACCAGAATGCGGGTGCTGGCGAACGAGCCGACTCCCACGTGATGCCCGTCGATCTCGACGGTGATCGTGCCATCGGGCGACGCGGCCCTGATGAACCCGTGCCGACCGGGGAGGATCTGTGATCCCTCCAGGAACTCCAGCAGGCCTGGCGCAAATTCGAGTTCCTCGGGGATACGACTCACGGTGAAGCCGGAGCCGACCGCGACATCGATGAGTCGCACGGCGTCGGGCGCCTCGTAGCTGGAGCCGGGAATCGGGTTGCCGTGCGGGCACGTGGTCGGCTCACCGAGGAGGTGGTTCATGGCGAGCTCGACCCGCTCGCTCATCACGTGTTCCCAACGGCCCGCCTCGTGGTGGGCATCGGCCCAGGACAGGCCGAGGATGTCGGTGAGGAACCGCTCGGCGAGACGATGACGGCGAACTACCTGCTCGGCCAGCCGGACGCCTGACGCCGTGAGCCGGATGCGCCCACCGGTCTGCTCGATGAGCTGCTCGGTTTCCATGCGGCGGATCATCTCGGACACGGCGGGCCGGGACACGAGCATGCGCTCGGCCATGCGGGCCTGGATGACGTCGACGTCATCCTCTTGGAGTTCGAAGATGCACTCGCAGTACTCCTCGAACGCTGGATGGTGTTCACCAGCTCCGGGCATGGACGCCATCGTAGCTGGCGGGTTGGTCCCCCACGCCGGGTCAGGTGGGACCCTGGTCCCGGAGGAAGCGTTCGAGTTCTTCGATGAGCCGGCCGCCGCCCTCGGGGTCGGCGAGGGAGTCGGTGGCCGAGTCCCCGCCGTCGTCATCCGAGTCGTCCGAGTCGTCCTCGTCGTCGTCGGAGTCGTCGGAGTCGTCGACGTCGGAGTCAGGGTCGAACTCGTCGATGTCGAGACCGGCATCGGCCATCGTCTCGAGCCGGTGCACGTATCCGACGAGGTCGCCATCTTCGTTCACGAGCCCGTCGACCTGCTCCTCGTACTCGGACACCTCGTCGATGAGTTCGCTGATCGGCGCCGGGGTGCCGACGACATCGCACGCCCGGCGGATGAGGGCCAGGGCTGCCTTGGGAGACTGGATCTGGGACGCGTACGCCGGCACTGCCGCCCATAGCGAGGCGGTGGGAAGACCAGCCTTCGTGCAAGCGTCGTGGAGGACTCCGACGATTCCGGTGGGGCCCTCGTAACGCGAGCGCTGGAGGTGGAAGCGGTCGATGAGGTTCTGATCGGTTGCCGTGCCGATGAGGTTCACCGGACGGTTGTGCGGGACGTCGGCGAGCAGTGCGCCGAGCGTGAGCACCATGCCGACGCCCATCTCAGCCGCCATCCCGGTGATCTGCTCGCAGAACGTCCGCCACCGCATGCTCGGCTCGGGGCCGAGGACGAAGATGACATCGCCCCCCGCCGTGGAGGCGTGCCATGCCGACACGGTCGGCCACACGATCTCGCGGGTCACGCCATCGGTGAGCCGGACGTGCGGCCTCGTCGTGGCGAAGTCGGTGAACTCCTCGGGGTCGATGGTGACGAGTGGGCGGGCATCCCAATTCTCGATCAGGGTGCGCACAGCGGTCGACGCCGCGTCGCCGGCGTCGTTCCAGCCGGTGAACGCCGCAATCAGTGTGGGGTGCAGCAGCGTTGGACGGGTGTGCCAGCGGACGGATTCCATCGGGGGATGACGCTACCGCTGCTCACCGGAGGCTGCGGGCCCTCAGTTCGTGGGCGAGTTGGCGGAAGCGGGAGCGGATCTCTGCTTCGTCCACCCCGAGGACCACACGGTCTTCCATGAGGACCCGCCCGTTCACGACGGAGTGACGGACGTCGTCAGCGCGGCTGGAATAGACGAGGGCGGCGGCCGTGTCATAGACGGGAAGGACGTGCTCACGATCGAGATCGATCACGATGACGTCGGCCGCCATACCGGTGGCGAGGACCCCGGTCTCCGGGCGGTTCATGGCCTTGGCCCCTTGGCACGTGGCCAACTCCAGGATCTCGCCGGTCTTCAGGAACTCGACGTCGCCGGTCTTGTCCTTGTGGATGAGCCCGGCGAACTTCATCTCCTGGAACATGTCGAGCGTGTTGTGGCTGGCCGGCCCGTCGGTGGCGAGTCCGACGGTGACACCGTGCTCTTGGACCAGCTTGAGCGGCATGGTGCCCGACCCGAGCTTGGCGTTACAGCACGGGCAGTGGCCGATCTTCGTTCCGTGTTCGGCGAGCAGCCGGATGTCGCCCACATCGAGCTGCGTGCAGTGGGCGGCCGTGATGTCCGGCCCGAGGAAACCGATGGACGCCAGCCATCGCACCGGCGTTGTTCCGTACGTCTCGGCGACGTAGGCCACCTCTTGTAGGCCCTCGGCCAGGTGAGTGTGGATGGGCACGGAGTACGCGTCGGCCACCTCCCGTACGAGTCGGTACATCTCCTCGCCACACGAGTAGGTGGCGTGCGGCGACAGGGCGATCTGAAGCAGGCCATCGCGGGTGCGGTGGTGGGCTTCCACGAGGTCACCGAACCGGTGAAGGGTCTGCCACGACCACTCCGTGATCGGCGAGTACAGGCCGCGATCGGCGAAGCCGTAGCCGAGCGTCGCCCGCAACGGCACCGTCTTTAGTGCTTCGATCTGCGGCTCGACGGCATAGGCGTCGAAGTGCTCGTTGAAGCTCGTGATGCCGCTCTTTACCATCTCGACGAGGCCGCTCAAGCTGGCCCAGTACAGCGTCTCCGGGTCGAAGTTGCGTTTCAGTTGCCACATCGTCTCGAGCCATTCGAACAGCCGCACGTCCTCGAGCAGGCCGCGCAGCAGCAGGTTCGAGGCGATGTGGGTGTGGCTGTCGCAGAAGCCGGGCATGACCGCGCAGTTGGTGGCGTCGATCACCCGCGCCGCCCCCGTGACATCGATGGTCTCGACAGGGCCGATCGCCGTGATGGTGGACCCGGTGATGGCGACGGTGCCCCGGGCGATGGGGGCGCCCCCGCCCATCGGCAGCACGGTTCCGTTGACGATGGCCAGGTCGATGGGGCGGTCGTTGGCGATATGGGGTTGGGGGACGGAAGGGAGGCTCATCGGCGGCCCGCCGCCTCGGCGAGATCGTGCGGTCCGGAGGCCAGATAGCCGTGGCCAGCGCGGACGGCCGCCCCCCATGGAGTGAGGAGGCCGATCAATTCGTCCATGTCGTCGCCGATGGCCTCGATGGCGGGGCGCATCTGGGCGTCGGTGCTGATCTCGATGGTTTCCCGGGCGGCGCGACCGATCTCCGTGAACGCCCCGGCTGCCAGCCAGCCGCGCGCCTCGAGCCGGGCCGTGGCGGCGTCGAACTGTTCGGTGGTCCAGGCTCTCGTCCGCGAATAGGAGCGGGTGGGCAGGCCCCAGTACAACTCGGACAGCAGGCCGATCTCGGTGGCGTCGACGCCGGCGGACACCCACGCCGCAGTGTGTGAATCACCCCGGTACTCACGCAGCATGTCGCCGTACCGCCACAGAGCCGCGAGGGGATGGTCGGGGACGACGAGCGACCGGACCCCGGCGTAGAGCGGCCGCCCCTCCGGCCGTAGCGGTCCAACCGCCCGCCCGAGAAGCTCCGCCGCACGGGCGATGCCGTCGGGTGCAGCGCCGAGGATGCGGGTGAGTTGGGCGATGGCCCCGTCATCGCGGGCGGCGCAAATGGTCGACGCATCGGTCCTGCTCCAGCCGAGTTGCACGCACGGGATCACGACATCGGGGTTGAACACGGCAAAGGCGGCGGCCACGACTTCGCCTGGCACCTGGCCCATCACCGAACCGCGGCTCGTGAAGTAGGCCGGGCCGTCCGGAAGGGCCACACCACCCGCCTCGCCGGAACTCGGATCGAAGCCGAGCGCCACGTAGTTCCGGTGACACTCCGGCGAGAAGTACACCTGCCCCACGAGAGGCTCGAGGGCCGAACCGAGGAGGCGGGCACGGGCGGACAGCGTCTCGTCATCGATCACACGAACGAAGCTACGCCAGGTCGGGTGCGGCGGCCGCTACGGTCGCTCGGCGATGAGTACGACCGTCGAGATCGCGAGCTGGGCCAGTGACGAACTCGTGGCGGCCTTCGCCCGACTCATTCCCCAGTTGTCGAGGAGTTCGCCTCCACCGACGACGGGAGAACTGAGTGAGATGATTGAGTCACCGTCGTCGGATGTCCTCGTCGCCCGGGTGGACGGCGTGATCGTCGGGACACTCACGCTCGTGATTTTCCGCATCCCAACCGGCCTCAGAGCCTGGATCGAGGACGTGGTTGTCGATGACGCCGGGCGGGGGCACGGGGTGGGCGAAGCGCTCAACCGGTCGGCGCTCGACATCGCCCGTGCGAAGGGCTGTAGGACCGTCGACCTGACGTCGCGGCCATCGCGCGAGGCCGCCAACCGCCTGTATCAGCGTCTCGGTTTCCAGGCCCGCGAGACGAACATCTACCGGTTCGAGTTCTCGGACTGACTGGTCCCGTACTCGTTCGGGAATGTTGTCCTCATCGTTGGGGGGCCGTACCGTGCCCACCGTGCCTGAGAAACCTGTCATCACGATCCCTGCCGGCGATCCGCCGACCGACCTGCTCATCGAGGACGAGATCGTCGGTGATGGCGACGAAGCGATCATCGGCAAGCGTGTCGTCGTCCACTACGCCGGAGTGGCGTGGAGCAACGGTCGGGAGTTCGACGCCAGTTGGAACAGTGGTCGCACATTCGACTTCCGCCTCGGCGCTCGTGAGGTGATCGAAGGATGGGATCGCGGCGTGAAAGGCATGAAGGTCGGCGGCCGCCGCCGGCTCACCATCCCGGCCGAACTCGGCTACGGGTCGCGAGGTGCCGGTCGCGATATCAAAGGCGGCGAGACCCTGGTGTTCGTGGTCGACCTCATCGCCGTGAAGTAGCCCGAGTTCGAGTCCCGGCGTCAGCTCCAGTACCAGTCGTCGAACGGTCGCGTGCGGACGAGGTGGGCCCGGCTACGGCCGGTCGCCGGAAACCAAGCCAACTCGCGACCGGCACCGTTGGAGAGTCGGGCCGACCGGCAGCGCACACCCCGCCCGCCCACTTCCTTGACCTCTCGGCCGATCGACTGACACCCATCGTGGGACACGAGGTGCCGCGCGCCGTCGAGCGGATACGTGGCGGGCAGGCCGACTGCCGCGACACCGTCACGCGTGTGGATGTCGGCCACCCGTTGGGCCCGGGGCAGTGTGGCGACCGCAAGCAATGGACCGGTGTCAGGTCGCAGATCCTCTGGCTCGTACGGCCAGCCGGCGATGAACAGGCTCACGTTGAGGCGAGCGGTGACCACGTCCTCGTTCAGGTAGAGCGTCGGCCAGCTCAGCGGTGGGTTCCAACGCCCGCCGGACCGTGCGGCGAATGAGGCGTCGAGGGGGTCACGCCACTGCTGGTCGGCAATGCGCAGCCACTCGTGGCCATCAGCCAATATCTCGGTGATCACGCGTGCGCGTCGCCGAACGTGAACATCGCCCGAGTCAACTTCAGCAGGCGGGACGTGTCGCCTGTCGCGAACACCGCCATGAGCGACAGTCCGCCGAGGGCGGGCGCGACGCGGCGCACCACCGCGTGGATCCGGTCTCGCTTGAGGTGCCGTACGAGAAGGTCAGTCGCGGCACCAACGTCGGCGATCTTGACAGCCCGCTCGGACGGCACCCCTTGATCGAGCCACTTCGCCACCGCCTGACGGGTCACTCCGAACATGTGGCCCGCCTCCGTCTGGCTGAGACCCCAGACTCGCAGGATCCGCTCCAACTCATGCCCACTGCGCTGCCGTTCAAAGGCGTCGGCGAACGCGTCGAGCCAAGAGGCGTCGGAGCCGTGGGCGTCGATGAGTTGAGCGACCGCAGTGGCGGGCGCGAGATCGAGTCTGCTCATCGGTCACCTCGGTCAGCAACCATAACGCAACCGCAACCGGATCGCAACTGGTTCGGAATTGTCGACTCTCTCAACGTCGGGGTGCTACCCAAGCGAGCGGAGTCGTCAGTGGCTGGCGGCGACGTTCGCCAGCTCCGTGTCGGAGTCAGGGTTGTCCTTGACCGGGGGCGTGCTCGGACGGCGCAAGTACAAGTACAGAACGGGGATCAGGTAGGCGAAGTAGGCAATCACACGGATGCGCTCCGGATCGGCGGACCAACCGAAGAAGCCCTTCAGGAAGTCGAAGAAGTTTCCCGATGCGAGTGGACCGGATGCCACAGTCCAGGCGGGCTCGATGAGCCAGCCACTCTCGAACCCGAGTAGCTCGCGGAACTCATGGGCCGCCTTACCAGCCAGTCCGGCGGCGAAAAGAATCAAGAGCAGGCCGGTGATGTTGAAGAACATCTTCAGGTTGATGTGGCTCCCGCCGAGGTACACCAGAACACCGAGCACCGCGGCGACTGCCAGCCCGATGAGCCCGCCAATCACGACCCGCGCTCCGGAAGCGTCCCCAGAATCCGTCTCGGCGCTCAGCAGGAAGAGCACTGTCTCGAGGCCCTCACGGGCCACTGCCGTGAAGGCGATCACGACGACGGCGAAGGCACTGGTGGCCCCGTCGAGTCGAAGCCGCAACTCCCCGCCGAGTGATCGGGCGTTGCGCCGCATCCAGAAAATCATCCACGTCAGGACCACGCACGCCGTGAGGGCGATGGTGCCCTCCACGGCCTGTTCGACCTTGCCATTCAGGCCTCCGACTGCGGCGTTCACGAGGAGGCCGACGGCTGTCACACCGATGGCCGCGGCGGCCGATCCGATCCAGACCTGGCGCACGGCCGACCGTCGACCCGTCCTCACGAGGTACGTGACGAGAATGGCGAGGATGAGCGAGGCTTCGAGCCCTTCGCGCAGCGTGATCAGAAATGCGGCTCCCATGTCGATATGTTAGGCCCTCCTAACGAAACTCGTCAACTCTGGTTAGAAACCGCGGGCTCTGTCGTCCTTCTCGGCGGCTTTGACGGCGTAACCGAGAATGATCGAAGGGGCGAGCAGGATCGAGCCGGCGATCAGGCCGATGATCACGATGGTGGCGACCGTCGGATGGAAGCCGACGGCGAACCCGATGAAGAACACGGCCATCGCCACGCCCCAGCACAGGTACCCGACTCGGTTGGCCAGCAGGGTCCACTTCGCGACCTGCGCCCGGCGGACCCTGACAGGGTCAGCGGTGGCTTTCGGCACGGGGTCGGGTGTCACAGGTCCGGCGGGAGGAGCCGATTCACGTTCTGGTACAGGAAGTACAGGGTCAGGAGGAATGGGAGGAACCCTACGACGATGCCGACCCAATAGTGCCGGGTCCTCCGGCTGAGGAGGTAGGCACCGAGTCCTACGAGCGCCACAATTGCTCCCCACAGTGCCACTTGAGCAAACGCACCTGAGTCGCTGAACCACCCGCTCGTCAACGTCTCCCCACCCTCGAACAGCTCCGGGTCTGCACTGGCGCTCTCAGCGTCGGGACCCGCTTCGTCAGGGGGCGACACCACGTTGTCGTCGGAGAGGCCGTCATCCGGCGTCGGCGGGTCCGGCGTCCGGCCGTAGTACGGGGTGGCGAACTGGATCGGCGAGGACAGCGCGACGTCCAACTCGGCCTTGATCACGATCCGCTGCTTGGCCGAGTACCGGGGGTGGCACGACGTCAGCGTGAGCGTCGCCTTCGTGGGGTCGGCATCGCGGATGACGCTGTACTCGCTGGGGGAGACGATCTGCGCCTCGCCCACCATCCGGTACACGTAGAGCTGGCTCGTGAGGGTGGTGATGATGATCTCATCGCCGGCCACGAGGCTGTCGACATCGAACAAGGGGGCGCCGTAGGTCGTGCGGTGGCCGGCGAAGGCCACGTTCCCGAACTGGCCTGGCAATGGCGTCTCGGGGTAGTGGCCAAGTCCCTGCTTCAAGTCGTTCGTGCGGATACCTGCGACGGCGTAGACGGTCTTGTCGATCTTCGGGATGTCGATGATGGCGATCACGTCACCCAGCGCGACCTGCGGCCATAGCGAGCGGAGCTGGGTTGTCACCGGCGCGGCGGTCGATGTCGTCGTGGTCCCCCGGACTGTGGAGGACGTCGGCACTGATGTCGACGTCGAGCCCGGAACGATCGTGCCAGGAGCTGTCGTGCTCGGAGTAGTCGTCTGCAGGAGCGACGCCTGCGTGCGTTCGAACTCGCGTTCCAGGGAATTCTGGTTCTGGCGGTACTCGATGCCCGTGCCCCACAGCTGGTAGGCCACGAAGCCGAACATCAGAATGCCCAAGGTCATCAACACTCGACCAGTCCCGCCGACCCAAAACTGCCAGTCCCTCGGGGGCCGGGGCCGGTCCCACCGCGTGAGCCGTTTCGGCTGGGCAGCGACCGCGGCCGGATCCGGGCGGGGGATGCCGTCCGGCGTGACGTCCGACATGTGGCTCACAGGCCGGGCGGTAGCAGTCGGTTGACGTTTTGGTAGAAGAAGTACAGGCCAACGAGGAACGGAGCGAACGCGGCGGCGTAGGCCACCCAGGTACGACCCACCTTGCGACCCAGCATCCATCCGAGTAGGGAAATCACCGTGAGCAGGGCGCCCCACAAGATGACGTGGAGCCATGCGCCACCGTCATGGAACCACCCCCTGGCCAGGTCCTCGGCATCCCGTCGGTCGACTGGCTCGCCAACGGCGATCGCCGGTGCCGTGGTGGCGGTGGTCACTCGCGGCGTCGTGGTCGGCGCCGCGGTCGGCGCCGTGGTGCTCGTCGGCCTCGAGGTGGTCGGTGCACCCGCCACGGTGGTGGAAGGCAGCGTCGTCGGGGCGACCGTGGTCGGCGTGGTGACCGTCTGATAGTTCGCCGTCCTCGGACTGGGCGGGCTGCTGGCGGCCAGATCGAGCCGGCTGTGGATCACGAGGCGCTGCTTGGTGGAGCGCTTCGGGTGGCAAGTGGTGAGCGTGAGCTCGGCGATGGTGTCGTCGGCGGGCTGGGCCAACACCCTGGTCTCGTTGGGCCTGATGATCTCCGATGAAGAGACGACGTATTCGTAGTGCTGACCGAGCAACGTGTCGACGATCAGGCGGTCGCCCACCTCCAGTTTGTCGAGATCCTCGAACGGGGCACCGTAGGTCGTGCGGTGACCAGCCAGCGCGGCGTTGCCGTACTCGCCCGGCAGCGGCGTGCTCGGGTAGTGGCCGACCCCCCGCTTCAGATCCTCGACGCGGACGCCAGCGACCAGGTAATAGGTCTTGCCGGTGATGCTCGGCATGGTCAGCGCGCCGACCACGTCACCGAGGTCCACCGGGGGGATGGTCGGTGCGGGTGCCGGCAACTCCGTTGACGCCGGTCCTGACGTGGTTGCGCCGGATTCGATCGGGGCAGAAGGGAGAGTCGTGACGGCCGGGGACACGGTGCGCGGGATCGTCGGAACGATGGCGCCGACCAAGGAAGATTGCGCATCCTTGAACTCGTCGGCGGCGTCCGCCTGGTTACTGCGGAACTCGATGCCCGTCCCCCACAGTTGGTAGCCGACGAACCCGAAGATCAGCAGACCGAACACGATGAGCACCCGGCCAAGGACGCCGATCGCCCACCTCCAGTCGCGCACGGTTGGCGGGAAGAGGGGTTGGTCGTCGCCCGAGTCCACGGCGGGGCAAGTTACCGGCCACAGCGGCTGAACGTCCGTCAGCGGCACTGCTCCGCTACCGTCGTCGCCCGAATGTCGCCGTCCGATCCGGTTGTCTGCCTTCGCGATGTCGTCGCCGTGCTCGGGCGGTTCCCCGCGCTCGCTGGCGCCACCCTCGACGTCCCGGAAGGGGAGATCCTGCTGCTGCGGGGTCCGAACGGGGCGGGCAAGACCACCTTGCTGCGGTTGTGTGCCGGTCTCCTGCCGCTGGCCCGCGGCGAGGCCACCGTGCTCGGCCACGACCTGCGTCACGACCGTGGTGGGTTGCGACACTACGTCGGTCTCCTCGGACACCAGAACGGCCTGTACGGCGATCTGTCCGTGACGGACAACGTCCGCTTCTGGGGTCGCACCGCTGGGGCGACGGACGCGGAGGTCAGGGCCGCGATGGCCGAACTGGGCCTCGACGGGCGGCTGGCCACCGTTCCCACGTCCCGGCTGTCGGCTGGCCAACGCCGCCGCACCGCGGTGGCCTGCCTGATCGCGCGGCGCGCCCGACTGTGGTTGCTCGACGAGCCCCACGCTGGCCTGGACGCCGACGGCCGCGACCTGCTGGACAGCGTGGTACGCCGGGCGGCGGCGTCAGGGGCCACGGTGATGGTGGCGTCGCACGAACTGGAGCGAGCCGGCGCCCTCGCCACCCGCACCGTGACCGTGGTCGGCGGCCAGATCCATGCTGAGGGGGCCACCTGAGATGTGGCGAACCGCTCGCCTCGTGGCGGCCAAAGACCTGCGCATCGAATGGCGTAGCCGGGTCGTGACGAACCAGGTCCTGCCGTTCACCGGGTTGACCCTGGTGTTGTTCGCGTTCGCCCTGGATCGCGACGACATCACCACGCGGGTGGCGCCGGGCCTGTTCTGGCTGGCCACGACGTTCAGCCTGATCGTGCTCGTCCAGCGCACGTTCGCAGTGGAATCGGCCGATGGCGCCCTCGACACGCTGCGGGTGGCTGGCGTCGACCCGGCCGGGATCTACCTCGGGAAATCTCTGGCGCTCGCCGCGCAGCTCATCGTGCTGGAAGCCCTGCTCATGCTCGGTGTCATCGTCTTCTACTCCTCGCAGGTCCGCACGGCGGGAATCCTGCTCGTCGCCGTGACTGCCGTGACCGCGACCGCGGGTCTCGCCTTCGTAGGTACGCTCTATGGCGGCGTCGCTGCCGGCGCGAAGGGTCGGGAGACGTTGCTCCCGCTCCTGCTGCTCCCGGTGGTGGCGCCCGTCCTCATCGGGGCCACTCGAGCGTTCGAAGCAGCGTTCGGTACCCGGGAAGGCGAAGGCATCCGAAAGGGCGTCGAAGTCGTCGACGGCTGGCCATGGGTCGGCCTGCTGGCGGTGTTCGCCGCCGTGTTCGGCGCCGCCGGAGTGTTGGCCTTCGGGCCGTTGCTGGAAGAAGCCTGAACGAAGTGACCGTCACCGCCGAACAGATGAGCGACGTCAGCCCTGGAGGCGATGGCGCGCCCACGCGCTGGCGGGGGTCGACGAGCACGGCCTTCAGTCGCGGCCTCGGTGTCGTCACTCTGGTCGGCCTGGCGTGGCTACTGGCGCTCGGGCTCATCTTGTCCCCATCGGATCGGGTCCAGGGCACGTCCGTGCGCATCCTCTACATCCACGTGCCGACGGCATGGATCGCTTACCTGGCGTTCATCGTCACCGGACTGTCATCGGCGATGTACCTGTTCCGCCGGGGGCACTCGCTGGCGTGGGACCGTGTGGCAGGGGCGTCGGCCGAGGTCGGCGTGCTGTTCATGGGGCTCACGCTCATCACCGGTTCGCTATGGGGCCGGCTCACGTGGGGCGTGTTCTGGGAGTGGGACGCCCGGCTCACCACCACCGCATTTCTCTTCGTGACGTACATCGGGTACCTCGCGGTACGCCGGCTCGGGGGCAGTCACCACGCGCGTGCCCGGCGCTCGGCCGTCCTCGGGCTGCTCGCCGTGCTGGAGATTCCGCTCGTGCACTTCAGCGTGAAACTGTGGCGGTCGCTCCACCAGGAGGCCACGGTCGCCCGACTGAACGGCGACGTCAAGTTGGATGGGCTGATGCTGTTCTCGCTGCTCGTGGGCATCGTGACGTTCACGCTCCTCTACACCTGGCTGGTGCTACACCGCCAGCGCGTGATGTACCTCGAGGATCAGTACGACGATCGCGACCTCGATGTCGCGCTCGCGGAACGTCGGGCCGAGGGGGCGCAAGCTCATGGATGACGCCGGCTTCATCTTCGCCTGCTACGGCATCACGCTCGGCGCGGTGGCGGCCTACACGTGGTATCTGCTGCGCCGGGCCCGCCGCACCGGGCGCGACATCAAGGCGGAGGAACTCCCCTGGACGTGACCCCGGGTCCGGACCAGCCCGACGATGGGGCGCTCGCCGAAGACGGTTTGGATCTCAGCCCTCGCACCCCTCCCCCCGGAGTTCCTCGCGGTCGGCGCGGTCGTCGGCGGCGAGGGCCACTCGTCGTGTTGGCGCTCGTGCTCGTGGCCGGTGTCGTGGTCGTCACGCAGTTCCTCGGCAACGCCCTGGACTACTACTGCAATGTCGACGAGGTGGGTGTGAAGAAGGACTGTTCCGGTGATCGCAGCCTACGCGTCCAGGGCACGGTGGAGCGGGGCACACTGGTGAGGTCGGCAACGGAGACCCGCTTCCTCATCGCCTTCAACGGCGCCGTCATACCCGTGGTCTACGACGGCGACCCGGGCGGCAAATTCGACGAGTGCATTCCCGTCGTGGTGCGTGGCCGCATGAAGAACGGGACGTTTGAAGGCAACCAGGTTGAGGTCAAGCACTCGAACGAGTACGTCGCCGAGAACTCGGACCGGCTGGACACTGCCGACACCCTGCCCTGCCCCCAGGCCGCATGAACGCCGCCATGTTGGCCAGCCTCAACGCCGATCTCGGACACGGTGCGCTCATCGTCGGTCTCGCGGCGTGTGTGTTCGGCGCCGTGGCCATGGTGCTCAGCGTGCGCTGGCGCAGTGCCGCGCTCGCCCGTACGGGGCCGCGGTACGCGTGGGTGGTGGCGGGCGCTGGCGTGCTCGCGTTCGTCATGCTCGAGCGGGCCCTGATCACCCGGGACTTCAGCCTGAAGTACGTGCAGGAGGTCGGTGGGACCGGGACGCCGCGGCTCTACAACTTCACCGCGGGGTGGAGCGCGCTCGAAGGATCGATCCTGCTCTGGCTGCTGATTCTCGGCGGGTTCATCGCCGCCGTCGCCCGGCGCTATCGCCGGCGCATGGATGACCCCCTCGTGGCGTGGGCGATGGTGGTGTTGTTCGCCATCGCGGCTTTCTTCTTCATCCTCACGCTGTTCCCCGCCGATCCTTTCAAGTTGGGCCCGGCGGGCGTCACCGAGGGTCAAGGGCCCAACCCGCTCCTGCAGGACCATCCGCTCGTGCTGTTCCACCCGCCGGCGTTGTACCTCGGCTACGTCGGGATGAGCGTGCCCTTCGCGTTCGCCATCGCCGCGCTCATCACTGGACGTGTCGGCGAGGGCTGGCTGCTGGAAATCCGGCGCTGGACGCTGATGTCGTGGGCCTTCCTCACCGTCGGCGTCATCCTCGGTGGTTGGTGGGCGTACGAGGTACTCGGCTGGGGCGGTGTATGGGGCTGGGACCCCGTCGAGAACGCCAGCCTCCTGCCATGGCTCACGGGTACGGCGTTCATTCACTCGGTGCTCGTCCAGGAGCGACGGGGGATGTTGCGGGTGTGGAACCTCTCGCTGCTGGTGGCCACGTTCAGCCTCACCATCCTCGGGACCTTCCTCACGCGCTCCGGGGTTCTGAACAGCGTGCATGCGTTCAGCGAGAGTGACATCGGGCCGTACCTACTGGGCTTCTTCGCACTCGTCGTGCTGACTTCGATCGTGCTCATCGGGTGGCGCGGTGACCGGCTTCGGTCACCCGGAGCCATCGATTCACCCGTGTCTCGCGAAGGAGCGTTCCTGGCGAACAACGTGCTCTTCGGCGTGTTCGCGTTCGTCGTGCTGCTCGGCACCGTGTTTCCCTTGATCGTCGAGGCGTTGCAAGATCGCAAGGTGAAGGTCGGCGCGCCCTACTTCGACAAGCTCACCGGCCCCCTCGGGCTGTGCCTGCTGACGCTGATGGCGATTGCGCCGGTACTGCCATGGCGCAAGGCCAGCCAGGAACTGCTGCGCGAGCGATTGTTCTGGCCGGCGTGGTGTGGTGTCGGTGCCCTCGCCATCAGCGTGCTCGTCGGGGCGACCGGAATTGAGCCACTGCTGGCGTTCGGTCTCGGCGGCTTCGCGGCGGGCGCTGCGCTGCGCCAACTCGTGCTGGCCACTCGCCGCCAGGGCTGGCGAGGCTTCGTCGGGCGAGCGAATGGCGGGATGGTCGTGCACCTCGGCGTGATCATCATCGCCGTGGCGCTGGCCGCGTCGAACGCGTACACGCATACGCAGCGCTTCGTCCTGTCCCCGGGTGAGACCGCGGCGTTCGCTGGTCACACGTTCACGTACCTCGGCGCCACCGAATCGTCGGACTCCCGGCGGGTCACTCTCCGGGCCGACGTGCAGATCGACGGCAACGACATCTACTCGCCGTCGATCCACCGGTACACCCAGTCTGGTCTGCTCATCGGGACGCCGTCGGTGCGCAGCGGCCCGGTGAAGGACCTCTACCTCACGCTCGACGAAGTGGAGCGAGGAGGCGGCCCGGCGACCATCCGGGTCGCCATCAAGCCGTTGATCCTGTGGATCTGGATCGGTGGGGCCATTGCCATCATCGGCACGGCGCTGGCCGCCTTCCCCGGGTCCCGCCGCCGCCGACCGACCGATCCGGTGTCGGCCCCCGTCCCCGTCGGTGTTGCCCATGAGTGAGGGTCGTCGCCGCCTCGCCCCGTGGGTCGCCCTGGCGGTAGCGGGTGTGCTGGCGGCGCTGTTCGTGGTGTTGGCCGGGGCGAAGGGCGGTAGTACCGAAAGCGCAGACACGCCGCTGCTCGGCAAGGTAGCCCCGGCCGTGGAGGGCACCACCATCGACGGCGATCGGTGGGAGCTGGCTCGTCGCAAGGGCAGTTGGGTGGTGCTGAACTTCTTCCAGTCGACGTGTGTGCCATGCAAGAAGGAGCACCCGGAGTTGCTGCGGTTCATCGATCAGCAGCGGGGTCTCCCGTCCGACGGAGCGGAGCTGTACACCATTGTCTACAGCGACGACAACGTCGAGTCCGTGCAAGAATTCTTCGCAGAGAACGGCGGCGACTGGCCGATCGTGCTCGATCCACGCGGCTCCATCGGCGTGGAGTTCCAGGTCAACAAGGTTCCCGAGACATGGGTGGTTTCCCCCGATGGTGTCGTGGTGTTTCGCACGATTTCCACCGTCACCGCCGACGCGCTCAGCGCGCAGGTCCAGCAGCTCCGTGAGGCGAGGGGAACAGGATGAAGGCCGCCTCCGTCAAGCGGTGGCCGGGCTGGCTCCTGATGCTGGGCGTGGTCGTGACGTTGCTGCTCGTCGGCACGCTGCGCTCCACTGGGCCGCAGAGTGAGACGGACCGTATCGATGCCATCACGAAACGAGTCGCCTGCCCCGTGTGCTCCGGCGAGAGCGTGTTCGAGTCCCGTAACGCCGCGGCTGTCAACATCCACAACAAGGTCGAGGACCTCGTCGAGGCGGGCACGTTGAGCGATGGCGAGATCATCGCCGCCATCCAGCAGGACTCCGAGGTACAGCTGTTGCTCGTGCCGAAACGATCTGGCATCGACGCGTTGGCGTGGGCGCTGCCCGTCGCCGCTGGGGTGGTGGCGTTCGTGGGGCTTGGCCTGGCGTTTCGGCGATGGAAGCAGGCGGCGGACACCGTGCCGAGCGACGAGGATCGGGCGCTCGTCGATGCGGCGCGCCACATGCCCGAAACTGAGGCCGATGAGCACGCTCAGCCCGAGGTCGAACGGTGAGCGGACAGGGCGCCGCGCTCGACCGCCTGGCCGAACTCGAGGAGGAACGAGACTTCCTTCTGCGCTCGCTGGACGATCTAGATCGAGAGCATGAGGCGGGCGACGTCGACGAGACCGACTACCGGACCTTGCGTGACGGCTACACCGCCCGTGCCGCGACTGTGATCAGAGAAGTCGAGGCCGGCCGGGTCGCGCTCGTGCCCCGCTCGCCGGTTCGCTGGGCGCGGCTGGCAGCGATCACTCTGTCGGTCGTCGCTGTCGGGGTGCTCGCCGGGTGGCTCGTCGCCCACTACTCGGGCCAGGACGTGCCGCCGGCCGAGAGCTCGCTCGACACCGACGACCAAGTGGCGGTGTTGCTGGCCCAGGCTCGCCAGCTCTCTCCCCTCGACGCTCTTCCGGTATATGGCGATGTCCTCCAACTTGATCCCGGCAACGTCGAGGCGCTGACGTACTCGGGCTGGTCCGCCCGCATCGTGGCCCTCCAGGTGCCGGCGGGAGCCGCGCACGACCAACTCGTCGATGCCGCGGCGGACAAGCTCCGCCAGGCCATCGCCGTCGACGTGACGTACCCCGACGCTCAGTGCTTCCTGGCGGTGCTGCTGTTCCGGGATCTCGGCGACGCCGCGGGGGCCAAGCCATACCTCGACGGCTGCATCGCGGCGAACCCGCCCGCCGTCGTACGCGACCTCGTCACGTCGTTGGAATCCGAGATCAACGCCGCTCTCTAATCGTCAGGTGGCGGTGCCCAGGCGTGCGCCGCGGTGAACCCGTCGGGACCGCGTTCCAGAACCCAGGTGGCGCCCTTGCGCCAGTCCTCGGGACCGCTGATCTCCAGCCCGCGACGGAAGAAGGCGGAGATGGTCTCGGGGATGACGTCGCCGTGGCTGCACAGCACGGTCGAGTCGGGCACGGCGTCGAGTAGCTCGATCACATCGAGGAACGACGAGCCCTCGCCGAGCGCCTCCGACAGCACTACCTCGAGCCCTCTGGCCTTGGCGACCGGCCGTACCGTCTCGATGCAGCGCACGAAAGGGCTCGAAAGCACACGAGGGACGGCGATGTCCTCGAACCGCTCCGCGAGCCGGGCGGCCTGGCGCCTGCCCTTCTTGCTCAGCGGTCGAAGTCGATCATCCCCGGCCCAGCCCAGTCGATCCCCGGCTTTGCCGTGGCGCACGAGGTAGATGGCCATCACGTCTCGCCGGTGAGAAACTGCTGACGACGGGTCAACTCATGGATGAGCTTGGCGTAGACCGCGGTGGTGCCGATCGAGATGATCCCGAGTACGAGTTGGATGACGAAGAACGAGTCGAGGCGCTCGGCGAACTTGCGCTGGTTCTCGCCGTCGAGGTTGCTGAACGCGATGATGGCTCCGACGACCACGCCGATGATCGGAATGAGCCCGAAGAGGACCCACCAGATGGTGACGAGGGGTGAGGGCTTTCGCATGTTCCACTGCGGGTCGTTCGGCCGGTTCTCGGGATCCGATCCCTTCCACAGCTCTCGGAACATCAGCCACGGAACGGCGTACACCGCGCCAGGAGGCACAAACCACCCGCCGATGGCCCAACCCGGCGACCACGTGCTGCCGGGGCGGCCGAATGCCCGGTGGTTCTGGGCAAGGCGGAACATCCAGATCATCGTGAAGACCAGCAAGGCGATTTGGATGGCGCCCTGAAGGAACTGGACTCCCTGCTGCGTCGTGAGCGCCTCGGTGAACGTGTCTTCCGAGATGTCGCCATTGACGAACTCGGCGGCCTTGCCTCGTATCGAGATGAGGACTGGGAGCAGGATGACCTGAAGAGCCGCTGAAATGGCGAGGAGGATCAGCATGGCCCGCGCCAGAGAACCGAGCCGCCGGAAGGCGGGAGCAGTCGGGACGGGGGCGGCCGCCTGGTAAGGGACATAGCCGGGTGGCGCCGGAGGCGGTGGTGGCCCGGGCGGCGGAAGCGAACTCATGGGGACCACGGTAGTGAGTGAAACGTCCAGGCCGTGAGGCACACTGATGGGGCATGGGCTTTTTCGATCGGAACCGCCAGCAACTTGCTCAGAAGGGCTATGACCCATCGCGGCTCCCCCCTGGTCAGTACCTCACGGATCGGTTCCCGGTGCTGCACGTCGGCGACGTGCCCGAGTACCAACCGGGGGACTGGAACCTGCGCGTCTTCGGCCTCGTCGACACCCCATTCGAGCTGACGCTGGACGAACTGAAGGAACTGCCATCGGTGTCGCTCACGTTCGACATCCACTGCGTGACCAAGTGGTCGAAGTTCGACACGACGTGGAAGGGCGTTCGGGTGCGGGATCTGTTCGAGCGAGCGGGCGTGCACACCGGGGCCACGCACGTGATGGAGCACGCCGAGTTCGGCTACACCACGAACGTGCCGTTGGCGGACATCACGACCGACGAAGCGATGGTGGCCTACGCGTTCGAAGGCGAGGAGATCGAGGCCATTCACGGTGGTCCCGTACGCATAGTCATCCCCCACCTGTACTTCTGGAAGTCCGCCAAGTGGGTGCGCGGCCTCGAACTGCGCTCGGTCGACGCTCCGGGCTTCTGGGAACGCAACGGCTACAGCATGTATGGCGACCCGTTCAAAGGTTCGAATGGCCAACGGTTCACCGGTGACTAGTCCGTGGATGGTTCTGTGCTCACTGACGCTCGTGGCATGTACCAGCACGTCGGGTTCGGTGCCGACGACGACCGCCATCGCCACGACTGAAGCTGACGACAGTTCGAGTTCGAGTTCGGGCTGGACGCCCCCGCCGGTCAACGCCGGGTTCGACTATCAGCTCGGAGGTGACTACCCGCCGCCGACAGGGGTCACTGTGGTGACGCGCGACGTCACCGGCTCGCCCGCGCCCGGCACCTACGGGATCTGTTACGTGAACGCGTTCCAGACCCAGCCCGGCCAGCGTGCCGGAGGAGTGCGCTCACTTCGACGAGTGTGATCGGTATCAAGCGCTGTACGGCGACCGGATCATCGACATCGAATACGATCGGGACTCATTCGAGGCGGCCTGCGAGAGCATTGGCC
>JBKJJS010000028.1:0-3302 GCA_046597895.1 Ilumatobacteraceae bacterium
GAGATCGAGGTGGTACGTGCCCGCCTCGTAGGCCTGCGTGCGCAGGGCACGGGGACCGAAACGGGCACCGGGGCGGTTGGTGACCGAGTTGTCGTACGGCGCGCCGACGATGGCCACGTCGGGTTGCCAGGAGTCGAGTTGCTCGGGCTCGGTGAGAAACGGCCGCTGGCCGAACGTAGAGAGCCCAGCGCCGCCGTACCCGAGGTCGAGTTGCTCACGCAGCCCCGGTGGCAGGTCACGCTCCGGCATGGAGTCGCTCAGTGCCCGTCCTGCTCGTCGTTGCCGTCCTCGTCGTCCTCAATGGCATCGATGAAGGCTTCGACGTCGGCGTCGTCGCCGCCGACGAGCCACACACTGAAGGAGCCGTCCTCGTCGTCCTCCCAGGGCATCACGCCTTCGATCGGATAGCGGTCGACCGTGATGTCCTCTTCGTCGCTTTCGTCAACGGGCGCGACTACGGCCAACTCGACCTCGACCTCGGGGTCGTGATCCTTCAGGATCTCGATGAGCTCACGGACTTTCACAGGTTTCCTCCTTCGGCATGCAACCAGCATGGATCGGCATCCAACGGCACGGCTCAGTCTTCCTGTAACCACGACGGCGCGCGGTCCAAAAGGAACAAGCTGACGTCTTTGCAACGGTCGAGCACTCCACAGAACCCGTCCTCGTCGGACATGAGCACGTCCGCCAGGTTGACAGGGATCTTGGCCACCACACTGAGACTGCGCTGCGGGGCATCGGTGACGGAGTGGATCGAATCGATGGCCGTCACCTCGACGGGGAGATCGACACCACCGACGCCGGCAAGCTCGGTGGCCAGCACTAGCAGGTCAGGCGGCTCGACGAGAGGCGGCAACGTCCAGGTGAAGTGCATGGGGAAGCTGAAGCCCTCGGGCGGATCGGCGTCGGGGTCGTCCTGCTTCAGCACCTCGTCCTCGAAGCCGAGCAGTGCCCGAGGGTCGACCTCGAGCGACAGGTGGAGGTCGATGGGGCCGTCGCACGCCTCCTCGGGGTGTAGATCCACCTCCCACAGCTGGCGCAGGGAGTAGGTCTCGACGAAATGCCGCTCGTCGTGCACATGGAAGCCGTGGTCGATCGCGTGGCTCTTCAGGTCGGCGATGAAACCGGCAACGTCGATGACGGCCAACGAGGCTCCTTCTCGGGGTGACGCGCTGTCGTCGTTCGACATCGCATCTGGACAGCCCCGACACTACCGTCCACGCCTGCGATGACCGACGACGACCTGCTTCAACTGCTCCACGACACCGCTGACGCCGTTGCCGCGGCGCTGCGACAGGTCGACGACTGGGGATTGTCTGGGGCGAGGACCGGGCAGTACAAGGCCGATCTGCAGGCTGACGACGCGGCGTTGGCGGTGCTACGGCGAGCGGGCGTCGGTGTGCTCTCCGAGGAGAGCGGCCTGGAAGGGGCGGATCGCCCGATCCTCGTGGTGGTCGATCCGCTCGACGGGTCCACGAATGCGTCGCGTGGCGTGCCGTGGTTCGCCACCGCGCTATGTGCCCTCGATACGGACGGGCCCCGGGTGGCATTGGTCGTGAATCAGGCGAGTGGCCGGCGCTACAGCGCGGTCCGCGGTGGGGGAGCGTGGACCGACGGCCGGCGGCTTGTGCCGTCGATCGGTGGGACGATCGGTGAGGCGATTCTGGGCTTGAACGGTTACCCACCACGTCACCTCGGCTGGGAGCAGTTCCGCGCGTTCGGGGCCGCCGCGCTCGACCTGTGTCTCGTGGCCGATGGGGTGCTCGACGGGTACGTCGACTGTGTCGATGGATCGCACGGCCTGTGGGATTACTGCGCCTCGCTCCTCATCTGCCGAGAGGCGGGCGCGGCGTGCGTGGATGCGTTCGGCCGCGAACTCGTGGTGCGAGATCCGGCGGCGCGTCGCACACCCGTGGCGGCGGGGACCGCCGAGCTACTCGACGTGCTGCTCGCAGTCCGCCAGACGTTCTGATCCTGGCCTCGCGCCCGACTCAGACGCCGGACCCGGCCTTGGAGCGGTCACCCCAGAGGCGGGCCACGCTTGGATGACGGAGCTTGCCGAGTGCTCTCGCCTCGATCTGGCGGATGCGCTCACGGGTGAGCTCGAAGCGCTCCCCGATCTCGGCCAACGTGTGGGGCTGGTCGGTGAGGCCGAACCTCATGCGGATGACGTCTCGCTCGCGTTCGGTGAGCCGCTCGAGCTGCACGTTGAGAGCGGTGCGTTCGAGCGAGCGAGCCACCGCGTCGAATGGGGCATCAGCGAAATCGTCGGCCAACAGGTCGCTCAACTCGGTGTCGCCGTCGACGCCGATGGGAGCGGACAGCGAGACGAGTGGCACGCGATGCTGGCGCGCCAGTTCGACATGCTCCGTGCTGAGACCGGCGTGGGCGGCGACCTCAGCAGCAGTCGGGCTGCGATCGAGTTCAGTGGCGAGGCGGTCGGTGCTCTGGTCGATGAGCGAATACGTCTCGCGCACATGACTCGGCACGCGGATGGTGCGCGAGGAGTCGGCCAGCGCACGCCCGATGGATTGGCGGATCCACCACGTGGCGTACGTGGAGAACTTGAAGCCCTTCGTGTGATCGAACTTGTCGACCGCTCGCATGAGGCCGAGGTTGCCTTCCTGCACGAGGTCGAGCACGGAGAGCCCGGCACCCTCGTAACGACGGGCCATGGAGACCACGAGACGCAGGTTCGCCTGGATGAACCTCTGTCGTGCAGCTTCGCCCGCACGCACAGTTGTCGTCAGCGTGATGCGGGCCTTGGCACCAGCGCGTTCGCGTTCAAGTTGGCCGGCGGCGTCCTTGCCGGCGGCGATTGCCGTGGCGAGTTCGGACTCTTCGCGGGCAGTCAGCAACGGATGCGCACCGACCTCGTCGAGATACCGGCGGAGCAGATCGGCATCTGGCGCGCCAGCGCGGGGTCCCACCACCGCGACGGTAATGGAGCAGGTGAACCGCATCGCGGATGAGCACCGATCCGGGCGAGGCGCCGCCCGATACGCTGACCCGTCCCGTCAGGGGCGCATAGCTCAGTTGGTTAGAGCACTGCCCTTACAAGGCAGGAGTCGAGGGTTCGAGTCCCCCTGCGCCCACAGCACTTGACATGGTGTTTTATAATGTTCTTTAGATTTATCCACGCATCGGCTGGGACAATCTGGGACGGAGCGGAGGCCCATGTCCATCGAGGTGCTCCCGAACGACAAGGTCCGGGCCGTCGTTCGATTCAAGGGTAGGAAGAAGAACGGTCCGGTGCGCAAGACCCTCGACGAGGCGCGCCTCGACGAAGCCAGGATCTTGAT
>JBKJJS010000049.1:0-3566 GCA_046597895.1 Ilumatobacteraceae bacterium
TCGCACTCCTCCTGGCTCGCCCCGCCGACGGCCCACGCCACACACCACGCCGCAACCCGATCGAAGAGTCGCTCGCGCTCGGCCTCGCTCAACATCTTCGAGTCGCGCACCCCGAGCACCCGCTTATCCCTCGGCAGCACGGCGGCCCCTACCATCAGCGGCCCGGCCCACGCCCCCCGCCCGACTTCGTCGATGCCGACGATCGTGTCGTGTCCGAGGTCCCACAGCTCGCGTTCTATGGCGCGGGTGGGCGCGGTGCGCTTCGAGGGTCGAGTGATCGTCGCTGCCACCACGCCCGAACGTACTCCCAGCCGAGCACGCCAACCGCGCACAGACCAAGGATGACGTGCACAACGAACGAAACCACCAGTTCCGATGGCTCTACGAGGGCACCGTCCACCACGACGACATGTCCGGCGTCGAGGAACACGCCCCGATCGCCGGGCTGCCCGCCCGTCCAAGCCAGGAGCGACCCGGTGGCGAACACGCCGCCGAGGATCACGACCAACAGGACGACCTTCACCGCTGACCGACGCGAGACCCGCAGTCGACCACCCCGGCGCACCACCGCTGCCGCAATTGCGGAGATCACGGCGACGGCTGAACTGCCAGCGTGCACTGTACGCAGCCACGCGTGATCTCCCGGGCGATAGACGAACGTGAGCACGAGCCCACTCATCACTGCGACGGCAAGTGCGGCCACGACAAGCCCGCCAACCGCCCGTTCTGTCGACGCGGCGATCGGGTCCGTCGTAGTCACCATGTGATCGTACGCGCCGTGCCCGATCCCTTACGGTGGAGCCGTGCACAAGGTCGGGCCGTACTCGTTCACCGATACCGATACGGCACGAACGTTCGGCAACCTCGGGCCGTGGTGGCGCCTTCTGACAAGCAATCTCGAAGTCCCGATCGTGACCGCCATCGGTGAGCGCATCGCCGACGACGTGGCGGCAGCCCTCGGCGCGCCCCGATCGGCCGGCCCGACGCTGGCGAACGAGCTCGGGGCGCTGGGGTATCAGGCCCAGGGCCAGCTCAGCCGAGCCGAACCAGCGACGACCGCCAACCTGCTCGCGTCGGTATGGCAATCCCTGCATGACGCGTCGGCGGCGCTCAGGGCGTCCGGCGCCATCTCGACGACGGGTTCTGGCACCGTGGCCCAACTCAACGTGTCCGGCGGCGGTGTGCCGAAACGGCCGGTTGACCGTGTGACCGTGTCGTGGAAGGGCCTCGAAGGTGACCGCCAGAAGTATCGGCTGCACCATGGCCGTCCGTGGCAGGCGCTGTGCCTGTGGTCCGGCGAGGTCATCGACGAGTTCGCAGCCGACGGCCATCCGATCGCGCCGAGTGCAGCGGGGGAGAACGTCACGATCCGCGGGCTGGACTGGTCGACGGTGCGCACAGGCGTGCGATTCCGAATCGGCGCTGTGCTGGCCGAGGCATCCCTGTGGGCGCTGCCCTGCAAGACGAACGCCCGCTGGTTCCTCGGCGGCGACTTCGGTGTCATGCACCACGATCGCGGTCCCGTGAGCCGCATGTACGCCACGGTGATCGAGCCCGGCGAGATTGCGGCCGGTGACGCCGTCCACCTCGTGGCCTGACACTCGGGCCTACGCTGCCCGCTATGGCCGCCCGCCGGGTGAACATCGTCCCTCATACCCATTGGGACCGTGAGTGGTACCTCCCTTACCAGCGGTTCCGCGCCCGGCTAGTCGATCTGCTCGACGAACTGCTGGACCGATTGGAAGGCGACTCCAGCTACACGCACTTCCTTCTCGATGGCCAGATGGCCGTGCTCGACGACTACCTCGCGATCCGACCGCACGCGAGGCAACGCATCGTCGCTCTCGCCGCCGCCGGCCGCCTCGCCATGGGCCCGTGGTACACGTTGCCCGACGAGTTCCTCGTCTCCGGGGAGACCCTCATCCGCGACCTGCAGCTCGGCATGGAACGGGCGAGTGAGTTCGGGGGCACCATGGCGGTCGGATACCTGCCGGACATGTTCGGCCATGTGGCCCAAATGCCCCAGCTCCTCCGGAGTGCAGGATTCGCGCACGCCGTCGTATGGCGGGGCGTGCCATCGAGCATCGACCGCACCGGGTTCTGGTGGGAAGCCCCCAACGGCTCAACGGTACGGGCCGAGTACCTCCCGACCGGGTACGGAAACGGGTCGATCATGCCTCGCGACCCGGAGAGGTTCGCGGACCGAATCGAGTCATGGGAACGCGAGGTGGGCCCGCTCCTCGCCGAGTGCGACGCCATCCTGTGGATGAACGGTTCGGACCACCGAACCCCGCAGCCGTTTCTCCCGGCTGTGATCGCCGAGGTGAACGACACCGTGCCCGAGCGGCTCGAACTGCGGATCACGTCCCTCGCCGACCACGTGATGGCCGCCTCCATCGATGGCCTTCCCACGTGGCGCGGCGAACTCCGGTCGTCGGCCCGGGCGAACCTGCTGATGGGCGTGGCGTCCAACCGGGTCGACGTGAAGATCGCCGCGGCCCGGGCCGAGCGGGCACTCGAGCAGTCTGCGGAACCGCTCGCCGCGCTGCTCCTGCCGGCCGACCGCTGGCCGGATGCCCTGCTCGACGAAGCGTGGCTCGCCATGCTGCGCAACGCCGCCCACGACTCCATCTGCGCCTGTAGCGACGACGAGGTCGTGGCGGCCGTGATCCACCGCTACGCCGAGGCCCGCCAGATCGCCGAGGCCATCGAGGAGCAGTCCCTCCAGCACTTCGGTCGGGAATTGGCGACGAGTGGCAGCGTGGTCCTCAACCCCTCGTCGCGAACGCGGTCAGGAATCGTCGAGGTGCGCCTGCCCGGGGCCACGCCGATCGAGGGCAGCCAACTACTTCGGTGCCACGACGGCGTGACCACGGTGTTTGACGGGTCGTGCGCGGCAGCGTTGGCGGTCGTCCCCGAGGTAGCAGGGTGGACCGACGATCTGTCGGGTATCGATGTCGAGATCGACAGCGGCAGCGCCAGTGGTCGCCTGCTCGTCACGCTGTATGCCGACGGGCACACCGGTTCGATGGCGCCGAACCGCAGTGAACTGGCCGGCCGCTTGGCCGCCGAGCCGCTGGATCGGCCCGTCACCGCTGTGCTCCGGCGGCCCATTTCGCACACCGCGCTCGTACGAATCGAGGACGTGCCGGGGTACGGCTGGCGGGAAATCCCAGACTCCCCCACCGACGCCGAACCGGTTCGAGCCGCCGCGGACGGTGCCACCCAAGGACTCACGAATGGGCTCGTCACGCTGCAGGTGAGCCGACGCGATGGGACGTTCTCGCTCAACGACCTCGGTGGCCTCGGCCGCATCGTCGACGACGGCGACGCCGGCGACACCTACAACTGGTGCCCGCCGGCGCATGACACCGTCGTCGAAGGCCCCGAATCGGTCGACGTGCACGTCGACGAGACGGGCCCGTTGCGAGGGCGCATCACGGTCGACGCCGTGTACCAATGGCCGGCCAGGGTGGACGACCCGACAGGCCGGCGGATCGGCGACAAGTCCACCACCGTCCGCACGACGTTGACGCTTCAGGCCGGGGAGCGGTTCGTGCGGGTGG
>JBKJJS010000303.1:0-4327 GCA_046597895.1 Ilumatobacteraceae bacterium
CGAACTCGTGCCGATCAACCGCCGCTACCCGCTCGACATGTTGATGGCGGCGTGTCGGGACTACCTCGACGCCAAGGGGCGGCGGCTCTCGTTCGAGTGGGCGCTCATCGATGGCACGAACGACCGACGGCGCGATGCCGCCGAGTTGGCCGAGCGCTGCCACTCGCTGCCACTCGCCGCCCACGTGAACCTCATCCCGCTCAACTCCACTCCGGGTTACCCCACCAAGGGCACGCCCACCGACGGCGTCATCCGTTTCCGCGATGAACTCGTGAGCCACGGGGTCAACGCCACCGTGCGACGCAACCGGGGCAACGACATTGACGCCGCCTGCGGGCAACTGGCCGCCGGCCAGCCCGTCGCCTCACCCGGTCCGCGTCGGCCCCAACTCGAACCCTGACAACCCACGAAGAAACCAACGTCCCCGGTCGCGTCGTCCAACGCGCATTCGTCCAACGAAGGGGGACAACATTGCGCACTTCACGCACCGCCATCGGCCTCATCACAGTGGGGCTACTCGTCAGCGCGTGCGGCGATGATTACTCGGCCCTGGTCCGCGAGACCAGGATCGAGACGGCTCGCCCACTACCGGCCGACGTACCTGCCACCACGAGCGCCCCGAGGACCTCGGCAGGCGACGACACCAAGCAGACCACGGCCGGTGATTCCGGTACCGAGCTTCCCGTTCCTGAGCCAACGCTCCCGCTTGCCAACCCGACGATTGAGACGGCGGAGGACCGACTGTCCACGTTCGCTCTCGACGTGGACACTGGTTCGTTCACGCTGGCCCGGTCCTACCTCGACAGTGGCGTACTTCCGGACCCCTCGACGGTGCGGGTCGAGGAGTTCGTGAACGCGTTTGAGCAGGACTATCCGGCAACTGACGACGGGCCGTTCACGCTCGTCACCGACGGTACGAGCGCCCCGTTCATCGGCGGCGACCAGCGGGTGATCAGGGTAGGAATCCAGGCCCGACGCATCGCCGACGAGGACCGCCGCGACGCCAACCTCACGTTCGTCGTCGACGTGTCCGGCTCCATGGCCGATGAAGGCAAGCTCGATGCGATCCGGCCGGCGCTCATCCGCCTCGTCAAGGCGCTCCGGCCTTCCGACAGGGTGGCCATCGTCGTGTACAGCGACGACACCCGGGTGTTGCTGCGCTCGACCCGCGTCGACGATCTCGCGGAGATTCTGTGGGCCATCGACGAGTTGCAGCCGAGCGGATCCACGTACGTCGAGGCCGGCCTCCGGCTCGGATACGACGAAGCCCGGCGCACGTTCGATATCGATCGGATCAATCGGGTGATCCTGCTGTCCGACGGTGTCGCCAATGTCGGCGAGACGGGGCCCGAGGAGATTCTCAGGGTGATCGGTGACGCCTCACGTGTCGGCGTCGACCTCGTGACGGTCGGCTTCGGGCTCGGCACCTACAACGACACCCTCATGGAACAGCTTGCCGACCAGGGCGACGGCTTCTACGCCTATGTCGACGGCCGCGAGGAGGCGGAGCGGCTCTTCGACGACGACCTGACGGGCACCCTGCAGGTCGTCGCTCGCGAGGCCAAGGTCCAGGTCGAGTTCAACCCGGCGATCGTGGCTTCCTACCGACTCGTGGGTTTCGAGAACCGGGCGGTCGCCGACGATGACTTTCGTGACGACACCATCGACGGTGGCGAGATCGGTGCTGGCTACACCTTGACCGCGCTGTACGAGGTCCGGCTCACGGAGTCGCCTGGCGACGAGCAGTGGCTTACCCGCACCACACTGCGCTGGTTGGACCCCGACACCGCGTCGGCGTCGGAGGCGACTCTCGAATTCTCTGCCGGGCAGCTCTCGAACACCCTGGGCAACGCCTCGCAGCGGCTACAGCAAGACATCTACGTCGCGGCGTTCGCCGACCTGCTCCGTGATGGCCCGTGGGCCTCCACGCTGTCGAGCACGACGATCCGCGACAACCTCAGCTCGCTGGCCGACCGTCTCGACGACGACGACCTGGCGTCCCTCGTCGACCTCGTCGACCGCTACGCCGAGCTGACGCGCTGACGCGCTCACGGGTCAGGTGCACGCCCACTTCGCCGACGGGTACGGGTTCACGGCACTTCCCCCGCCGGGGTGTACTTCGAAGTGGAGGTGTGGCGCCCCGCGGGCATTGCCGGTGTCGCCGTTATAGCCGACCACATCGCCTTGCTGCACCGATCGAACGGTGCCGACACCGCCCCCTTCGTAGGCACTGAGATGGGCGTAGTAGTAGGCGTTGCCGTTGTTGCCCTTCAGCCAGACGGCGTAGCCGCCAAGGGTGTTCTGCTTGAACGTGGCGGTACCCGACACCACGGCCACGAGAGGAGTACCGATGGGGCCCATCATGTCGACACCGTGGTGGGTGCGGCCACCGCTGCGAGGGGCGCCCCACGTGTCCCCAAACGCCGACCGACCCCGGACCGGACACACGATGTCCTTGTCGATGTAGCCACAATTGGACTTGCAACCGGTGCCGGGGTTGGACCCACCGCCGGAGCCGCTCCCACTGCCCGAACCAGAGCCGTTGCCGTCCCCTGCCGAACCGTTTCCGCCACCCGAGCTATCCGTACCGCCGGAACCAGAACCAGAACCTGAACCTGAACCGGAGCCCGAACCAGAACCCGAACCACCGGAACCCGTGCCACCGGACCCTGAGCCAGAACCCGAGCCACCGGACCCGGAGTCGCCTCCCGATCCCGAGCCCGTACCCCCGCCGGTCGAGCCCCCACCGCCACGTCCACCGCCGCTGGAACCGGATCCGCCGCTGGAACCGCTGCCAGAGCCCCCAGTGCCAGAGCCTCCGGTGCCGGACCCTCCGCTCGAATCGCCGCCAGTCGAACCACCATCGCTCGCATCGCCGTCGTCCGACCCGGAACTCGTCCCACCACCCGAGCCGCCGTCCGTGCTCGTCACGGGGCTACTGGGCACCGCCCTCGCCGCCTCCTCTTCGAGTCGGCGCCGAGCCTCGTCCTCCTGCGCCTTCACGGCGGCGGCGATCGCGGCGTCCTTGAGTCGCTCCTTCTCCGTCGCCTCGAGGTCAGCGATCTGGCGCTGCAGCTCCTCCGTGAGCGAATTCAACTCGGACGTCTTGCGCTCCAACTCCTGGCCGCGCCGGACAAGGTCGGCGTTCAGCCCGGCGAGTTGGAGGGCCTTGGCCTCGAAGTCGTCGATCCGGACATCGCTAGCGCTCGTCGCGATGGAGGCCAACATGTCCGCCGTGACCTGGTCATTCACCTCGGCGAAACCCGTGACGAGCGGCAGTGGATTGGCGCCGCCCGTGACGTACTGCTGCAACGCCAAATCCTTCACCGCGAGCTTCAGAACATCGACCTCCATGCGGAGATCGTCACGGCGGATCGTCAGATCTGCTTGATCAGCGGCCAGCGACTCGACATCGTCCTGCAGCTCCAAGATCTTGTCGCTCGCCAGGTTGAGTCGCTCACGCGCCGCCGCAATCTCCCGGGCGGCTTCGCGAGCCTGGTCGTCGGTGGTCTGCGCAGACACCTCGCCCGTGGCCATACCAGCGGAGAACAGGGTGAGGGCGCCGATGAGCCCAGCAGCGATCAGAAGTCGGGTTCGCACAACGTGGGCACCGTAGCACGATGTTTCAGTTCCGTTACAGTCAACCGCTCCGGATACCGTGGCGAGCCGTGAAACGGCCAGGTCGAAGGCGGGAAATTGCATGAGTGGGACGGCGCTACGGCTGCGAGGGGTGTCCTTCTCGCGCGATGGACGGGCAATCCTCGCTGACATCGACTGGACGGTGCGCGGTGCCGAGCGTTGGCTCGTACTCGGCGCCAACGGCTCCGGCAAGACGACGCTCTTGCGCATCGCCTCGCTCTACGAGCACCCGTCGACCGGCACCGTTGACGTGCTCGGGGAGCGGCTCGGCCGTACCGATATCCGCGTGTTGCGTCGGCGTATCGGCGTCGTGTCAGCGGCACTGGCTCAACAACTGCGGCCGGAACTGCGAGCGCTCGACATCGTGGTCACCGCCCGCTATGCCGCCCTCGAACCATGGTGGCATCGATACAGCGTGTCCGACTACGCACGAGCCGTGGTGTGCCTGCAGCAGATGAGCGTCGACCAGTACGCCGAGCGACCCTTCGGAACTCTGTCGTCCGGCGAGCAGCAGCGCGTGTTGCTCGCCCGCTCGCTGATGAACGAGCCGGGGCTCCTACTACTCGACGAGCCGAGCGCCGGACTCGATCTCGCTGGCCGCGAGCAGTTGGTGGCGGCCCTCGGTGAGCTCGCCGCCGACCCGGCTGCTCCCCCGATGGTCCTCGTCACCCATCACGTCGACGAGGTC